>NZ_JBMVFA010000006.1:0-345934 GCF_049543595.1 Kitasatospora sp. NPDC094028 | reverse complement strand
GGAAGGAGGCGCTGAACCAGTTCTCACTCTTCTTCGAGGACCGGCTCAGCATCCGATAACCACAAGGCACTTACACGAGATCGCTTACACGCCCGCTGGGACAACAGCATGCGGCAGGAACAGTGCTCACAGCGGTGGCTCGGGTTGCGTGCCGCGCTCGCGAATAGCGTGGGCGAGGTTGTTGCGGCTGGTCAGGGTGTATGGGTGGGTATCGCCGAGGACCTGCTCGCACTGGGCGACAGCGGTTTCGAACAAGGTGATGGCTTTGTCCAGGCTGCCGACTGCCTGGTAGGCGAGGGCGAGGTTGTTACGGCTGATCACGGTGTCGGGGTGGGTATCGCCGAGGACGTACTCGGATTGGGAGAGGGTGAGCTCGTGGAGTGTGATGGCACGCTCTAGATCCCCCGCCGCTTCGTAGGTGGCGGCGAGGTTGTTACGGCTGATCAGGGTGTATGGGTGGGTGTCGCCGAGGACCTGCTCGCACTGGGCGACAGCGGTTTCGAACAAGGTGATGGCTTTGTCCAGGTTGCCGACTGCCTGGTAGGCGAGGGCGAGGTTGTTACGGCTGATCACGGTGTCGGGGTGGGTGTCGCCGAGGGCCTGTTTGCGTTGGGTAAGGACGGTCTCGAGCAGGGGGATGGCTCGGTCTAGGTCCCCGGCCGTCCGGTATGCGTTGGCGAGGTTGTTGCGGCTGGTCAGGGTGTTGGGGTGGGTGTCGCCGAGGACCTGCTCGAATTGGGCGAGGACAGTCTTCTGGAGAGCGATGGCATGGTCCAGCTCACCAGCCGCTTCGTAAGCCTGGGCGAGGTTGTTGCGAGTCGTCACGGCCTGGGGGTGGGTGCTACCAAGGACGAGCTCGCACTGGGTGAGGGAAGTCTCGTACAGCGTGATGGCTTGGGCCAGATCCCCGGCGGCCCGGTATGCGCTGGCGAGATTGTTGCGGCTGGCCAGGGTGTATGGGGCGGCCTCGCCGAAGACCTGCTCGAATTGGGCGAGGACGGTCTTGTGGAGAGCGATGGCATGGTCCAGCTCACCAGCCGCTTCGTAAGCCTGGGCGAGGCTGTTGCGGCCGATCAGGGTATTGGGGTGGGTGTCGCCGAGGACTTGCTCATACTGGGCAAGCATGGCTCGCCGGAGGGGGATGGTTCGAGCCTCGTGGCCCTGCGTGTAGAGGCGTTCAGCTGCGGTGGAGTAGAGAGCTGTCGCGCGGTCCTCATAGCGCCCAGTTGGCCTGGTATCCGCAAGCGCAGTCAGCTGGGGCATCAGAGCATCCAAAGCTGTGGCTGCGCCTGTTGCCTGGGGGGCATCGGAGCTGATGAGGGCTTGCACGAGCGCTTCTTCGGCCCCGCGGCGGCCTGAGGGTGAGCCGTCGAGTTCGGGCGGCGCAGTGGTGCGGAGGACTGCCTGTAGGAGACGGTGGACGCTGACTGTGTGCCTGGTGACGGTGACCATGCTGTAGGCGCCGAGCAGGCCGAGGCCTTCATGGAGGTCGTCGTTATCGGTGTCGGCAGACTCCAGAAGGCTGATTGGGACGCCGTCGGGGGCGAGCCAGGCCAGGATCCGCAGGACGGTTACGGCGTGGGGGTTCCGGGCGTCGAGAGCCTGGAGGGTCTGCGTCCAGATGCGGGCGATGGTGCGTTCGGCGTCGATGCCCTCGGCCGCTTTGTCCAGCTTGGTGTGCAGGCGCTGGCGGTAGGCGTCGATGCTGATGGTGGGGTGCTGGCGCAGGTAGGCGCCGGCCTGCTCCAAGGCAAGCGGGAGGTGGCCGAGGTCAGCGGCGAGTGCGCGGGCGTCTTGGAGGTCGCGGGGGGTGGGCTTGCCGTCGGTGAACGCGTAGGTGCAGATCAGTTCGGCGGCCTCATCGGGTGCGAGGGTGCCGAGGGGGTAGGTGCTGATGGTGCGCGGCCAGCCGGTGGCGCGGCGGCTGCTTATCAGGTGGTGTCCGCGGTTGAGGGCACCAAGGTAGCTGGTGAGGTCGGCCGGGTTCTCGACGTTGTCGAAGACCAGCAACCATCCTGGGTGCCATTGCAACCAGGTCATCGCCCACTGGGCCTGCTGGTCCTGGGAGGCGATTCCGGCACAGGACGGGAGCAGCCGGAGGGTCAGGTCTGCGAGGGACTGCTTGATACGGGCCGGGGAGTCGGCGGTGATCCACCAGATGAGGGTATAGGTGCGGCGGTAGCGGTGGGCATAGGCGAGGGACAGGGTGCTCTTGCCGATACCGCCGAGGCCGTGGACGGTTGAGGCTTGGGTGATCGCGGTCCCACCGTCTGCTGTGAGCGCGGTGCGGAGCCAGGTGAGGGCGTCCTCGCGGCCAAGACAGAGGGGATAGGGCGGCAGGTTGGTGAGGCTGGGAGGGGCCGGCACGTCGCGGGCGGCGGTGAGGATCTCGGCGGGCAGGCCGATGACGTCACCGGTGTGGGCGGTGCCGATGCTTTGGGCCGTGATCGCCCTGGTACCGGAGGCGTCGTAGTGGGACCCGGTCACTGGGCGAGGCGGTGGCCGTCGCCGGTGATGGCCGTGGTGATGGTGTGGGCAGCGATCGACCGCTCCCCGGACGCGGTGATCGTCACGGAGGCGGCGGCCGGCCCAACGAGGCCAGCCAGCTCCTGGCGGAGTCCGGCGTCCTCGCGCAGGGCCCGCTTGATCTGCTGGCGCAGCGCCGCTGCCGCGTCCGGGTCGGTGGTGTCCTCAGCGGCGTCCTGGACCGCGGCTTCCAAGGCGGCCTGTTCGCTCTGCGAGCCGCGACGGAACACCGCGTGCAGGACACGACGACCCAGGTTGGCGGTCGCCTCCACGGCACTGTCTTCCGCCCGGGTCAAGACGGCCCCGCCGTACGCACTCACGGCCGCCGCCAGGTACGGGCCTGCCTGTTCCACCAACTGGGCGATCTCGTCCGTCATGAGTGTCCCCTCCACCTCGACCAGCACCTACTACGACGGAGCGTAGGGGAGTAAGCGCGAGAGGGAGACAGGTTCGGGGAACACTCGTGTTCTGGGCGCCAGATCAGGCGAGGTCGTCGGCTATGAGTTGCATCGAGTCCACAACCACCACGGCGCCAGCGGCGGCCAACTTGATGTCCTTCTCCGGCTTGTTGGCGTAGCCGATCGTCGGGACGCCAGCGACCTCCCCGGCCTCAAGGGCCGTGCCGGGCAGCGATCTCCGCTGCCCGGCACGGCCCTTTGTGTTCCTGCTCACGCTCCGCCGACGGGGCCACCGACGCCGAGGTCCAGCCGGGCCTGCGCGTGGTAGGCGTTGAGCAACTCGACCAAGACGGGGCCGTTCGACACCGCAGTGTGCTCGCGGGCGGCAATCTCGGACTCCCAGAGCACGGTGTTCACCGCCTTCGCCGCCTCCACGGCGGCCGGACTCGCGAGCAGCACGAGTGTCTCGAAGAGCGCCGATCGCTGGATCTCCGCCTGCTCCATCGTCGCCAGGAACTCCGCCCGCGCCGTCGAGCCCGACTCAGCCTGTCTGGCCCGCTTGGCGACCGCGTCGATCTCCTTCACGCAGGTCGCGTACTGCACGTAGGTGTCGAGCTTCCGCTCGTCCCACCGCGCGGCCATCAGCCGACGGTGCTTGGTCCGCTCCGCCCACCCGGTGGCCACGAACGAGGTAAGCGCGCCCAGTAGGACGCCCAGCAACGTGACGATCTGAGTAATCACCGCCCAGAACGTACAGATGTCGCCCGCCCCACAAAAGAGCGCGACCCTCACGGCGAGCTCGCTGAGGGGCCGTCACCGTTACGACAAGCGCCCGGCGGGCCCGGGGCCTGCCAGGACCAGCCGTGCCGCTTCAGCAGCCGCCACACTGTCGTGATCGACAGCCGCATCCGAAACCGGCGGCCGCTCACCGTCTGGACCCGGGCCAAGGCCCAGCGCTGGTCCTCGAATTCGTGCGCGCCTGGCCCCCCCTGCCAGCTCCTCTTCCAGTTCGGTGAACTGGGTTGCCGAGAGCTTGGGCTCACTCGCGGGTCCCGCCGAGCGCAGGGCCCCACCCTCGCGCCAGGACCTGCGCCACCACTCCACCGACCGCTCACTGACCCGCAGAAGCCCCCGCCCTGCGCATGCGGCATATCAACGGCATACCGCAGGGACCACGACCTGCCACTACCCGACAACAGCAAAAAATTCTCAGTAGCTACCTCAACGGAAGAGATCGACATGTCGACGCCTACTTTCGAAATCCTTCCACTTCCGAAGGTTTCTCGAATTATAGGAGCCCAATCCTTCGAGGCCTGCCATCCCGAAATATCCGGCTAGACCATTATACTTGCCATCCAGATAGGAAAGACGTCGAAGCGTATATGTGATCATCCTTCCAATGGGAGACGTATCGACACTTTTTCCGTCAAAGCCAGTAAACGATGGACCCGAATAGTAGCTGACAACTCCCGGACCGTACAGGTCCTCATCTGATTCTGCGCGAAGAACCCATGCCCCCAGATCTGCAATGCACAAAAAGTCGAGCGAGTTGTTTGGGTGGCCTACATGGATTCTATCAACCTCTGCAAGCATGTCCGAGATCACGTCCACCACCTTCAGCTTGCCAGCTCGCCACGAGTGAGAGTGAGCGACTAGTCCATAAATTACTTCCTTCCCATGCGCTTTATAGATGGCCTCTTTTGCGCGGCTGGCGCTTGCGATCGTCTTCTCGATATGCTGCGCCTTCAGGGTCGACTTGCACTCAAAGATGGCCATCACCTCTGAGGCGAGATGCATCTTCTTAGTCAGCATCCCATGCGGATACAGAGGAGAGAGGGCTACGATATCGACTTGATCAGTCGCCTCTCCGTCGCCGCAAAGAACTCGCCCCTTTGTGGCGATTTGCAAATCCCCGGGAAGCCATTTCTTTAAGAGCGACGCCCAATTCTCTTCGCCCTCATCCCCGGCCGTCCCCGGGTCTTCCATGGCACGTGCGCGGATTCGCTCGTATTCGAGCTGCATTTCCATGGTGGCCTGTTTAAAATAGGAAACTAGCTCCCGCTGGCTCATTACTCTCCCCTCGCGCCCAGATCGGCCGATTCATCAATTCTGTCACCGCGCGCGCAGCATGTCTGCAGAATCACGAGATCGACTAACCCGCCAAGAGCTGCGCTGGCGAGCGATCACGGCTCAGCCATCGGGGGACGACAACGGACGTGTCGCCACGATGTCGCTCATGCCTCGACGTTTCGGGCACCGAACACCAGGAGCGTGAACATCAGGTCAGGGCATCCGCGATGAGCTGCATCGAGTCCACGACCATCACGGCACCGGCGGCGGCTAGCTTGGCGTCCTTACCCGGCTTGTTGGCGTAGCCGATCGTCCGGACGCCAGCGGCCTTTCCGGCCTCGACGTCCCGGGTCGCGTCGCCGATGAAGATGCAGTGCTCCGGCCCGGTGCCTGCGGCTTCCATCGCTTCGAGCAGGAGGCGCGGGTTCGGCTTCATGGACGAAGGGTCGCCCGGGGCACGCCCGAAGACGCCGGCCACGTAGTCACTGAGACCGTGCTCGGCGAGGTAGGCCTCGATGGCCGCGCCCGCGTTGTTGCTGACCACCGAAACCAACCGACCGGAGCTGGCAGACGCGCGCAGAACCGATTCTCCGCCTGGGGTCGGGCGACCAACCCGGACAGCTTCGGTCTCCAACGCAGCCAGCGCGGCGTCCGTACTCTCCGTGAGGTCGGGCCGGGCGTCCGCGACCAGCCGGAGCAGGGCAAGCGGATCGCTCTCATCCTCGGCCCCGGCCGGAGCCTCCTCGCCGGTGGCGAGCAGGCCCTCACGGAGTCGGCGCGCGACCTCCGGCGCGGGGAGGCCGGCGAAGACCGAGCAGACCGGGCCGTCGAAGTCGAGCAGAACGTGCTTCACCGGTCGCAGCACGTCGGCGAGTTGCTGAAGGGGGGCGGTCATGGCTGCCGCTCGTAGGCGATCGTGCTCCACACGCTGTCGAACCACATCTGGGCCTGCTGGACGTACTGCGATCCGAGAGAGGCGTCGTCCGGGCCGGCGGCATGATGGAACAGGGTGGTGTCCTTGCCTGTGACGTCGTAGAAGGTGTGGGCGGTGTCGTCAATCGTCACCGTGCGCTCGCGGAGCGGGTAGAAGCCGAAGAACGCCTCCGACCGGTTCAGGATGTACAGCTTGAACAGGCTGGATGCCCGGTGGACCTTGACCTGGACGCTCGCCTTCTGGACGAGGCCCAGCTCGGCCAGCATCTCCACCGAGTGCGCGATGCCGCCGGCGTTCGTCAGGGCGATGTTGCGGGCGCGCTGCCGAAGGGCGGCCTCGTCCTGGAGGCCGTCGACCAGGACCGGCACGGCCATCGGCGCCGTGGTGTCCGGCAGCAGCAGCCGGACCGTGATGGACTCTGGCGCCAACCGACCGGAGCGGACCTTGTCCAGCGGCTCCTGCAGTGCGTTGTGCAGCGTCTCGCTAGAGAAGCCAGCGAAGTCGAGCGTCACCTGTTGCTGCTCGAAGGCGGCCTCCAGGTGCGGCCGCAGCCCGACCGGTCGAGAGGTGCGCTCGCGGACGAATGAGCCGCTCCCCTGCCGGGTGACGATCAGCCCCTCGGTGCGGAGCAGGTCGAGCGCCTTGTCCACCGTGCCGCGCGCCACGCCGAAGTGCTTCGCCAGTTCGGGGCCGGAAGGCAGCTTGTCGCCGGTCTCGAAGCCCGGCTTCTTCGTGAGGATCGAGGCCCGCAAAGAGCTGCTGACCTGCTGATACGGGGGGCGCGAGTCATCCGGGTCTAGGGCCATGGACCAATGCTAGGGCAGGTGCCCAAGAGGGGCGAGAAACCCAACTCTCTTGACCTGCCTAAGCAGGTTGCCTATGTTGTGTGTGTCGCACCAAGTGAGACAGGGGCGGCACAGAGGGGCCTTCTTTGGGCTGCTCTGAGCTACACAAACGCGCCCGGAGGGGTGGGGTGACAACCCCCTGAAGGCAGCGCTCGTTCCTTCACAACTCCATAGGTCCTGCCGAGAACCCCGCAAAGGGAGGTGTCTGGGGAGAGGCGGTGGCAGACCAGGCGGACGGCCCGAAGTGGGCCCCTGCGGGGGCGAGGGTGCGACTCCCTCCCCGTCCACGTGCAGCGTGCCGCGCATCCCGCGCCGGCCGCTGTCTTCCTTGGGCCCGTGAATCGGGCCGCCGCGCATTCCTTGGCCGGGCGCGCGGCAGCCCCGGGCCCACACACCTACGAGGGAGAGGTAGACCCGTGAGGTCGATTGTTGCAGGCCAAACGGCCCTGAACGAGGACGAGTTCGCCGAGCTGGCGCTCGGTCTCGCCGTGGACTCGGAGTTCACCCGCCTGTTCACCGGGGTGCCCGGTGAGAGCGCCGTCGAGCGCGAGGCCCGGATGGACGCTGCGGCCGACGTCCTGGCGGAACTGCGCCGGGAGGACCTGGGACTGGCCGCCTACGCCGGGCGCCTGCTGAGCATGGCTCCGGTGCCGCTGCGGCATCTGGCCGCCATCCACCGCAGCGTCAGCGTCGAGCGGGTGGCGGCGTGAGCGGCATCCTGAACAGCACTGGCTGGCACTACGACGCCCAGACTGGGCTGACCACCCGCAATCTCCGGCCGACGCTGCGGCCGGGGATGACCGTGTCCGAGGCCTTGGACCTGCCGGAGGACGAGTTGCGGCGGGCCATCGCGATGCACGAAGCCGGCCACGCCACGGTCATGCTTCACTTCGGGCTTCCGTTCAAGAGCGTCGCCATCCGCGACGACCTCGGTCTGGACCCGGACCGCCCCGGCAATGCCGGAGAGGTCGCCTGCGAGTCCTGGTCGGCCCCGCTCTGCGACGGCCTGGCCATGCTGGCCGCCGGCGAACGGGCACAGGACCGGTGGTTGCGCGAGAGCGGCCGGTGGAGCGTCGCGCGTGGATGGCTGACGGAACTCGGTGCCATCGGCG
The DNA here is from genome assembly GCF_049543595.1 of Kitasatospora sp. NPDC094028. NCBI lineage: Bacteria > Bacillati > Actinomycetota > Actinomycetes > Kitasatosporales > Streptomycetaceae > Kitasatospora > Kitasatospora sp. NPDC094028. The sequence goes on along the minus strand of NZ_JBMVFA010000006.1, from coordinate 338,049 downwards.
ACCGCCGCGAGGTCTACAGGGCCGTGCGGGAGGCCTTCGGCGTAGGCGTCACCTTCAACACCGGCGACGACCCGTGCCGGGACCTGTCCGCGCTGCACGACCACGCGGACGCCCTGCTCAACACCCTCTGGGGGCAGGTCGGTCGGCTCGCCGACGTGCTGGACCGGCGCGGGCGGCTGACCGAAGCGCAGGCCGCTGAGGCGGCCGGGTTCGCCCGTCGGCTCAGTGGGGGTGCGCGGTGAGCGGGCTGAACGACTACCGCGCCGAGCGACGCGTGGACCGCCAGGCCGCCCGGGCCGACGACCGTGCGGACCGACGCGAGGAGCGCGAACAGGCCCGGCTGGACGCCGAGGCGGCCCGCCAGCGGCGGGAGGCCGACCGGCGCTCCGCCGAGGAGGTCAGGGACCGGCGCCGGGCGGCACGGGCCGAGCGGTTCGGTCGGGTGACCGGCTGGGTGATAGCGAACCCTGCCCGGACGTTCGTGCGCCTGGTGCAAGCGTGCTCGATCGTGCCGGCCGTGGTGTCCCAGGTCGTAGCCCTCGACCACGCGAAGGTGTACCTGCTGCTCGCGGTGCTGCTGGCCGCGATGTTGGAGGGCGGTGCGTGGGCGGCCGGGACCGTCGCCGGGGGCATCAACTTCGCCCACGGCTGGCAGCAGTACCCGCACCATCACTGGGTGGCGTTCGTGCTGGCCCTGTCCAGCATCGGCGCCGTCTGGCTGACCGACCTGCAGACTCACGGCGGCCGCGGCCCGACCACGGCCGAGAAGAAGCAGGCGAAGGAACGAGCCGAGCACGCCCGCCTCCGGGCCGACCACCACCCCGAGGTCCGGAAGGTGGCCGATCGCCTGCTGTCCGCCGCCCCGTTCGGCGCGCTGTCGACTGACGAGGCGTGGCGGATCGCGTGGGAGTACGTCCACGGCGTCACCGTCCCCGGCCTGACCGCCGAGCTGCTGGCCCGCAGGCTCAACGCCCGCGCCCGCGTGGCGGAGCTGAGCGCACTCCCGGCACCGGCCGACCTGTGGCCGGGAATGCCCGACGACCCGTTCCCCGCCCTCACCCTCCCGCTGCCCACCGGCCCGTCCGACGGCGTCTACCTCGACACCGTTCCCGACGGGCTGCGGAACACTTCCCCGATCACGCTCGATGCCCTCGAAGCCCTTTACGGAACCGGGTCGAACGTGCCCGCACCGACCCTCGGCAACACCGTGGCCGGGCTCTCGGCAGGCGGGGGCGGGAACGCTTCCGGCGCCATCGAGGACCGCTCCCTCGACCCGGCGGATCTCGCTCGGGTGCGGGTGCTGGCCGCCGACCTTGCCGCCCGGGGCGACAGGCTGTCGACCCGCAAGGTCCGCTCGCTGCTCGGGTGCCGCAACGACTACGCCGTCCGCCTGCGCGCCGCCGTCGAGGCCGAGCGCAACAACCCGCCGACCGCCGGCTGAAGCCAGCTTCGCCGCGGCGGAATCTGATCCTCTCCCCTGCTGCATCCCACCACACCGCACATGGAGGGCAGTGTCATGGCCCTGACGAAAACCTCACCCACCATCCCCCCGATCACCAGCGAGGACCGCGCCCACGCTGCCGGCGCCGCGGCTCGCCTGGTCGCCCGTCTCGTCGACGCGAAGGGCGGCGCCCGATGAGCACGCACAAGGAGGTGCCCGGCCTGGGCATCGCTCGCCTCGACGGTGGCGGCCTCGCCTACCGCTTGGCCGACCCGCTGACGATCGACGAGGTCAGCGGCCTGGCCCGCCAGTCGTGGTGCCACCGGCTGGAGGTCTCCGACGCCTCCAGCGACGGACAGCGCCCCGCCCAGTTCCGCGCGATCTGCGAGCTGGATGGCGAGCCGTTCGTCCTCGTCGGCCGGATCGGGGAGGGCGCCTGATGTTCGGCATCGGCAAGAAGCAGCCCGCCCAGCCCCAGTCCCGCCAGCAGCGCAGGGCGAAGGCCGTCCGCAAGGCGGACAGGGCCGGGCACGCCGTGATCGACGCACTCCCCACCAGCCGCTCCATCACGAACTGGCGGCACACCCCGGACGTCTCGCGGCGCTCCTTCTGACCACCCCACGGGCCCGATTCCGGCCGGGCCCTCTCCAAGGAAGAGACCCATGGCCTACACGCTGTGCCTGCTGTTCCTGCTCGCCGACGCCGTGATCGCGGTCCTTTGCGTCCGCGAGCTGATCCGGCGGGGGTGGAACCGATGACTGTTCCCCCGCCCCCGACCCAGCCCCCGACCGTCCATGAGCGCCCGCAGTTCCTGACCAATCCGGACTCCAACGCCGCCCCCGGCGAGTGGTGGCGCAGGCCCCTGCGTCCGCGGGAGCCCGACGCCTCCGACGACGCCGACCCCGTCGACCTGCGCAAGGACGAGGACCAGGCCGAGGACATCGCCGACGTCGAGGACCAGGCCGTCGAGGACGATGACGCCGAGCACCAACAGCCCGCACCCGGTACCGCCCCGGCGTACGACATGAACGACGTGCTGAACCGCCTCGGCCTGCTGATCAGCGAGACGCCGGAAGAACGCGCCGAGCGCCTCTACACCGAACGCGAGGCCTGGCACGAGCGACAGGGGGAGACCCCCGCTCAGCGCGAGGCCCGGCACCGGTCCGAGCACCTGGCCCAGCACCGGCGGGCCTCCGTGCTCTGGCGCCAGCCCCCGTCCGAGCGCGCCCGCCGAGTCAGGCGCTGGTGCATCCTCACCACCGCCTCCGCCGTGGTCGGTTACAGCGTCGGCGCCGTACAACTGGCCGCCCACATGCCCCTCGCCGTCGCCGCGTTCGCCGCGGCCGGCGCCTGGGTCCTCGACCTGCGCATGCGCGGGTGGGGCCACGTGCGGGTGTCCGAGGTGCGTGGCCCCGGTGCCCTGACCCTGCTGGTCCTCGTCCGGGTTCCGTTCGCGTCCGCTCTGGTTGGCGCGCTCGGTCTGGCGCCCCTGATCACTCTCCTTTCCACCCGCCACTGACCATCAGGAGACCACTGTGGACACCCAGTTGCTCGGTTCGTTCGGCTCCGGCGGTCTCTGCCTGGCCATCGCCGTTTGGATCATCCTCGGCAGCCGCAAGGCCGAGAAGCAGGGCAAGTTGGCCAAGCGCCACAAGGACGAGCACACCGCCTGGCTCATGATCGTGTTCGGCATCTTCGCGGCGGGCGCCGGACAGGCCTTCTCCGCGCCGGGTACGGTCGGCGAGGCCGTGACCCACGCCTTCACCTCGCAGAGCGCCGCGTTCGGCAGCGTCGGCACCGGGGCGGTCGCCGCGATCCTGACCATCGTCCTGTTCGGCACCAAGCCCGGCCCGTGGAAGGACAGCATCCTCGGCGCCACCGTGCCGTCCGTCTACGGCGCCGCCGGCGGGATCTGGGCGCTGCCGCTCACCGTGATCGGCTCCGTTCTCAAGGGCCTGGTCGGCGCCTGATGAAGCTGCACCACTACCTCGAAGGCATAAGCCTCACCGCGTTCGGGGCGGGCAACCGCCGGATCATCCGGGCCCTGCGACCTCACGCCTCGAAGATCAAGGTCACGCGGCAGCAGGCCGGAGGCGCGCTCGCCCTGACGGTGTTCTTTTCCCCGGTGTTGGCCCGCCCCGTCGCCCGGTACGCACCGACCGTGATCACCGTCGCCCTGGTCCTGTGGGTAGTGGTGGCGGTAGTCGTTGGCAACACCACCTCCCCCGACACCGAGTCGGCCACCGACGACGCCCTCGCCAACGCCTCCGCTGAGGCCGGACCAGACGACTCCGAGGACCAGGACGACGAGCTGCAGGACGCTCCCTCCGACGCCACCCTCTACGCCCTGATCCGGTACGTCGCCGGCATGTCCGACCAGGGCACCGCCGCACACCTCCCGGACCTCCTCGCCGAGGGCCAGAAGCGAGGCCTGTTCAGCGGCTGGGAGCAGGCCGACCTGAAGGCCCATCTGACCACCTGCGGCGCTCCCCTCGTGGAGGGCAAGAAGCTCACCTTCGGCGGGCGCCAGCGCAACCGCCAGGCGGTGCTCCTGGAGGGCCTGCCCGAGGCAGACCCGGCGCCCGGCCCGACCCTCGCCCCGGAGGGCACCGCAGCAACCGCCGGAGAGGCCGCGTAACCCCTCTCCCCCGCTCCTCTCCAGCCCTCCCCCAGGAGCGGCCGGTAGGTGGTAGGAACCGCAGGTCAGCGCACGCCTACCGCCCTCCCTACCGGCCCCCTACCTACCGCCCTACCTCTCCCGACCGGCCCCCAGCCGACAGGAGCTCTGCCATGCTCGGCAGATGCCGTACGAGTACTGGTGCGGGGTCTGCCGCACCGTCAGCGAGCACTCCAGCGAGGCCGAGGCCGCAGCCGAGCGCCGCACTCACATCGCCGCCGTGCACCACGGCCGGCGCCCCGACCGCGAGCGTCTCCAGGCCCTCCAGCCAGTGCCCGGCCCGCCGCGTCCACGCCACCAGTTCGGCCCGGCCCCGGCGCTCGCCATCATTGCCGTCATCCTCGCCGCGCTTTTCGCCTGGGCCCTCTACCTGGACCCGCCCGCCTCCCCGAACTCCCCACCCCGGCCCGCCCTGCTCACCCCTCAGCCGCAGGGATCCCTCCCCGCCAGCATCGGTGCCACCACCCCGGCCCACCCCAGGCCCTAACCACACCTCCCACTCCTACGCCGAAGCGGCGGCCGGGCACTTCCCGGCCGCCGCTCCTTTTCACCCACGCCCACCGCCCGGCGCCGTCCCGACGGTGGTTCGGAAGGCCGCCCGACCCCGCTCCCCCAGCCCCTTTCTCAGGCAACGGTAGGGCGGTAGGAACCGCAGGTCAGCGCACGCCTACCGCCCTCCCCGCCCCATCCGATCTGCACCCCTCAACAGCCCGGCGACGCGGCCCTGCAACGGCCGTCCCGCTGGGCTTCCCCATGGAAGGGCATCACCATTTACGACGACTACGACGAGTACGACGCCGCCGACTGGGCGCCGAGCGAGTGCGACCACTGCACCGGCGGCGAGCCCATCGAAACCCCGCTCGGACTCATCTACTGCGCCTGCCAGATCGGCCAGGGAGCCGCCCCCGAGAACTGCCTCTGCGGCCCCGAAGACGACTGACTGACATAGCACGAAGCCCCGCAGCAACCGTCGACCTTGCCGGGTGACAGCGGTTGCTGCGGGGCGATCCGATCCCCTCTCAGAGACCAGAGGACACCAGCATGCCCGGAAACACCACCTCGCCGCAGCCCCGCTGCGAGGCCGCCCATCTCGGCGACGCCAGCCCCTGCGAGGGCCCGCGCGACGCCGTGACCGTCGTCGACCGCCACGGCGACGCCGCCAAGGCCTGCGTGCACCACGGCATCCGCCTGTACGCCAGCCTCATCGGCCCCCGGGTCTACCCCGGCAGCGTCCCCGGCGCGGCCATCGAGGTCTACAACCGCGCCCAGACCACCTCCGCGTTCGCCTGGCTCGACCACCACCAGCTCCCCAACGAGGAGGAGCGGTGACCGAGCACTCCCTGAACGTGATCCCGTTCCGGCCGGAGCCCGCCGAGGTGAAGGCCGCCGAGCAGGCCGTCATCGGCGCTGCTCTGCTCGACCCCGCCCAGATCCCGGCGCTGGCCGCCCAGATCGGCGATCCGAGCACGTTCTACCACCCTGCGCACGAAACGATCTGGCGCGCCATCGTCCGCATGGCCGGCGGCGAGCGGCCGGTCGATCCGATGCTGCTGGCCGGTGTCCTGCGCGCCCAGGGCGACCTGGGCCGCGTCGGCGGGCCCGGTTACCTGCACACCTGCATCCAGGCCACCCCCACCGCCGCCAACGGCGACTACTACGCGGAGATCGTGCGGCTCGCCGCCGAGCGCCGCCGTATCGGCACCGCCACCAGCCGCCTCGCCCACATGGCCATGGCCGGCGAGGACCAGGCCGACCTGGACGCCGTCCGCACGGCGGCACTCTCCGTGCTCGCGGACCTCGCAGCCGGAGACACCTGGCTCGACCCCGTCCCGCTCGGCTCCCACGCCGCCCTGCCGACCTTTCCCGTGAAGGCCCTACCCGAGTGGGTCGGCGCCTACGTCGAGGCCGTCGCGGAGTTCACGCAGACCCCGCCCGACGCGGCCGCCACCATGGCCCTCGCCGCGCTGTCGACCGCCGTCGGCGGGCGGGTGAACGTGGAGATCCGGCCCGGCTGGCGCGAGCAGTCCAACCTCTACCTGACCTGCGCGATGCCCCCGGCCAGCCGCAAGTCCGACGTGTTCGCGTTCACGATGGGCCCGGTCTACAAGGTCGAGGCGGAGCTTCAGACCGGCGCCAGGGCGGCGATCATCGAGGCCGAGACCGCCAAGGACGCCGCGCTGGCCGAGGTCGAGGCCCTGAGGGCCAAGGCCCGCAAGAACCCCGACCTCGACCGCACGCAGCTCGTCGCGGAGATCTCCGCCGCGAAGATGCTGGCCGAGGAGATCACCGTCCCGCCGAGCCCGCGCCTGACCTTGTCCGGGGACATCACCCCGGAGACCGTCACCAGCCAACTCGCCACCCACCGGTGCCTGGCCGCGCTCTCCCCCGAAGGTGACCTGTTCGACAGCATCGTCGGCCGCTACAGCAGCAAGCCCAACCTCGGCGTGTTCCTCCAGGCCCACAAGGGCGAGCGCCTCCAGGTCGACCGCATCACCCGCGAGCAGACCACCGTCGACAAGCCCGCCTTGACCATCGGCGTCACCCCGCAGCCCGCCGTCCTCCAGGAACTCGGCGCCGCCCCCGGCGCCCGCGACCGCGGCCTGCTCGCCCGTTTCCTCTACTCCCTGCCGCCCTCCAACCTCGGCTACCGCAAGGTCCGCACCGACCCGATCCCCGACGCCGTGGCGAACGCCTACGACCGCAGCCTCACCCGCCTGCTCCGCACCATGACCGACCTCACCGAGCCGGTCACCGTGCTCATGGACCAGGCCGCCGACCTCGCCGTCGAGAAGCTCCAGGAGCGCGTGGAGGTCCAGCTCCGCCCCGACCAGCCGCTCTCCCACATCAAGGACTGGGCCGGCAAGCTGGTCGGCCACATCGCCCGCATCGCCGTCCTGCTCCACCTCGCCGACCACATCACCCCCGACCAGGACAGCAACGCCTGGCGCGCCCGCCTGCAGGCCGCCACCGTCGAGCGCGCCGCCGAGATCGCCGACTACTACACCGCCCACACCCTCGCCGTCTTCGACCTCATCGCCGCCGACCCCGCCACCGAGGACGCCCACGCGCTCCTCCAGTGGCTCCAGCGGCCGAAGAAGGACGGCACCCACCGCACCCACATCAAGGCCCACGACGCCGTCGCGAGCAGCCGCCGCTTCAAGAAGGTCGCCGACGTCGAGCCCGCCCTCACCCTCCTCGAACAGCACGGCTGGCTCCGCACCGACCAGCCCCCGGCTGGCGGCGGGCGCGGTCGCCCCCAGGCCGTCACCTACCGCGTCCACCCGGCCGTGAGCACCCCCACGGACACGGAGACGATCACGTAACCGTCAGGGATGTCAGGACAAAGCCCTGATCAGCACAAATGCCGCCGGACGGCCCGTCAGGGAACGTCAGGGATGTCAGGGATAACCGAGAACCCCTGACATCCCTGACAACCCCTGACGCCCTGGCAGGGGCCATATCAGCAGGTCAGCGAGTTCCCCTGACATCCCTGACGCTTCCCACCCTCCGCGTCCGCCCGCGAGAGGGCTCGCAACACTCCGCAGCCATCAATCCGCACCCACAGCAGGAGACTTCGCCATGCCCAAGCGCGAACTGCTCAAGCTCCCCGCCGTGCTCACCGAACTCGGCATGTCCCGTGCCGCCTTCTACCGGATGCGAGCCCGGGGCAAGGGCCCGCGCCTCATCAAGCTCCCCAACGGCCAGGTCCGGATCGACCGGGCCGACCTGGACGCGTGGATCGACTCCTGCGAGGTGGCCGCCTGATGCCCACCTCCTACAAGGTCACGTTCTGGGACCACCGCCACCGTCCCGACCGCCGCAAGCCGTGGATGGTCCGCTGGACGGTGAACGGCCGGGAGTTCTCCGAGTCCTACCTCACCAAGACCCAGGCGGACGGCCGGAAGGCCGAACTGCTCATCGCGGCGGCCTCCCACCAGCCCTTCGACACCGAGACGGGCCTCCCGCTCGCGGAGCTTCGGAAGCGCCAGGAGGAACAGAGCTCCGTCACCTGGTACCAGCACGGCCGGAACTACATCGAGGCCCGCTGGGACGGCGCCCCGGCCAAGACCCGGACGACGTGGGCGGACGCCCTGGCCAGCGTCACGTTCGAGCTGGTCAAGAGCAAGACCGGGATGCCGGACAAGTTGCTCGTCCGACGCGCGCTGTACGGCTGGGCCTTCAACGTGAACCGCTGGACCGATGAGCCGCCGACCGACGTCGCCAAGGCCTTGACCTGGGTGGCGCGGAACTCCGTGGACGTGTCCGAGCTGGCGGATCCGAAGATGGTCCGTCGTCTGCTCGCCGCCATCTCGGTGAAGCTCGACGGCACCAAGGCCGCCGCCTCGACCGTGCTCCGGAAGCGCCGGATCCTGAACCACGTCCTGGGCCGCGCCATCGAGGACGGCCTGCTGACCGCCAACCCGCTGCCGTCGGTGCAGTGGCAGCCGCCCCGGACCGAGGAGGAGGTCGATCCGGAGTACGTCATGAGCCCGGAGCAGGCCTCCGCGATGCTGGAGGCCGTCGGCCGGCAGGGGCGGCGCGGTCCGCGGCTGGTGGCGTTCTTCGGGTGCATGTACTACGCGGGCATGCGGCCGGGCGAGGTGGTCCACCTGCGCAAGGATCGCTGCGTCCTGCCGACGGAGGGCTGGGGGAAGCTCAACCTCAACGGGAACAGCCCTCGCGTCGGGTCCTCCTGGACCGACAGCGGGGCGTCTCACGATCCCCGGGGCCTGAAGCACCGAGCGGAGTCGGCTACCAGGCCGGTCCCGATCCCGCCCGAGCTGGTGAAGCTGTTGCGGGAGCACATCGAGCAGCACGGCACCGCGCCGGACGGCCGGCTGTTCCGGACCTTCCGGAACGGCATGGTGCAGGAGAGCGGGTACGGCGTCGTCTGGGCCGCCGCACGGGCCGCGGTGTTCAGCGAGGAGGAGCGGGCCACCCCGCTCGCCAAGCGCCCGTACGACGCCCGGCACGCCGGGATCTCGCTCTGGCTGGCCTCCGGCGTACCAGTGGCCGAGTGCGCCCGGCGGGCGGGGCACAGCATAGCCGTCCTGCTCCGGGTCTACGCCAAGTGCATCCACGGTGACGAGGACCACGCCAACCGGCTCATCACCGAGCGGCTCCAGCGGCGGACCACCCCGGGTAACCCCTGATCCTGGTCCGCGCCTGGTCCGGAACCGCTGGTCAGGACTGGGATCCGGGCGAAACGAGGTGAGACAAACCACCCAAAACGACCATCCGGCGTGATCACTGTTCGAGCACAACGAAACAGCCCCTGATCTGCGTTTCCGCAGATCGGGGGCTGTTTCCTATCCTGTGGCTGGTGCAGGGTTCGAACCTGCGTAGCTTGCGCGACAGATTTACAGTCTGCTCCCTTTGGCCGCTCGGGCAACCAGCCAGGATGTTCGCCGCCCGGGGTGTTCGCCCCGTTCGACGTGGTAAACCATACCTGATCCGGGGGGGTGCTCCGCCACTCGATTGGCCACGCGACGATCAAGGGACGCGGCCCGGTCGTCGCAGGCGGCGGCGGGGCGGCGCTGGATAGGCTGTGGCGGCGGACGCCCGGTGGGGCGGGCCGTGTCAGTGACGCCAGAGCATCGAGGAGATTGACACCCATGGCCGACTCCAGTTTCGACATCGTCTCGAAGGTCGAGTGGCAGGAGGTCGACAACGCGATCAACCAGACCTCCCGCGAGATCGCCACCCGCTTCGACTTCAAGGGTGTGGGCGGCGAGATCAGCCGGTCCGGCGAGAAGATCGAGATGAAGGCCAACGGCGAGGAGCGCGTCCGGGCCATTCTCGACGTGCTGCAGACCAAGTTCGTGAAGCGCGGCCTGTCGCTCAAGGCCCTGGACGCCGCCGAGCCGCAGCTGTCCGGCAAGGAGTACAAGATCTTCGCGAACATCAAGGAGGGCATCACCACGGAGGATGCCAAGAAGGTCGCGAAGATCATCCGTGACGAGGGCCCGAAGGGCGTCAAGGCCCAGGTCCAGGGCGACGAACTGCGCGTCAGCTCCAAGAGCCGCGACGACCTCCAGGCCGTGCAGGCCCTGCTCAAGGGCAAGGACCTGGACTTCGCCATCCAGTTCGTGAACTACCGCTAATAGACGCCGCTGACCTGCGGAAACGCTAGCTTTTCGGCCCGGGAGGGCACATCGAGGGCACAGTGCTGGACGATGCGCGTAGTCGGAAGCGTGTCGAAGCAGCTCCCCCCGGCGTGCTCCCCGGCCGTCGGCGCCGGTCAGCTCATTTCGCGCCAGCCCCGTGCCCCCCTTGACACCCCATACCTCGGAAACACCGCCTCCGGGAATCCCTATGTGATCAAACGGTCACGCAATACCACCGAACGGCGTAGCCTGTCCTCGGCCTGCAGGGTGGCCTGCTGGCGAGGATGAGGGGGCAGCGTGAGTCAGGAGCAACCGCTGTGGCGGCTGGAGGTGCTCGCCGGGGGCGACACACTCCGCCAGGAGCGTCTCACTCGGGACCTACAGGACGCGCTCCGTCGCGCCGGCGCGCCCGAGACGGCCTACCTGACTGCCGAGACCGCACCCGCGAATGACGGCCGCAAGGGCGGGGCACTCACCGAGATCACAGCCCTGGGACTCGCAGCCGCCGCCGCTCGGCCGGCGTCCCGCGTCCTGATCGAGTTGATCAAGGAGTGGTGCGCCAAGGACCGCCATCGGAAGGTCGAGATCACTGATGGGGAACGGTCGCTCACCGTGACTGGTCGGCCGGACGAGGCCCAAGAGCGGATCATCCAGGCCTTCCTCGACCGGGCCGACGAGCCGGGCACCTCCGAGGGCGAGCAGGCGTGACTCGCTTGGTGCGGCGCCGCGCGCTGCTGATCGCCAACGAGAACTACGACGACGGCCGCTTCGGTCGCCTGCCCTCCACCAAGGCGGACATCTGGCACTTGGGGCAGGTGCTCGAACACCGCAGCATCGGCGCCTTCGTCTCGGTGAGGACGGTCGCCGACCTCACTGCGGACGACATGCAGTGCGAGATCAGCGAGTTCCTCGAAAGCTGCGATCAGGACGAACTCGCACTCCTCTACTTCTCCGGCCACGGCACCAGGCTCTCCGCACGCGCGGGTGGAGAGTTCCGCTTCGTCGCCAAGGACACCGACCACGACCGGGTCGCCGCGACCGCGGTAGGCGCGGGCTTCGTCAACGAGCGCTTGGAGTCCTGCTGGGCACAGCAGAAGGTCGTGATGATCGACTCCTGCCAGAGCGGTGGCTTCGCAGTCGGCCTGCGGACCTCGGACCGGCCGGACGCGCCGGCCGCGAAGTCGGGTGCGGACTCGCCCCTGCGCAGTCGCGGCGTGTACGTGCTCTCCTCCTCGCGCGTCGGTGAGGACTCGTACGGTGGCTCCGAGGCCGGTGGCGTGATCGAACCGTCCGCCTTCACCGCGGAAGTGGTCGAAGCACTCCGCACCGGCAAGGTCAGCAAGAGCGGGACCGGAGAAGTCTCCGTCGGCGACCTGTTCGACTACGTCGTCCGGCGCATGCGCGCCAAGGGGTCGGCGCAGATCCCGGTCAAGTCCGCCCATGGCGTCGACGACCGCATGATCCTGGCCAGTTGCCCCGTCGGCAGCGCCCCACGGCTCGCACCGTTCAATCGGAGGGCTTCTTCCGGGACTCCACCGACCGAGCAGCCTCCCAAGGCTGCCTCCCCGGGCCGGAGCCAACCCGGGTGGGCCGAACTCCTCGACTACTACCGGGAATGTGTGCTGTCGGACGAAGCCGACACACCGTTCCTGTCCGTCCATGACCACGGCACCTCCTACGTCTGTCTCACCGGCCCGGAGCGCCTACTGTCCGGCGAGTTGGACGAGGACGACTGCACCGAGGTGCCGGCGGAGGCCGTGGAACTGATCGAGGCCGCTGCGGCTCAGGACGCGGACCTCTGGGCCGGCTACCCCGTTGTCCTCATCAACGGCCCCCGACAGGGCAGGGTCTGGGCGAATCCGAAGTTCGCCCCGCTGCTCGTGCGCCGGGTCGAGGTGGTGCATCACGAGGACAGCATCCGGCTCAAGCCCTACGGCCCGGTCATGCCACACCCCCGGCTGGCCGAGGAGTGGCTCGGCAAGGAGCAAGCCGCCGAACTCTCGGAGACCTACCATCCGACCTGGCATGCGGGACAGCACGACCGGATGGCTGTGGACGTGCGCAACCTCCTGATGCAGGAGTACGAGCTGCCGTGCGTCGAGGAGCCCCGCCCTGACCAACTGGCCGACCGGATCGACGTCAAGACGCCAGGCCACGGCGCTCGTAACTCCGCAGTGCTCTTCCTGGCTCCGCGTGACTCCAGGGCAACCAAGAAGCTGCTGGACGACTTCAAGAGCATCGCCAGGAAGATCCCCGAGATCGGGCGCACCGCCCTCGCCGCGCTCTCACCGGTAGCGGCCGAGCGTTCGGAGCCTGACGAAGGAAACACCCGGCCAGTCCGACTGGTGACGCCGCTGCCCTCCAACGAGGCGCAGTCAGCCGTGCTGCGGTCGGCCATGACGCGTCGACTCACCGTGGCCACCGGTCCGCCCGGTACCGGCAAGAGCCAGCTGGTGGCCAATCTCGTCGCCACGGCCTTGGCTGCCGGCGAGCGGGTGCTGATCGCCTCCACCAACAACCAGGCCGTGGACGAGGTCTGGCAGCGCTGCGAGCAGCTCTCGCCGGGCAGTGTCGTCCGCACCGGCTCCACCGGGCGCGAGGTCGACTACCGAGAGATCGAAGCGGCGACCCTTCGCGGGCTGTTGGAGGTCTCGACACCGGATCGGAATCTCACGACCGCTGGACTGGAGGTCGACGTCGCGGCCGACCAGCTCTCTCGGGTACGGAAAGAGTTCGCCCAGGTGGCCAGCACCGAGCGGGCACTGCGTCAGGCCGGTGAGGCACGGGAGCAGCACGCCGATCGCATCGGCACGCCGGTCGGCGACCTGATCGACCTTCTCGCCGGCAGCGACCTCGACAAGCTGGCGCGCAAGGCCGCCGGCCTCTCGCGCGCCCGGTTCTTCGGTGAACGCCGCCGCAAGGGGCTGCTACGCCGAGTCGGGATCGAGTCCGACGAACGGCCCACCACCGAGCTGTGTTCGGTTCTGTCCGACTTCGCCGCAGCTGAACAAGGCTGGCGCAGCGGGCGCGAGCGGGCGCTGGCCCTGCCGGACGACACCGTGCTGACCGAGAAGCTCGACGGCGTCGAGTTCGGGGTGCGCTCCACCAGCGGCGTTCTGCTCGACAGCGCCGTGAAGACGGCAGCCCGCGCGGGGCGGCAAGCCATCATCGGCCTGCTCACCGCCCGCGACGCCAACGGGAGTGACTGGCCTGCGGTCAAGTCGGTGCTGTCCTCCGTTCGGGGTTGGGCAGTGACCAGTCTTTCGGCCCGACGGTTCCCGCCGGACGCCGCCCTCTTCGACCTGGTGATCGTCGACGAGGCCAGCCAGTGCGCCATCCCCCATGTGCTGCCCCTGCTGTTCCGGGCGCGCCGCGCGCTGATCATCGGGGATGCCATGCAGCTGCCGCACATCGCCAAGATCGGCCCGGAGCGCGAGTCGGCGATCCGGCGCGCAAGTGGACTTCGCTCGGACTGGCTTGAGCGCCACCAGCTGGCCTACCGGCGGCACAGCGCCTTCCATGCGGCGGAGCGGGCTGCTGGAACCAGCCTGCTCCTGGATGAGCACTTCCGGTGCCATCCGGAGATCGCCGCCGTCTCCAACCGTCTCTTCTACGACGGCCGGTTGACCGTCCTCACGGATGTCCGCTCGCGCCCGTCCCTTGAGAAGCCGGCGATCTTCTGGTCGGATGTCAGGGCTACGGCTGCACGGCCGCGATCCGGAAACTCCTGGGTCAACGACGGCGAGATCACCATGGTGGACAGCTTCGTGCAGAGCCTGCTCCGTGATCTTCCCGCCGAGGCCTCCATCGGTGTCGTCACTCCGTTCAAGGCCCACGAGGAAGCTCTGCGGAACCGCCTCCGCGATCACGATCCGGCGCGGGTCCGTGTCGGCACCGTCCACACCTTCCAGGGAGGCGAACGCGATGTCGTGATCTTCTCCCTGGTCGCGAGTGACGGAATGCACCCCGGTGCGATCGGCTGGGTGGACCGACAGCTCAACCTGTGGAACGTTGCGATCACCCGTGCTCGCTCACACCTGATCGTCGTCGGCAATGCCGAACTCTGGCAGCAGCGCGGCGGAGTCGGCACCGCGCTCTTCCGTGCCTCGGCTTCAGCGGGGAACCAGGTCCGGGCCGACCACAACGAGCACAACGAGTTGCTCAAGAGGTTGTACACCCACCTGTCGGCCTCTCCTGGATCGGCCGTCGAGCTCGACACCGTTGTGAACGGCCATCGAGCTGACGCCGTCACACGAACTGGCCAGGACATGCGGGCAGTTCTACTCGACCTCGGGCATGCTGAGGGAGCTGACGAGGCTCGCCACCTACGTCTCATGCTCCGGCGGCGGCAGTTGCTCGACATCGAGGGTGGCAGCAGCGCCCTTCGCCTTCCCGCGTGGTGCCTCTACGACAACTCGTCCGACTCCATCTACACGTAATGCTCAGGTTGAACCGAGCGCCAGCCCGCTGCGAGGAGGGCACATCGACGGCACGGCGCTGAAGACAGCCTCGATCGCCGCCCTCGTTGTGTCCTCCTCGTCCGGCCACAGGTGCGTGTAGGTGTTGAGCGTGATCGACGGCTTGGCGTGGCCGAGCCGCTTCTGCACCGTCTTGACGCTCTCTCGGTGCTTGATCAGCACCGAGGCGTAGAAGTGCCGGAGATCGTGCATCGTCGCGTCGTCCGGCACCTGGCGGAGCGTCGGCTCCGCGCCTTCCGGCCCGCCACGGCGCTCCCAGCTCTTGAGCGCGCCCTCGTGCTGCTTCCGGAGGGCCTTGTCGGCGACTCGCGCGAGGTTCTCCCAGACCGCTGCCCAGGCCGCGCGACGGATCGCCTCACCGCGCTCGTTGGTGAAGACGAGCAGAGCCTTCCGCCGCTTCCACTTGGCCGGACGCGGGTCGGTACGGTCCTCAATGTCGACCCGGCGAGCCGGGTACTTCTCCAGGTGCGCCGCCAGCGCGTCCATCGCGGGCTTGGCCACCGGGACCATCCGGTAGCTCTCGTGGGTCTTGGGCGGCGCAAGGTACGGCTCGCCCCGGTCAGGGCCGACCACCTGTTGCTTCACCTGGACCGTGCCGCGCTTGAAGTCGATGTGCGCCAGCTCAAGCCCGAACAGCTCGCCCTGCCGCAGCCCCGAGGCCGCCGCCAGGAGCAGTAGCACCCGGTACCAGCCGGGGGCCGCGTCGACCAGGGCCGCCACGACTTCGACGGCGAGCGGGACGATCTCCTTGCGCGGCGGAGGCGGTAGCTTCACCCCCTTCGTCGGGTTGAACGGGATCTGACGGTCAAGCTCCGCGACGCGAAAGATCGCGGTCACGTAGCTGTAGTGCACCCGCAGGGTCGACGGCGCCAGGACCTTCGAGCGGTCCTTGACCCACGCCTGGATATCCGAGGTCTTGACGCCCGCGATGGCCCCGTCGCCGAGGATCGGGTAGATGTGCAGGCGCAGAGCCCGGTCGACGCGCTCGACGGTGCTCGACCCGTGGACGGCGCTGGCGCGCCAGCGCTCGCCGACCTCGCGGAACGTCTCCTTGCCGAGGGCGGGGTCGATGTAGGCGCCGCGGTTGAGGTCGTTGTCGAGGCGGGAAGCCTCCGCGTCGGCATCGGCCCGCCGGGCGAAGTTGAGCTTGCGCTGCTCGCCGCTGGGGTCGCGGTAGCGGACCTGCCAACGCTTGCCCTTGCCGTGGTCGGCGGTGGGGTACTTGCCCTTGTGCTCGCCGCAGGGCTTGTCGGTGGCGCGCGGGTGGGTCTTGTGCCAGGTGTCGTAAACGGTCGCCATTCGGCTCCTCTGGTCGGGGACATGGGGAGGCGCGGCCTTTGGCCGGCGGTGAGGTGGGAAAGTCGCAGCAAGACGATCCGCTTGCCGGGTGATCCGCTGGAAAGAAACGGGCACGGAACCCGTTCTCGGGCGGGTGTTGGATATTGATCGCCCGGCGGCCTTTTGTCAAGTGTGGAGTCCCAAAGGGATTCATCCGTATCCGATCGTCCCGATAGTGACGGATCGTCCCAGGCGATCGACCTCGCGTCGACTGGCAGGCCGAACCCGGTGCAACAACAGGCTGCCCGCCTGCAGCAGGGTCTCGCAGCGATGCCTCTGCGTGCCGCTTTGCCGGGCACAGCGCTCCCTGGCCAGGTAGTCAGAGAACCAGTTCGGGGCCTTTTTAGGTTGCGAGCCGGAGTACGTGGAGAATCCTCCGCACGCCGTTCCCCGGGCAAGGCTTTGCCCCCGCCCGAGGTGTCCGGCAGGAAGGTCCGAGTCCTTTTTAGGTTTTCGGCCGTGCCGCGTGCAGACTCCTCCCCGCGCAGAAACGAAGGCCCCGTTACGGGCCTTGCGGATCTGCCGGAATTCCCCATCCCCTACCCTCCGGAGACCTCTTTGCCGAAGACTTCCCGTGCCGCCCTCGATCGTCGTCCGCTGGCCAGCGCAGAGGAGCTCGCCGCGTACCTCGGCGTCCCGCTGCAGACCGTGTACGCCTGGCGACACCGTCGCCAGGGCCCTGTGGCGATCAAGGTCGGCCGGCACCTGCGGTACCGCTGGGTGGAGGTGGAAGCCTGGCTCGACGGCCAGAGCGCCGACCAGACGGCCTGATCCCGCCCCGTCTCACTCGCCCGAGGAAGCCGGCAGTCCCCTCCTCGCCCCCTATCCCCCGAGCGGTGCGACCGGTTCGCTGTTGCACCGCAGTCTGGAGTCCCTCATCACCTCCACGTCCCACCTGTCCAACCTTCCTGCCGCGGCGGCCTCGTGCCCACCGGTCGCCAAGCCGGGCCACCCCGACGTCCGCGTGACTCACCAGCCGCCCTCGGCGCCCGCAGCGTGTGGAGAGCCTGCGCCCGCCGAAGACGCGGCCAACGACCTACCGGATGCCGCCGCGGTTCCGGACGTGCCGGAGTCGCCGGGTGCCTCGCTGCTGGCGGAACTGCACGCCCATGTCCGCCGGTACGCGATCCTGCCTTCGGCGGAGGCACTCGACGCGGTGACGCTGTGGGCCGCCGCGACGCACCTGCAGGCGGTTTGGCATCACGCCCCGCGCCTGGCGATCGTCGCTCCGGCCCGGCGGTGCGGGAAGTCCCGCCTGCTGGACGTCCTGGTCGAGACCGTCCACGACCCGCTGATCACGGTCAACACCAGTGCGGCGGCGGTCTACCGCACGATCAGCGAGCGGCCCCGGACCCTGCTCGTCGACGAGGTCGACACCATCTTCGGCAACCCCAGGACCGCCGAGAAGTACGAGGACCTGCGGGGTCTGCTGAACGCCGGGCACCAACGCAATCGCCCGGTCACCCGGGCGGTCGGCACCGACCACCAGGCCCGCGAGTTCGAGACGTTCGCCATGGCTGCCCTGGCCGGGATCGGCGATCTCCCCGACACGATCATGGACCGGTCGATCGTGATCCGCATGCGCCGCCGCGCAGACGGCGAGATTGTCGCGCCGCTGCGGGACCGCCGCGACGGTGTCCTGTTGCGAGAGACCCGCGCCAAGCTCTCCCTCTGGGCCTCCCAGGTCCACGAGCAGGCCCAGGCCCTCGAACCGGACATGCCGGTCGAGGACCGGGCCGCCGACACCTGGGAACCCCTGGTCGCGGTCGCCGACCTTGCCGGCGGCTCCTGGCCACGCCGGGCCCGGCAAGCGTGCGTACGTATGGTCGCCGCCGAGGAGGAGATCGAGGAGGACGGCTGCGGCGGGGCGAGGATCCTCGCCGACATCCGCCGGATCTTCTTCGCCCACGGCGACCCGGACAGTCTGTCCACCGTCGCGATCCTCGCCGCGCTGAACGACGACCCCGAGGCGCCCTGGGGCGAGCACGGACGCGGCGGGCTCACGGCCCGTCCGCTCTCCGAGCTGCTGAAGGACTACCAGATCTCCTCGGCCAACATCCGTCTGCCCGATGGCACCCAGCGCAAGGGCTACACCTTCAACAAGTTCGCCGACTCCTGGCGCCGCTACTGCCCCAAGGTCCACCCGCTCCCGCCCCGCGTGCCTGCGAACGCTGCCTGATCCGACCCGCCGCAAGCGGTAGACGCCGTCCCCGCCGTCGCAGCCCATGCCCCGTGCGCCATCACGAAGACGGCACTGCCCCGCCGCCCGTCGCACCGTCCGTCCCGCACCCTTCTGGCGCCCTTGCATCGCGTACGCCACCAGGACGGTGGCGGGACGGACCGGTGAGGCAACAGGCCAAGTGGGGCAAGGCCGTGGACGGCCAAGACGGATGCGACGGCATGCCGCCACCAACACCCCGACCACCCCGAGGAGAACCGCCACCCGCATGCCCCACGTCCCAACAAGCCGTGCCGCTCACGCCCGCCGTGTAACCGTCTGGGACTACGCCGCCATCGGTCTGCTCGCCGCCGCCGGCTTCGCCCTCTCCTACGACGCCCTGCGCCAGATGGCCCTCGCCATCCACATCCGCAGCCAGCTGACCTACCTGTTCCCGCTCATCATCGACGGGTTCGTCGCCTACAGCGTCCGCGCCCTGCTACTCCTGCGCGCTGCCCAACTCACCGCCCGCGCCTACGTCTGGCTGCTGTTCGGCGCCTCCACCGCCGCCAGCATCTGGGCCAACACCCTCCACGCCGTACGCCTCAACCAGCAGACCCTCACCGCCACCGGGCACCTGCACCTCAGCGACACCTCCGTCTGCATCCTGTCCGCCATCTCCCCGCTCGCCCTCGCCGGAGCCGTCCACCTCGGCATCCACACCACCCGCCACACCCGGTCGGCCGTCCCGCCGGACGGCGAAGCGCCGGTCCCCATCGCGACCTCCGTCCCCGTTCCCGGCAGCGGACGGTCCCCGGAAGACGAAGGGTCCGCCGGACCGAACCAGACCGTGGCGGTCCGGCAAACCGGACTGGACCGGACGGCGGACGGGACCGCCGTGCCGACGCCGTCCGCGAACGGACCGGACGAGGACAACCTCCTTGCACCGGCCCCGGACGGACAGTTCCGCTCGGGCCGTCCGTCCGGTGATGCGGACCGCCCGTGGACGGAACCGGACCAGGCGGAGCAGGTTCGGACCGACGACACTGCCGATGGCGAAGCCGCAGGCCAGGGGCCGAGCGGAATGCCTGAGCGGTCCCCGGCCTCCAGGCCCGCCGGCCGTCCGCCGGGCGCGTCCCTGGACGAACTGGCCGACATCGCCGTCCGGACGTGGACCGAATCTGGGCGGCTGAGCCGATCCGTCGTCCGGGACGCGGTCCGTGCTCAGGGCCTCACGCTGTCCGACGAACGCCTCACCACGGTCATGAAGATGGTCCGTCCGGACGAACCGGACGACGACGGACCCGCCACCGGCAACTGATCGGCGCACTTCCGCTCACCCCGGGTGCCTCGCCCGTCCCCGTCCCGCGAGGCACCCGGGCCCTCTCCCCGCAAGCCCGTCCCCGTCCGGTCCCGCCCGCCCGCCGTCCCGGTCCGTCCCAGGAGTCTCCTCTGACAAACCACCAACACGACCCCGAGCGCGCCCACAGCTCCGCCAACGATCTGGAGGCGCTCCTCAACTCGCCTACTCTCAGCACTGATCAGCGTCGCGCATCCGAACCGACCGCCCCTGGCGCAGCAAGCTATCGCGTGGGACCGCCCCAGGGGCAGTCCCACGCAACCCCCTCGCCCATCGGCGAGGGGGAGCCGGCGGCGAGTCGAGCGGGGGCGCTCGACTCGTCACCGGCCACCCGGCACCAGGGGGCGCCGGCTGAGGTTGAGGAGAACAGCGACAGCCCTGAGAACCTCGCTTCGAGCACTCCCGCGCGCCAGCCACGCCGCCGACACCGCGACCCGCAGCAGCGCCCGCACCGCGTGACCGTCCGATACAACGCCGCCGAGTACGAAGAGATCCGCCGCGCCGCCGCCAGCCGCACCCAGACCGTCTCGCGTTTCTGCGCGACCAGCAGTCTGAACGACGCCCGCGGCCTCAGCGCGGGCGATCCTCAAGACCGACTCGATCGCGCAGTCGACGAACTGGCCAACTCCCGCACCCAACTGGCCCGGGTCGGCAACAACCTGAACCAGATCTCCTTCTCCCTCCACGCCAACGGCTTCCACCGCCCCGCCGAGCTCGACGAAACCCTGCGCCTCGTCCGGCTCGCGGTCTCCACGGTCGACACCACCGCAGCCAACCTCGTTGGCGGGTAGGGAAGTCAGGGAAGTTGATGTCGATTCGATGTAGTTCTGGCTGGTTGGGAACATTTCCGCACAGGGTCGTCTTGTGTCGGCTCCCCACCGACCAGAACCCCTGGAGGCGCCCGTGCCCGATCCCACCGACACCGACTGGACCTCCGACCGTCCCGTGATCCGCGCCGTCCCTCACCCGGGCACGCTCGACCCGCGCGGCATCACCATCACCTGCCCGAAGTGCGACGCCACCCGCGACTGGCTCCTCCTGAACGTGCGTGCCCAGGTCTTCGTCCGCTGCCGCTGCGCGGCCGAATGGCACGAGCCCGACCTCACCCGCACCGACTTCGACGAGCACTTCGCCGCCCCCGAACGCGAGTGGGACAACTTCGACGACGCCATGATCGGGTTGGGCTTCGACGGCCTCCTCACCGGAGCAGTCTGGAACCTGACCTGAACAGCCCGGGGAGACCGTCAGCGTTCGGCGGCGGTCTCCCCGCGGGCGGAAATAACCGCAGAAGGGCTGGCACAAGTACCCAGCTCGCGGCTCGCATGAGCAGGTCCGGGGCGAATCGCCAACTGGCCTGCCCGTAAAGGCCGCAGGATGTGATCGTGGTCGCTCGCGATCACGTCGATCTTCGGGGCGGGTGTGTGCTACGTTCCGTGGTCCAACCGAAAATAGGTGACCCCGGCAGCGCGCCAACGCTCCGGGGTCCGGCAACAGGAGTGCAACCTCCCGATGCGTGTCAATCGTAGCGCCCACGCGCGTAACTTCACCGTGCTGCCCAACTCCATGCTGCAGTACCGGCAGCTCTCCTACACTGCCCGCGGCCTGCTCGCGGACCTCCTGTCCCGCCCGGACGGCTGGCGCGAGGACGGCCGGCAGATGGCCGACACCAGTCCCCAGGGCCGAGGCGCGATCCGCAAGGCCCTGAAGGAACTGGCCCAGGCTGGCTTCTACCGGGTCGAGAAGATCCGCATGCCGGACGGCACGATCATCACCGAGACCCACGTCTACGACACCCCGCAGCTCACAGTGCTGCCGAGTGCCACCCGTCCGGTCTCCGGTGACGCGACCACCGGCGGTACTGACGCCCTTCCAAAGGACCGGTTCAAAGTAACCTCCCTCCCTTCCCAGCAGCCCGACGAGCCGGTCCTCGCCGACGAGCCGCAGGCGAGTACGGGAGGGCGGGAGGAAGAGCCCGAGGAGGAGGCCGCCGGGCAGCCCGTGGCGGTGCCGGACGAGCAGGTCCGCGAGGCGGTCGCCACGCTGTTCCGGGTGATCCGCCCCGAGCCACGCCTGCGGCTCGGCCAGGCCGAAGCCGAGGAACTCGCGCCCCTCGCCGCGCAGTGGCTGGAGCGCGGCGCGACCCAAGCCGACCTCACCCAGGCCCTGCTGCCGGGCCTGCCCACCCCGATGCACTCGGCGGTCGCGGTGCTCCGATACCGCCTGGAGCACAAGATGCCGCCCGTCCAGGCCGCTGTACGGCCCGCAGCGGCCCGGTACGCCGAGTGCGCCAAGTGCCACGACCCCGTGCCCCAGCCGGGCATCTGCCGCGCCTGCGCGGGCCTCGGCGCGCGAACGGTCGGCGTTGGCGGAGGTGAGGCCACCACCCGCAGCGGAGCCGCCCGCGCCAGGACTGCCCTGCGCGCCGCCAAGACCGCCGGAATGAACCTGGGGGGACTCGCCATCATCAGGTCAGGCGCCCTTCCGCAAGGCTGAGCGCCCTTCCGCAAGGCTGAGCGCCCGTCCGGTCAGAGGGGTGTCGGGGCAAGTGCCTTCTGCTTGAGCCGGAGGTAGGCCGGCTCATCGCCGAAGAGGTCGGGCTCGGGGGTCAGCTGGATCGCCGTGGCCTCCTGTACGGCATCGGCGACGATCCGAGCTGCTGCGGCGAAGGCGCTGGCGGTGGCCTGGCCATCGGCGACGAGAGTGAAGTGCTTCCCGGACATTCGGATGCCTGGGGCGATGGTCTGACCGAGGGCGAAGCCGGCGGCCTTGATCAGCCAGCTGGCGCTGACCCTGGTCAGGCCGTCCGGGAAGTCGTTCACGGGCGCCTGCTCGGCCCGGAGCGTCTCGGCCTGCCGGTGGTCGACGACCGGGCTGAGGAAGACGCTTCCGACGTTGCGGTTGTCGGCCTCTCCGGGGTCGAGGACCATGCCCTTGCTGCGTCGCACCGCCAGCACCGCGGCTGCCGCCTCGGCCAGCGGAACCGGGGTGCCCTTGGGGACATCGAGCGCCTTGGCGACCATTCCGTAGTTGATCGGGGTGCTCAGCTTCGACGGCCGGAGCCGGAAGGTCACGGTCAGGAGCGTCCAGCGGGTGGAGTGCTTGAAGATGCTGGTGCGATGTCCGAGTCGGCAGTCCTCGGCCGACAGCACGACTTCGCGGCCCGTGTCCCAGTCCCACGCGGTGACGTGCACGAGGGTGTCCGCGACTTCCTGCCCGTACGCGCCGACGTTCTGGACCGGGGTGGCGCCAACGGTGCCGGGAATGCCGATCAGCGTCTCCATCCCGGTCAGGCCGTTGTCGACGGTCCGTTCGACGAGATCTTGGAGGGCATGCCCGGCCTGAACGGTGACGGTGACCGTCTCGCCGTCCTCGCCGTGCTCGAACTCCACGCCCTCGGTGGCCATGCGGACGACGGGCGCCCCGCACCCGGCATCGGCGACGAGGATGTTGCTGCCACCGCCGAGGACCAGGGGCCGAGTGCCCTCCCGGTCGGCCAGGGCGACCACCTCGGGGAACTCGGTCGGGTCGGTCAGCTCGGCGAGGGTCTCGGCGCTTCCGCCGATGCCGAGGGTGGTGAGGGGAGCCAGCGGGACCTGCGTGCGGACGTACATGCGGTACCTCGGGTGCGTGGGGGGAGTACAGGCTATGCGGCCAGGACGGCGGTGATCTGTTCGGTGACGTCGTGCGCCAGCGGGCTGTCGGACTGCTTGAACTCGTCGCGCAGGCCGGTCATCCGCTGCCTGGCCCTGCCGGATTCGAGGTACGAGCGGAGGCCGAGGGCCTGGCGGGTTGCCTCGGCGGCGCCGTCGAGATCGCGCTGCCTCAGCCGGGCCTCCGCCAGGGACATCGTGTGGAGGAGCCGGTTCCGGGGCTGCTCGTCGCCGAAGAGGTGCAGGCCGCGGAGGAGATGCCGTTCGGCGACCGCCGGGCGTCCGAGTTCGAGCCACGCCCGGCCGGCGTCGGCGGCGAGGACCGCAGGCGTCACCCAGTACGCCCACGCAGGCGTGGTGCCGTCCGTTGCGGACTCGGCCAGGGTGGCTGCCTCGTCGAGGGCCCTGGCGCAGTCGTCCAGTTGGCCCAGCTGGGAGTGGGCGCGGGCCTGCCGGGTGGCGAGGAGGGCGTGAACCGCCCCGCCGGGCGTGCCGCCGATTCCCTGCCGAGCGATCTTGATCAGGCGAAGCGCCTCGTCGTGCGCGCTACCCCAGGCCGCCTGGTAACTGAGGCAGGAGACGATGTTCGCGCCGAGCGCGCGGTTGTTGGCTGTGTGCGCGGCGCGGAGCCCGAACAGGAGATAGCGCTGGCCGAGGGCGTTGCGCCCGAGGTCGCACGCCAGCCAGCCGGCCAGCTGCGCGAGCTCGGCGAGCACGCTGTGGAGACGCTGCCCTATGGCCGGATCATAGGAGCCGTTGCGGGCCAAGTGGGCGGCCCAGTGCAGGTCTTGGGTGATCCAGTCCAGTACGAGCGGGCCGCCCTGGACGTCGTCGATCCGGCGGAGCTGGGCGGCACGTTCAACGAGAACGTCGATGGCCTGCGGGCTGATGGTCTCCCCGCTCGGCCGCCCGATGACCGGCTCGTCCTCTGTGGTCAGCCACTCGACGGCCGCGCCGATAAGTCCCTGGCCGGACAAGGGCCGCAGCACTCCGTGGCTGGAGCGCAAGGGCCCTGCCGTGAAGGAGCCGAGCCCCGCCCACGTGCCCTCCTGCGACCACGGCTGCCGCAGCCAGCCGTCAGAGCCGACCACGGTTGCCTTCGTCGGCCACAGGGCCGCGACGGTGATCGTCTCCTTCAGGTGGTGGGAGAGGATCGAGGCGACGATCTCGGGAAGATCACCGCGCGGCGTGGAGCCCTTGAGCCAGCCGTACGGGGCCTTCGGGCTGATGCTGTTCGGGCGCACGCGGTTGATTTCGCGCGCCAGCTTGTCGGGCGACCAGTCGAGTTGTCTGAGGCAGTCGCCGAGCAAGGAGCCTTCGTCCACAGGTGACCTCGGAGTCCGATGCGGCCGACAGTTCTTCGCCAACGTACAGCAGCCACCGGCGCTGACCTCCGCCCTCGCGTGATTCTGACCATTCTGACCGGCACCTGACCTGACTGACTATCACTGCCCCTTCCCGGCAGGGGTTGCAGTGCGTGAGTGTTTCGACACGCCCCAGCCGCCACCGTCGTGAACGTCACCGCCGTCCGGCCCTGGGGCAGCGCGCCCACCCCTGGGCTTCGCGCACTCAGCACCTCGATCGCTGCGGCCTGCAACGCCGCGCGTAGTCCGGAGGAGAAGACGATGATCCGCGTTGTGGGCAGGACGCCTGCCTGGCGCTGCCGCAGCACCGACCGTGACCCGATCGGCTCGGTTCTCTTCACCGCCCTGTGGGCCCTCGGCCACGTCCTTTGCCTCGCCCTGCTCAGGACGGTCGTCCAGCACCAGCTCGCCGTATCGAGCCTGAGTCACACCACGGCGCTCGACGGCGTCCAGTCGTCCACGCCGCACACGGCCTGACCATCCGGCCCGCAGCGGCCACTCATCCAGACACCAACCGGCAAGACCACTGGGGGACTTCAATGCCGCACAACACAACACCCGTAGGCACCCTGTCCCGGGGGGTCGTCACCGGGGCCGCAGGCTTCATCGGCTCGCACCTCGTCGACGCCCTCCTCGCGGCCGGCACCGCCGTCGTGGGAGTGGACCGCCGCGACCCGCGCACCGACCCGGGGGCGGCGACCAACCTCGCGGGAGCCCTCGACCACCCCGGCTTCACCTTCGTCGTCGCCGACTTGAGGACCTGCCCGCTCCAGGCTCTCTTCCTGCAGGCCGACGCGGTCTTCCACCTCGCCGCCCTGCCGGGCGTGCGGGGTTCCTGGGGCGAGCGGTTCGCCGAGTACACCGCCTGCAACGTATTCGCGACCGAACGCGTGCTGGCAGCCTGCGAGGACGTCCGTGTTCCCCGCCTCGTCTACGCCTCCTCGTCCAGCGTCTACGGGACCACCAGCGGCGGCGCCACCGGCGAGGAGGTCACGCCCAACCCCGAGTCCCCGTACGCGGTCAGCAAGCTCGCCGGTGAACAGCTGTGCCTGGCCCACGCGGGCAAGGCCACCTCCACGGTCACGGCGGCGGCGCTTCGACTGTTCACCGTCTACGGACCGCGCCAGCGCGACGACATGCTGATCGGCCGCGCGCTCACGGCGGCGCTCGGCGGCCCCGCGCTGGACCTGTACGGGGACGGGGGCCAGCGCCGCGACTTCACCTACGTCGGCGACGTGGTCCGGGCCGCCACCGCCGCCGCAACCGCGCCCACCACCACGGCGGTGCTCAACATCGGCGCCGGCGTCAGCACCAGTGTGCTGGAGGTGCTGGCCGCTGTGGAGGAGCTGACCGGCCACGCGGTGCCGGTCAACCGGCTGCCCGCCCAGGCCGGCGACGTCCCGGCCACCCTCGCCGACCACAAGCGGGCGGCCGACCTCCTGGGCTGGGCGCCCCGTACCGCCCTCCCCCGGGGCATCTCCCGCCAGCTCGCCCACCTCACCGCCAACTCCCCGCAGCCCGTGGGCGCCTGAACGATCCCACCCCGCCGTCTCACCGGAGGAATCGTGTTCGTCACCACCGCAGACAGCGCGAACGCGCTGTTCACCCGCGCCAGCAAGGCAATCCTGAGCCAGGGCCGCAGCGTCGCGCCGCGCGGCATGGCCACCGCCGAACTCATGGGCGCGTACCTCAAACTGACCAACCCGGCCGCCCGGATGGTCCACCTCGGCCCGTACCGGGTGCTGAACCCCGCGTTCGCCGCCGCCGAGACCGTGTGGATCCTCTCCGGCTCCAGCGCGGACTGGATCCACGACTTCAACAGCCGCCTGGCCACCCTCACCGACTACGGCGCACTGCAAGGGGCCTACGGTCCGCGCCTGCGCCGTTGGCACGGGCGGCTGGACCAGCTCGACTACGTCCGGCGGCAGTTGACCCGTGACAGCGAGAGCCGCCGGGCTGTCGTCCAGATCTTCGACCCGAGCCGCGACACCGCCGGTCACAAGGACGTCCCGTGCACCCTCGGTTACCGCTTCTACCTGCGGGAGGGCCGCCTGGAGATGCACACCAGCATGCGCAGCCAGGACGTGTGGCTCGGCCTTCCGTACGACCTGATCACCACGACCGTCCTGCACGAGCTGATGGCCGGCTGGCTCGGCGTCCAGGTCGGCGACTACCACCACCACGTCGACTCCCTGCACCTGTACGCCCAGCACCAGGACGCCGCCTGGAGCCTCACCGCCGACGCTCCCGCCTCCCCAACGTGGCAGCCGCTCGGCATCGCCTGGGAGGACTTCGACCTGGTGATGAAGCAGGTCACGGCGGGCGAAGCGGTCGGGCACCCGGTCTGGGACGGCTTCGCCGCTGTCCTGGCCAGCTACCGGCTCTGGAAGGCCGGACGCCGCGACGAGGCACGCGCCAGGGCCTGCGAGACGAACGGACCGCTGCCCGAGGCCCTGGCCCTCTGGTACGACCAGCGCGAGCAGAAGATCCCGCTCACCCAGATGCCCACCCCGGCGATCCCGGCGAAGAGGTGACCGCCGTGGCCACGAACCGAAGCACCGTGCTCGGCCTGTGCTCCTACACCCACGACTCCGCCGCCGCCCTGCTCGTTGACGGCCAACTCGTCGGGTTCGTCGAGGAGGAGAGACTCAGCGCCGTCAAGCACGACAAGAGCTACCCTGCCAAGGCCGTCGGCTGGCTCCTCGACGAGGCGGGCCTGACCCGCGCCGACATCGGGACCGTCGCGTACAACTTCACGCCGCAGCAGTACCTGCGGGCCATCCCCGCCGCGCTCGCGCATGCGGTACGGCCCGCCACCGCCGCTCGCGCCCTGCCGCGGGCCCGGTCGTTCGCCGAGGTCGCCGGCAACACCCGCAGGCGCCTGGCCCGCCTGGCCGACACCTTCCCGAACGCCGCCGTGCAGCCCGTGCTGCACCACCGCGCCCACGGGCTGTACGCATTCGCGGCGTCCGGCTACGACGAGGCCGCCGTCCTCGTGGTGGACAGCCTCGGCGAGGCCCAGACCACCACCATCGGCCACGCGAGGCAGCGCGCGAACGGCTGCTCATACCGGATCGTCCACGCTCTCGACGACCCCGCCTCCCTCGGCTACGTCTACGGCGCCGTCACCGAGCACCTCGGCTGGCGGCGCGGGGACGAGGAGGGCACCGTCATGGCCCTGGCCGCCCTCGGCGACCCGAAGCGCTTCCGGGCCCTGTTCGCCAAGGCCGTCCGGCTCACCACCAACGGTTTCGTCCTCGACCACCGGCTTGTCGCCCTGCGGGTCATGGACCGCCGCTATCCGAGGCTGACCCCGGCCTTCACCGCCCTCACCTGCCCGCCTCGCCAACCGGGCGAGGAGGTCGCCCAGGTCCACGCTGACCTCGCCGCCGCCCTCCAGGAGCGGACCGAGCAGGTGATGCTGCACCTGGCGCGGATCGCCCGCGAGCGCACCGGCGCCCGGCTGCTGTGCGTGGGCGGCGGTGGCGCGATGAACTGCGTCAGCATCGGCAAGATCATCGCCTCCGGGCTGTTCGACGAGGTCGCCGTCCCGCCCGCCCCCGGGGACTCAGGCACCGCGATCGGCGCCGCAGCCGCCGTCCACCTCGACCGGTACGGCGACCTGCCGATCGGGCTGGCCCGGGCTTGCTACCTCGGCCCGTCCTACCCCGGCCTGACGCTGCCGCCCGAACCGCGGCCCGGCATGACTGCCCAGCGCCTGCTCGACCCGGCCGGTTTCGCCGCCCGCCAGCTCGCCCAGGGAACGATCGCCGGGCTGTTCCAGGGGAGCGTTGAAGCCGGCCCACGCGCGCTCGGGCACCGCTCGATCCTTGCCTCCCCGCTGAAGCCCGGTGTTGTCGAACGGCTCAACTCCACCGTGAAGTTCCGTGAGCCGTTCCGCCCCTTCGCCCCCGTCGTCCTGGCCGACAACGCCGCCGACTACTTCGGGCTCGGGCAGGAGGCGCCGTTCATGTCGATGGCCTCGCCGGTCACCGATCTGGCCCGCGAGCGGATCCCTGCCATCGTTCACGCCAACGGCACGGCTCGGGTGCAGACCCTCACCGCGAGGGACAACCCGGTGCTCGCCGACATCCTGGCCGCCTTCGCCGAGATCACCGGCGTGCCCGTGCTGATCAACACCTCCCTGAACGTCAAGGGCAAGCCGATCTGCGGCACCCCGGAGATGGCACTGGATTGCCTGGCCGAGTCCGGCCTGGACGCGCTTCTCATCGAGGACTGGTGGGTGACCAAGGCATGAGGATCGGCTACAGCTACTGGGGCTTCCTCGGCCGCGGCATCACCGACACCCCGGACGGCGGACGCAGCCACCGCCGCACCCTGGTGGACGGTCTCATCGCCGCCGGCCACGAGATCGTCTTCCTCCAGACCAACCGCGATCTGACCGAGGCCGGTACCGACCTGACCGCCACCTACCAGTGGGACAGCGGCCTGCCCGAGATCGACGCTCTGTTCCTGGAATGGCGCTGGCCCATCCCCGGCCGCAACACCACCGCATGCGGCAACGCCGGTCACACCTGCGACCTGCACCGGCAGCAGGCCCTCCTCGACCACTACACCCACCGGCACGCCGTCCGCACGGTCCTGTGGGACAAGGACCAGCAACTCCCCGACGATGACCCGCTCCGCGCCCTCGGGCACGTTCAGGTGTGCGAGCCAGCCCTCTATCCGTCGCCCGGAGCCGTGAGCCTGCTCTTCCCGGTCGCCGACGACGCCCTCGACCAGGCCCACCCGGGCGCGCTCGCGGCCCGCAGGCGCCCCCTGCCGTTGGTCTACGTCGGCAACCAGTACGACCGCGACGCCGCCTTCGACGAGTACTTCGCCCCGGCCGCCGCCCAGCTGCCGCACCGGGTGGCCGGGAAGTGGACCGACACCACCCGTTGGCCGCAGGTGAACTTCACCGGCCGCATCCCCTTCGACGAGGTCGCCCCGCTCTACCGCTCCGCGCTGGCCACCGTGCTCCTCGCCCCCGACCGGTACGCGCGAAGCGGCCAGTTCACCCAGCGCCTCTTCGAAGCCGTCCTCGCCGGCTGCCTGCCGCTCGCCCCGCGCACCCTGCGGGGCGCGGAAGCTGTCGTGCCGCGCGAGCTGATCGTCACCGGCGCCGCGGACGTCGTGGCCACCATCACCGCGCTCACCAAGATCGCGGGCAGCCCGGCCCACGCCGACCTGGTCGCCCGCTGCATCGACCACCTCGACCCGTTCCGCCTCACTCGCCAGCTCCGCACCCTCACCGCCGCGCTGGCCGGCACCGACATCCCGCCCCTGCTCATCGACATCGAAGGAGCCCGCGCATGACCCAGGCCGCAGCCGTACTCCCCGGCATCCAGCGGGTCGAGAAGCTCTACCTGGAGCTGCTGTTCCGCTGCAACCTCTCCTGCACCACCTGCTACCACGGTGAGGACCTCAAGCGCCCCGACACCGTCACCGTCGACCAGGCCGCCGCCGCCCTCACCTACTTCGCCGCCGCCTACGACTGCCACTGGGTGTGCCTGCTCGGTGGCGAGCCTCTCCTGTTCGAGGGCCTGCCGACCGTCCTGGTCGCCGCCAAGTCGCTCGGCTACCGCACCGAGATCTGCACCAACGGCTATAAGCGCCGGGCCTTCCTCACCCGGGCCGCCGAGCACCTGGACATGCTCCGCGTCTCTCTGGACGGCGGCACCGCCGAGGCCCACGACAGCATCCGCCGCCCGGGCTCCTTCGCCGCGGCCTTCGACACCCTCGCCTGGGCCCACGGCCGCCAGCTCTCCTTCGGTGCCACCTGCACGCTCACCGGCGAGAACATCGCCACCATCCCCGCCCTGGCCCAGCGACTGCGCGACCTCGGCGCCCGCGACCTGATGCTCCACCGCGTCCGCCTGGTCGGCAACGCCGCCACGAGCGGCATCACGGCCGTCACCTGGGAACAGACCCAGCACCTCCACGAACAGCTGACCGGCATGGACCTGGGCGACATGACGGTCAACACCGACATCCTGCTGCCCGAGCGCTGCCCGGAGCCCACCGGCGTCGTCGAGAAGCTGGAGATCGCGCCGGACGGACGGGTCTACCTGTCGTGCGCCGAGGTCGCCGGCCCCGGCCGAGAGGTCCGCTACGACTTCGACCGGGCCGCCCTGGTCGCCGTCGACGCCGCGTGACAAGCGCGGATCGTTCCGGGCCGGACACCGGCCCGGAACACACCACCACCGGTGGCCCGAACCGAACACGATCCGGTCCGTCGCACGGCTCGGTAGCCTGTAGCGACATGGACAGGATCGCCATCATCGGCTGCGGCGGTAGCGGCAAGACCACTCTCGGACGCCAGATCGCCGAACGGATCAACGCCCCCGTCACCCACCTCGACGGCGTCTACTACGACTCCGACTGGAACACCCTGCCGCCGGAGAAGTTCGCCGCCATCCAGGAAGACCTGGTCGCCGAACCGCGCTGGGTGATCGACGGGAACTTCGCCTCCACCCTCCCCATCCGCCTCAAGCGGGCCGACACCGTCGTCTTCCTCGACATCCCCCCGATCGTGTGCCTGTGGGGCATCCTCCAGCGCCGCCGCCGCTACCGCGGCGGCCAGCACACCGAGCAGGGCGTCTTCGACCGCATCCACTGGGGCTTCATCCGCTACATCCTCGGCTACCGCCGCCAGATGCGGCCCAAGGTCCGCGCGCTGATCGCCGAGCACGCCGGCCACGCCCGCGTCATCACGCTCACCAGCCGCCGGGCCGCCCGCCGGTTCGTGGCCACCGTGCCCCGGCAGACATGACCTGACCCACTTCGCACCGGGAAGGCTCCACCTGTCCATGACCGCCAACCCGTTCCTCGACGCTGCCCGCGTCCGCCACGACCTGTACGGCGACGCCGGCCGCATCACCCAGCGCACCAGCGCCCTCGCCCGCGCCAAGACCGCAGGCCCCCACCCCGCCACCGTCATCGCCGACCTCGCCGCCACCGGCCTGCGCGGCACCGTCCTCGACATCGGCTGCGGACGCGGCACCACCAGCCTCGCCCTCGCCGAACGCCTCACCCCGCCCAGGCTCATCGCCTTCGACCAGTCCGGCGCCCTCCTCGCCGAAACCGAGCGCAGGCTCGCTGGACACGTCGGAGTGAAGTCCATGCGAGGCGACTTCCACGCCATCGCCCTGCCCAACTCCTCGGTGGCGGTGGCCGTCGCGGCGTTCTGCCTCTACCACTCGCCCCGGCCCGCCACAGTGATCGCGGAGATCGCCCGCTGCCTGGCCCCTGGTGGCCTGTCGATCACGGTCACCAAGTCCGCCGACAGCTACCGCACCCTCGACGAGGTGATCGCCGCAAGCGGCCTCGACCCCGAGGCCGTCAGCCGGCCGAGCCTGTACGAGACCTTCCACAGCCACAACCAGGCCGACATCGTGGCCACCTGCCTCGACATCCAGCAGGTCATCCACCACGAACACCGCTTCCGCTTCACCGACGCCGGCCACATCGCCGCCTACGCGGCCACCAACCCCAAGTACCAACTCCCGTACGATGCCGCCGCGATCGCCCAGCGGCTGCGGGAGACCGTTGGCGACGGCCCGCTGGAGACCACCTCGACCGTCACCTACGTCGTGGCCTCCCGCCGATGAGGACCTTCACCAAGACCTACACGGACCCCGAAGCCCAGCGAAGGGCCTTGGCCCACCACCGGTGGATCGCCCGCTTCAACCCCGACGTACGCATCCCCGAGGTCGTCCAAGTCCGCCCCACCGCCATCCACTTCGAGCGCCTCGACGGCCGCCACGGCGGCCCCGACGACCTGGTGACCCTGGCCGACCTTCTCGGCCGCCAGCACATCAACGCCCACACGCGCGAGCTGCACGCCGCCCGCCTGGACGCACCCCACACCCACGACGGCATCAATATCGCCGGCTTCACCGACGACCGCCGCGAACGCCTCCACCACCTCCTGGCCTCCGGCACCGTGCCGGAACCGGTCCTGACGCCCGAGGCAGCCGACGACTGGCTGAAGCGGGCCGCGACCATGCCGGTCGCCTTCTACAAGGACGCCAACCCGCGCAACTTCCTCATCACCGACGCCGATGTGGCGGTCATCGACTTCGACTCCCTCACCCTCGCGCCGTTCGGTTACGACCTCGCCAAGCTCGTAGTCAGCACCGTGATGACCACCGGCCCGCTGCCCGAGGACACCATCCGCCGGGCCGTGGACACCTACAACCGTCACCCCCGCCAGCGTGGCCTGCCCGGATGCTCCCGGCGCGAGTTTGCCGCGTGGTGCGAGTTCCACCACGTCCTCACCACGCCCTACCTCGGCATCAACGGTTACCGGTTCAGCTGGCACACCGCAAGACCGACCTGGGCCGCCGACATCCTCCGGCGCCTCGACAAGGAGTCCGCACCGTGACGCATAACAGCGTGATGAACAGCCGGAACACGGTCTGCGTGATTGTTCATGACAGAAGCACCGACACAATCGCCGCCGTGCACTACGCCGCCCGAAACTGGTCCCCGTACCCCGCGTGGACCGTCCCGGGCGGCAAGGCGGAGCCGGGCGAAGCCCTCGACGAGGCCGCCGCCCGCGAACTCAAGGAGGAGACCGGCCTGCTCGTCAACCCGGCCGACCTTCACCTCGTCCACGTCATCCACGTCGAACAGGGCTGGGATCAGGCCGGCCAGTTCGTCCTCTTCGTCTTCGCCACCGACACGTGGACCGGCGACCTCACCAACACCGAACCCGACAAGCACCTCGCCGCCCGCTGGGTTCCCGCCGGCCACTTCCCCGAACCGGCCTTTCCCACGGCCGCACAGGCGCTCACCGCCTACCGCGATGGCGGTCCCGCCTTCTCGCGCTACGGCTGGGAGCCGACAGCGGTATGACGGCATGGCTGGGTGGGCTCGTCGAAGGATTCTCGACGAGCCCACCCAGCCATGGCCGCCCACGAACTGATACTTGGCCAGATCCGCCCCTACCTCATCCCTCGACACCCGACGACCACCTCGGTCCGGTGGCTACAGTCATCACCATGAGCGACTCCCAGTCCCACGAGGTCGTGGCCCAGCCCCGCACCGCCGCCGGTGTGCTCTTCTTCGACGAGGACGACCGCGTCCTCCTCGTGAAGCCGACCTACAAGCCCGGCTGGGAGATCCCCGGCGGCTACCTGCACACGGGCGAGACCCCGAGCGAGGGTGCCGCCCGGGAGGTCCAGGAGGAGCTCGGCATCACCCCGCCGATCGGCCGCCTGCTCGTCGCCGACTGGGCACCCCACCCCACCGAGGGCGACAAACTCCTCTTCGTCTTCGACGGCGGCGTCCTCCCTACCGGCGAGCTGGACGACATCACCGTCGACCAGGTCGAGATCGGCGAATACGCCTTCCACACCGCCGACCAGCTCGACGCGCTCCTCATCCCCCGCCTCGCCCGCCGCGTCCACGCCGCCTGCGCCGCCAGGACGAAGTCCGAGACCGTCTACCTGGAGCACGGATCACCCCGCCTGTAGAGAAAGGTCTACTGAGACCAGGACCTGGCTGCCTCGGCCCCCACACGGATGCGTCAACCCTTAAGGCGCTTCCACCACGGAAGCAGCTCGTACAGGTGGGCACGGACGGCGTCGAGGTATGCCTTCTCGTACTGGGCAAGCTCGCTCAGGTCGATGACGGTCGGCGGGATGTTCATCTGCGTATCGGCCGTGATGGCGGGTGCTTTCCAGGCTTCGTGCATGGCTGTGCCGGCGGTCCGGCGGAGGTGTTGGACGAGATCCTTGTATGCCTCTCCAACGGCCTGCGACTCGAGGGCGGTCCAAGCCAGGTGATAGGCAAGCTGGGCCTGGTTCTCGCGGAGGATCTCCGAAAGGCGGACACGTTCCTCTGCGGCCTGATCAGCGTGCCGGCGGCGGATGGCGTACGGCAGTTCCTTGTACGTGTTGTACGCGCCGAAGGCTTCGGCGAAGGCCGTTCGCAGGCGGGCGCGTTCTTCTTCGCGGGATCGACTCCGGGCGAGCCACAGATTGATAGTCGCGGTGATAGCGGCTGCGAGGACGGCGCCGGAGACTACTGCGGATGTGAGCGCCCCAGCTCCGGTAGTTGCGGATGCTGGGGCTTGGGACGGAGCGGATGGTGCTGCGGTCGCTGTCGCCGTGGTTGTCGTCGTCGTTGGGGTGCCGGACGGCGGCTCCGGGGTTGGCGACGTCATGTTGCACTCCAGGTTCGGCTACACGTTGGGCTCGGGCATCTGGTGCGGGGCCTCCTGGCCCGGCCACTCACCGGTTCGGCGCCACCACTCCTCCTTGAGCAGGTGCGCAACGATCAGGCCGAGCAGGACCGTTGGTCCATCGCGCAGTACCCATCGCTGCTCGGCCGGATCGTACGGGTACCAGATGCACAGAGAACCGTCGCTGTACCGGTGCGGTGACTCGCTCGGGCCGTCGCTGAAGACGTGCGGTGTCTGGGAAGGATATCCGCCGAAGACGACGGTGATGGTCTGTCGGGGAATGTCCGGCAGGTCGAGGCGTACCGCAAGGGCGAAGCCTCCGCGGTACCGAAGGGGAGGCTTCACGACCCTGGCGGTCACGCCGCAGGCTTCGATACTGCGTTGGAAGGCGAAGCGGAGCGCCGGCCTGGCGAACCAGGCCGGCTCCTGCCACGCCGCGCGCCGACTCACCGGCCCTCGGGCCCGACGCCGTACGAGCGGACGGCGGGGATGGCCGCGGAGAGGCCACCGAGCCCGAGGGCAGCAGTGGAGAGGGGGCCTGGCTGCCGCAGCGCATTGATCTTCTGGGTGAGGCTGCTGGGGGACGGATCGTCGATGTACTTGTAGAAGACCCTGGACAGGGTCGAGAGCACGGCGTCTCGATCGTCGTCGTGGGCGATCGCCTCCTCCAGTCCAGCAGCTGCCGTACGCAGCCTGCGGGAGGCAGTGTCACGCGGGACGAGCAGCCGCACGTTCGGCGACACCCCGGCCGGGTCGACCGTGGCGTTGCCGGAGTCGACCCGTCGAGCCGCCTTCGTGAGCACCGTGCTCAGCGCGTCGGCCATGCCCATCCCAGGCTCGACGAACTCCCAGGCCCAGACGGTCAGGTTGTGGGACGAGAAGCCGGGGGTGGAGTACTGCTTGTTCCACGCCTTCAGCAGCCGCACGACCCGGCGCCGGGTGCGCTGGAGGGCCGCTCCTCCCGAGGTGAACAGCTTGACGTGGCTCTCGGGGTCGGAGGCCTCCCACGTGTCGTTCTTGAGGTTGGGGATCCACAGCCCCGGTGCATCCTTGCGGGTCAGCGCGACGACCAGGTCAACGGTGGGGTTCTGGCCATCCACGGGCTGCCCGAACGTCAGCTTGGGGCCGCGCTTGGAGGTCCCGCACCGGGCGTTGGGGTATACCTCGCGGACCGCAGGGCCCAGCAGCCCACAGAGCTCGGCCGAGATATCGGCAGGGGTCTCGCCACCGCCGTCGGGTCCGAGTCCGGGGTAGACACGGCGATCGAGGACAAGGCCGCCATCTCCGTCGCCGACCGGGTGGATGAAGGTGTGCTGTGCCAGTGATCCACTAGCGTAGGTCCGCAGGGATCCGGGGAACGCCTTGGCCGTGGAGCGGACCAGCGCCAGCCGCTCGCGGGCCTCCGCGAGCGGCTCCGCGTGGGCGTCGATCTGAGAGCGGATGCCGTTCAGGATGTCGTTGGTGTGTCCCATCGGTTTCTCGATTCATGCTATGGGGCGCCAGGGCCCGGCTTCAGACCCGCCGCAGCGGGCCGAGCAGCCGTGTGGCTGCTCACCAGTAACTGACGTCACATCGCAAGAATCGTCCGGCCGAGAGTTCACCGGAATACCGGGAGGAGCAGTCAGGCGCAGTCGCGGCAGGTGGTGCTGGTGCCATCGAACCGGCTCGGTGCCAGAACGAGGAAGCATCGGTCACAGACGCGGTCCTTGCTCATGCGGGCGCTGACGCAGCCGCAGTGCCCGTCAGGGCATACGGCGACGCGGCATTGATCACACGGCGCGGTACTGACCTCGAACGCCTCTCCGCACGTCTCGCACACCCACGACGTGCCGTACCAGGAAGCGCCGGTGCCAGGCCGTGGGACCGAGTATTTGAGCCATGGGACGTTGTCTGGGACGAAGACCGCGACCACGTACTCCTCGTCGCACCAGGCAGCCTGTCCGTACAGGAGCTCACTCGGCTTGCCCGAGCGATACTCCACGTACGTCTTGTCATGCTGTGTCGTCGCCCTAGTCCGCAGCGCTCTCTCGATGAGGGGGGTGCCAGACTGATCGGTGCCCCGGGCCGGGGGGATCAGGCTGCGGGACACACTGAAGATCACAGTGCCGTCGCCGTCGAGCAGAACCACCGCACCACCCGCGATGTGCTCCGCTGCCCGCACACAGCACGCCTCCCGCGACGCCTGGGAGTGGTGGAACATTTCGACCACGTCCGTTGCGGCTGGCCCCCGCTGACGCAGGGTCGCCGGAATCTCGCTGTCTGAAATCAGCACCCGGGCTGCGAACGCGTCGCACGCGGCATCCTCGAAGACCTCCGAGTCCTGCCAAGCGAACAGAGCCTGGCCGAGGCCAGGGTCCGTCTGCTGCAGGTGATGCCCTAGTTCGTGCAACGCGGTGAACCCGCGTCGGCGGTACGACCGGGAGGAGCCAACCACAAGCGTCGGCGGGTCGGTCTGATCCATGTAGCTGCCGGCAACCGAGCATCGGCCTTCCCCGCCCTCGGTTGCCATCGCAATCTGAACGTCCGGCCAGCGGCTCAGCTCAGCTAGTGGATCTTCGCGCAGCGCTGCAAGAGAACCTGGGTGGATCCTCTCGACTGCAGCGAGCATCGCCCGTGCCTGCTGCGGTGCCTCCTCTACGAAGCGGTGCCGCATTACGTACCTGATCCGGCAAGGTCTTCGCCGCGCAGGAACTGCCGGAGTCGGCTCTCCCAGTCTGGTTCCGCGCCGCCGGTTTCGCGGGCGGCCAGCGCGAACGCCCCATATCCACCCGTGAGACGCGCATCCTCTTCGCTGACACCCAGCCGCTTGGCCCGATGCTTCCATGCCTGTCGCCACCGGGGATGCTCCGCTGCTGCCACCAGGGCTACCGGGAGGGGTCGCACCGTGGCGGCGACCGCTTCAACCGGCAGACCGGTCACATCTGCGACTGCCTCCACCTGTCCCAATGCCATGGGTGCCGAACCCCGCAAGATCTTCATCACTTCAGGCTGAGATAGCCCCAATGCTGTGCCCAGAGCCGACAGGTCAGGGACTCTGCCCTTCAACAGCTCTGCGAGCGGAACGACCTTTGCCGATCCCTCCGCCGCGGGCAAACCCGGAACTGACTGTAGGACTTCGAGGTCGTCTTCAAGGACAGCTCGCACGTCGGCGGAAGCGTCGAAGGCCGACTCGGGGGGAATGCCCTGCCGTGCACCCACTGGTACGGATGGGCTCCCGCCAGCCGCCATCTCCGCAGCCCATGCCACTAGATCGAGCTCCCAAGAATCGACTACGCGGTCGAGGACACGCATAGGAACTGGCCCAGCCAGCCCCGCCCACACCGTTGCTTTCACCCCGAACGCAGTGCGGGCGCCGTCCACCACCAGGCACGCTTCATCTTCGCCTGGAGGGTCGATCGTGACCGGGACAGCGTGAACTTCTCGGGTCGCCAGTGCCAGGATCAGTACGAGGACACTCGTTTCCTCCCAGCACGCACGCCATACCTGGCCTGCCGCGAGGCGCACTTCCTCCGGGCCACCGAACCTGGACAGAAGCCCTTCGTCCGACAACTGCTGTGGTGCCACGGCCGCAGCGGCCAGTTCAAGGAAACGCTGAGGCACACCTGGTTCACTCATGGAGTCCTCCCGGCTGACATGGCTGAACAGTTCCACCCATGTTTGACGTCACAACCATCGCGGCGTCCGAGGGACGGCGGTGTCACTCCACGTCGTGTGTCTCGGTGCACAGCCTGATCACCTCCAGTCCCACACCGTGAACGTCATGTTCTCCAACCAGCTGCGATAGCTTCTCCCGAAGGCGCTTCACCTTCAGGGATGCCTGACTCCTGCCGCACCCCAACAGCTCCTGGACCTTAGTCTGCTGGTCAGCGATGGGTACAAGGAGTCGCTCCTCCGGTGACAACATCCCCACGATTTCCGCTGCGGTGACGGCGTTGTCGAGTTCTTCTTCGGCGGCAACCACTACCTCTTCGGGCGATAGGGCTGCATCTCGGTGGGCACCCTCAAAGTCGTCCCCTGTGGTCACGATCACCGGGTCGAGCACGGCCGGGAACCGTGCAGCGAAGACTGCGGTCAATTGAGCGATCTCCATCGACCCACCAGCCGCGCTAAGGACAGCGGTGGCCACGGCAACGAGCGACGCCTTGTCGGCGATCGGCGCCCGACGCGCCGTGCTGGACCACTTCGGTACCTTCACCGCCTGGACCGAATGCGAGGCAGCAACCAGGTCGTCGGTGGCGCCCGACCATGGAGCCCCTCCGCTTCCCGCCAGCCTCCATCGCTTGGCACCAGGCTCCCCTTCGGGAACCTGCTCGAAGCTCGACTCCGAGGACAGCACCGCCTCCAAGCGGCGGCGCAATGCGCCCAAACCCGTCTGCCGCGCCCTGTCGATCAGCCAGTTCCGAATAGACCTACGCAGGATCCGACCCATCGAAGCGTCGTCGGTTGAGCGGCTCAGTAGGTCAGCGGTGAGGGCCTTGACCCGGTCCGCAAGGAACTCGCCGAGCAAGTCCTCCCAGTCGGCCTCCTGCCATCCTGATACAGGAGCCAGTACAGGAAACCGTTGACCCTCCTCCCGCACCAGCCTGTAGACCAGCTTCAGCCCTTCAGGGCCCAGATGGCCAAGGTGATGAAGCTCTTCGAACTCGGAGATGGCTGACCTCCTTCTACGGCTGGCGAACACGGTACGCCCGGGGGCAAGTATTTGTCCCGATCTCGGCCATCCAGGTAGGAGCTGTCCTCGCCGATTGCAGCGGCAACGGCCCGGGCTCTAACGACAGACCGCCGCAGCCGACTGCGAAACGAGGGCACATCCAGGGCACATGCGGGCAGAAAACGGCGCTGACCAGTGAAAACTCGCGGCAAGAGTTTTCCCAGGTCAGCGCCGTGATCGCCGTAAATCCGCAGGCCAGCACGGCGCTCCTGCAGTACGTGAACTACCGCTAGTCGAGCGGGAACAGCGACTCCCCGGCCCGGGAGGCACGTCCTTCCGGGCCGCCCGGGCCGCCCGGGCCGGCGGCCGGCGCGTGGGGCGCGGGATCCGGGGAATCGGGTGCCGGGTCGGCCGTCCGGTGCTTCGATTTCCCTTGACGGCGATCGCGCGTTGGGGGACTGCTCATGATCCGGTTCAACCTGGGGGCGCAGGGGCTGGGGCGGGTCAGGTTCGCGATGTCCCAGGTGGGCGTCGCCAACGATCTGCTCTTCGCGCTCGGCCGCTACCCGCGGCTGCTCGGCGCGCGGTGGCAGGCGAAGGCCGTACAGGCCCTGTCGGAACGGCACTTGGGGCTGCTGGCCGCGGTCGGCGGCGGTGGGCCGCTCGGCTACTCCCCCGACTTCCTGCGACCCGAACCCACCGGGTTCCAGGCGTCGCTGGAGAGCACGCTGCACCAGATCGCCACCACACCCGCCGAGCGGGTCCGGTACGAGCTGTCCTCGGCCCTCGACGGCCACTCCTGGGACCGGACCACGGCCCACCGGCCGCCCCGGCTGCTGCTGGCGGCGATGGAGCGCGGCGAGGAGTACCTGGCGCAGCGGGTCGCGGTGGAACTGGAGCAGTTCTGGCACGCCGCCCTCGCGCCCCGCTGGCCCGGCATCCGGGCCCGCATGGAGGCCGAGATCGCCGCCCGCGCCTCCGCGATCGCCCTGCACGGGATCGCGCACACCGTCAACCAGCTGGCCCCCAACGTGAGCCTGGACGACGACAGCGTCCTCGGGATCCACCTGCTCGCCTCGCACGCGCTCCGGCTGAGCGTCGACGCCGACTCCGCGATCCTCGTCCCCAGCGTCTTCTCGGGCCGGGCGATCGTCTGCGCCGCCGAGCCCGCGGACGTGCCCGTCCCCCGCACGCCGCTGATCATCTATCCGGCCGCACCGAACGACTGCCGCCCGGGCTCGGGCGGTGACGAGCTGCTCGGCGCGACCCGGGCCAAGCTGCTGGCCGAGCTCTCCCAGCCGCACACGACCGGGGAGCTCGCCACCCGGCTGAGCCTGAGCCCGGCGACGGTCTCCTACCACCTGCAGATCCTCCACCGCGCCGGGCTGGTGCAGCGCACCCGCCGGTCGCGCACCGTCCTCTACCAGCGGCTCACGGCGAAGCCGGGGCTCGCCGGCGCCCTCGGCTGACCGGCGCCGCGGGGAGCCCCGGAACGACGGCGGCTCCGCTCCCCGGGAGGGGGCGGGGCCGCCGCGCTGCCGGCGGGCGACGGGGTCAGCCGGTGGCGGGGTGGTGGCGGGTCGCGGCGGTGAGGGCCTCGGCCTGGGCCCGCAGGACGGTGAGCTGGTCGCGCAGCGCGGCCGGGCCGGCGGCGTTGCCCTCGGCGCCCGCGGTGCTTGCGGTGCTTGCGGTGCCGGAGGGGAGTGCGGGCGGGCTCGGGAGGGTCACCGGTGGGGCCGGGAGCTGGCCGAGCAGCCCTTGCAGGGTGCTCTGCAGGGTGGCGAGGAGCTGTTGGACGACGCCGAGGTCGGGGGTGGCGACGGAGGTCACCGTCGAGAGCAGGCCGGTGACCAGCTTGACGAGGTCGCCGACCGCCCCGAGGGCGACGCTCGGGTCCGGAGCCGCCACCGGGGGCGCCGGCGCGGTGACCGGCGCGGTGACCGGGAGAACGCCCGGCAGGACCGGGGCGGCCAGAGCCGGGACGGCCGGGACCGGGACCGGGACGGCCCGGGCGGGGGTGTCGGAGACGGTGGTACGGGGAGCCGCGGCCTCATTGCCTGCGGCGGTGGCGGTCGCCGTGGTGACCGGCGTCAGCGCGAGCGCTGCGATCACGGTCAGCACGGCGGCCATCCGGGTGGCACGCATGGGTACTGCTTCCTCTCAACTGTGAACCAGGCGAGATCGCCTGCTTCACACCGTGGGGCAGTACTCCGGACGCAGCCACCGCAGGTACGCCGAACGGTGCGGCCGGCTCAACCGACCGCCGCCGCCCAGCCGGTGGTGCTGCGGTGGGCCGACAGACCGACCGACTCGAACTCGTCGGCGCGGCCCGCCGCGACCCGGGCGCCGAGCAGCCGCAGGGCCCGGGAGATCGGGTCGTCCCCGGCCGTGGCGGACTCCGGCCCGCCCCCGCGGAGTTCGGACCCAGAGGTGTCGCCCTCGACCTGCTCCCCCTCGGCGAGCGGGCCGAGGACGATCCGGCCGTCCGACCAGACGGCGGCGCGCCGGGTGCCGCCGTCGCCGAGGCCCTCGGCCTC
The DNA here is from genome assembly GCF_049543595.1 of Kitasatospora sp. NPDC094028. Lineage (NCBI taxonomy): Bacteria > Bacillati > Actinomycetota > Actinomycetes > Kitasatosporales > Streptomycetaceae > Kitasatospora > Kitasatospora sp. NPDC094028. The sequence goes on along the minus strand of NZ_JBMVFA010000006.1, from coordinate 296,099 downwards.
GACGCAGGCGATCGGACCGGCCTTGGACCAGGCGGCGAGCCGCAGTTCGAAGCCGTCCGCGTGCCGGCCGAAGCCGGTCCCGGCGGGCGTACGGGCGGTGGCGCCGTCCCCCTGGAGCGCGGCGAGGACCGCGGAGGTGACCGGCAGCATCGCCAGCCCCTGCGCGAGCGGCACCACCCGGGCCACCGGAACCTCCGCCGCGGCCACCGTCAGCAGCTCCAATGTTCCTATCAGCGCCTGGAGTTCATAGGACATGCCGGACATCGTCGCCCACGGCACCGACAGTCGGCCCGGGGTTTATGAATCCGTGCCCGGTCGGAGACCGTAGAGCCGGGTGAAAACGGTCACCTCCACCGCATCCTCGGCCACACTCGGTCCTTCTTCGGCCAATTCATCGAAGACATCGGACGGTTGGGTGCGCACCCGGAGCAGCCGCTCACCCGCACGGCCGCACGCCGCATGCGGCGGCACCGGCAACCGGGTGAACTGGCCGGGCCCCGGCCAGCGGCCGGTGCTCTCCGACCGCGAGGCGGTAAGGCCGAGGCGATCGTGCTCTCGGTGTACTGCCCCGACCGGCTCGCCGACATCCAGGACCGGATCGACGACCTCGACCTGCGCGACACCGCCCGCAGATGACCGCGACACCGCCCGCAGCACCCCCGGGGGCTCCCGCATGACCGACGAACTCGCCCGCCGCATCACCGAGTCGATGCCCCGCGCGAAGGCCGACCTGGCCGAGTTGGTGGCCGTCCCGTCCGTCGCCGACCCCCGGCAGTACCCGCCGGAGGAGTGCCGCAAGGCCGCCGAGTGGGTCGCCGCCGCCTTCACCGAGGCCGGCCTGCGCGACGTCCACCTGGAGGAGACCCCGGACGGCAGCCACGCCGTGGTCGGCCACCGCCCGCCGCCGCCCGGCGCCCCCACCGTGCTGCTGTACTGCCACTACGACGTCCAGCCGCCGCTCGACGAGGCCGCCTGGGCCTCCCCGCCCTTCGAGCTCACCGAGCGCGACGGCCGCTGGTACGGGCGCGGCGCCGCCGACTGCAAGGGCAACATCGTCATGCACCTCACCGCGCTGCGGGCGCTCGGCGACGACCTCCCGGTCGGCCTCAAGCTGGTGGTCGAGGGTTCCGAGGAGCAGGGCACCGGCGGCCTGGAGGCGTACCTGCCCCAGCACGCCGGGGAGTTGCACGCGGACGCCGTGCTGGTCTGCGACACCGGCAACGCGGCGGTCGGCGTCCCCACCGCCACCACCTCGCTGCGCGGGGTCACCACCGTGGTGGTCTCCGTGCGCACGCTCCGGGGCGACATGCACTCCGGCATGTTCGGCGGCCCGGCCCCGGACGCGCTGGCCGCACTGGTCCGGATGCTCGACTCGCTGCGCGACGCCGACGGCGGCACCCGGATCGACGGCCTGGACTGCACCGGCAGCTGGCACGGCGTCGGGTACGACGAGGCGCGGTTCCGCGCCGACGCCGGGGTGCTGGAAGGCGTCCGGCTGACCGGCTCGGGCACCGTCGCCGACCGGCTGTGGGCCCGCCCGGCCGTCACCGTCCTCGGCATCGACTGCCCGCCCGTGGTCGGCTCGGCCGCCGCCGTCCCGGCCGCCGCCCGGGCCCGGATCAGCCTGCGGGTGCCGCCGGGCACCGACGCCCGGGCCGCCCAGGAGGCGCTGGTCGCCCACCTGGAGAAGGCCGCGCCGTGGGGCGTGCGGGTGGAAGTGGAGCGGGAGGGCGCCGGTTCGCCGTTCCTCGCCGACACCGGCGGGCCCGCGTACGCCGCGCTCGACCGGGCGATGCGGGAGGTCTACGGCACGCCGATGTCCTTCCTCGGCCAGGGCGGCTCGATCCCGCTGTGCAACGTCTTCGCCACCACCTACCCGGACGCCGAGATCATCCTGATGGGCGTCGAGGAGCCGCGCTGCCTGATCCACGCCCCGAACGAGAGCGTCGACCCGGGCGAGATCGAGCACATGGCGCACGTGGAGGCGCTGTTCCTGCGCAACTTCGCCGACGCCGGACGGACCTGACACCAAACGGACCTGACCCGGACGGACCTGACACCAAACGGACCTGACCCGGACGGATCCGACGCAGACGGACGCGACACAGAGCCGGACATGATGGAGTATCAGGACGCCGCCCGCCCGACCGACCGAGGAGAAGACCCAGTGCCCCGCCCCTTCACCACCGAGGACTACGCCGCCCGGATGGCCCGGGCCGCCGCCGAGGCGGCCGCCGCCGGACTGGGGCACAGCCAGGTCGACTTCACCGTGGTCGGCTCCGGCCCGAACGGTGCCGACCCGCACCACGAGGCCGACGAACGGGTCATCCGGCCGGGTGACACCGTGGTGCTCGACTTCGGCGGCCTGAAGGACGGCTACGGCTCCGACACCACCCGCACGGTGCACGTCGGCCCGGACGTCCCAGCCGAGATGCGGAAGGTGCACGACACCGTGCGGCTCGCCCAGCAGACCGCCTTCGAGGCCGTCCGCCCCGGCGTCGGCTGCCAGGAGATCGACCGGATCGCCCGCCGGGTGATCACCGAGGCCGGGTACGGCGAGTACTTCATCCACCGCACTGGCCACGGCATCGGCCTCACCACGCACGAGCCGCCGTACCTGATCGAGGGCGAGGAACGGCCGCTGGTGCCGGGCATGTGCTTCTCGATCGAGCCCGGGATCTATCTCCCCGGCCGGTTCGGGGTGCGGATCGAGGACATCGTCACCGTCACGGCCGACGGCGGGCGCCGGTTCAACAACACGCCGCACGAGCTGGGGATCGTCGCCTGATCCGGCGCGTGCGGACCCGCGGAGCCGGGCGGACGGGCCGCTCCGGGCGGCCGGACCGCACCGGACGGACACGACCGGCCCCAAGCCCCACCCGCTTTTCTTACGATCCGGTCATCGTTCCCCCAGAGTCCTCAAAGCCGGCACCGCTAGGTTCGGCGGGCATGACCAAGCTGCTAGGCCCGGCGCCGCCACCCCTGGTGCGGGCCGGACTCCCGCGCCCGGTACCCCCGACCCGCCCCCTCCCCCGCCCCGCCGCGGGCGGCGGAACGGTCGGCTGGTCGAGACTGCGGTGGCTCGCCTGGCCGCTCTACCTGGCCGGCTTCGGCTGGTTCCTCGGCACCCAGGGCCTGGCCTTCGCCAACGACGTGGTGTTCCTCTGGCTGATCGGCGCGCTGCTCACCGCCGCCGTGCACAGCGGCCACGGCCCGCGCGGCTTCCTGCTCGTGCTGCGCGACTGGGTGCCGGTGATGGCCGTGGTGTGGGCGTACTCGCTGCTGCGCGGCTACGGCGCGCACACCCCGTGGGCCCCGCACTGGCGGCCCCAGCTGCGCGCCGACGACCTGCTCGGCCTCGGCGAGACCTGGACCGTCCGGCTCCAGCACGCGCTGTACACCCCCGGCTCGCCGCACTGGTACGACTACGCGGCCGTCGGCGTCTACCTGTCGCACTTCTTCGTGGTCTTCGTGCTGCTCGCCGTGCTCTGGCGGCGCGCCCACCACCGCTTCCGCCAACTGCTCGCCTGCTACCTGACGCTGACCTTCGCGGGCTTCGCCACCTACCTGCTGTTCCCGGCCGACCCGCCGTGGCTGGTCGCCCAGCAGGGCCACCTGCCGCAGCTGACCCGGGTGGTGTGGGAGACGATCTCGGTGAGCGGGCTGCCGCAGGCGGACTCGCTGCTGGAGAACGGCAGCCAGTTCGCCAACGACGTCGCCGCCATGCCCTCGCTGCACTCCGCCTACCCGGCGATGCTGCTGTTCTTCTTCTGGCCGACCGCCGGCCGCCGGCTGCGGGCCCTGCTGGTCGCCTATCCGCTCGCGATGGCCATCACCCTGGTGTACGGCGCCGAGCACTTCATCGTGGACGTGTTCGCCGGCTGGGCGTACGCGGCCGTGGTGGTGTTCGGCCTGCGGTGGCTGCGCACCCGCCGCGCCGCCCGCCGCGCCGCCCGCCGCACCACCCGCCGCACCACCCGCCGTGCCGCGCCCCGGATCCGGTCGGCAGACTTGACCGGGTGAAGCCGACTCCCGAGCAGTTGCAGGCCGCCAAGGACACCACCATCCCGGACATCACCGGGCCCGGGCTGCGGGTGCTGTTCTGCGGCATCAACCCGGGCCTGTGGTCCGGCGCCACCGGGCACCACTTCGCCCGCCCCGGCAACCGCTTCTGGCCCGCCCTGCACCGCTCCGGCTTCACCCCGCGCCAGTTCCGCCCGGACGAGCAGGGCGAGCTGCCCGCGCTCGGCCTCGGCATCACCAACGTCGCCCCGCGCACCACCGCCAAGGCCGACGAACTCACCGCCGACGAGCTGCGCGCGGGCGGCGCCGCCCTCACCGAACGGGTGCTGCGGCTGCGCCCGCGCGTCCTCGCCGTGCTCGGCATCGGCGCCTACCGGACGGCCTTCGGCCGGCGGCGGGCCGCCATCGGGCGCCAGCCGGAGGGCATCGGCGACACCGAGGTCTGGGTGCTGCCCAACCCGAGCGGGCTCAACGCCCACTACACGCTGGACGCGCTGGCCGCGGAGTTCCGCACCCTGCGCGAGGCCGTCGAGGAACTCCCCCGGAGTTCCTCGGGCAGCACCGCCAGCTCCAGCGCGGCCAGCCGGGCCGGGTCGGCGACCACCTCGTAGCCGGCCACCCGGCCGTCCGCGACGGCCATCCGCAGTACCAGCCGCAGCCGCCCGTCCGGGGCGATCAGGATGCCGGGCAGCCCGTCCACCAGCGCCACCGCGCCGTAGCGGGCCCGGCGGCCGAAGACCGTGGTCTCCCCGGCGACGGTCTCCGCTCCCCGGGCCACCAGGGCGCGGCCGGGCGGCAGCGCCGCCGGGTCGGCCCGGCGCACCACGTCCGGCGCCAGGACGGCCAGCAGCTCGGCCAGGTCGCCGCCCCGGGCCGCGGCCAGGAAGGCCTCCACCACCCGCCGGTGCCCGGCCAGCGGCTCCGGCGGCAGCCCGGCCGTGCCCCGCACCCGCTGCCGGGCCCGGCTGGCCAGCTTCTTGGCGGCCACCGGCGTCCGGCCGACGATCGGCGCGATCTGCTCGAAGGGCACCGCGAAGCCGTCGTGCAGCACGAAGGCCACCCGCTCGGCCGGGCCCAGCCGGTCGAGCACCACCAGCATCGCCCGCCCCACCGCGTCGACCAGCACCGCCTCCCGCTCGGGGTCCGCGGCCTCGCCGACCGCCTCCGGCAGCGCCTCGCCGGCCGGCTCCTCCCGGCGCACCGCACGGGCCCGCAGCAGGTCCAGGCAGATCCGGGAGACCACCGTGGTCAGCCAGCCGGGCAGGTTGTCGATCTCCGCCGTGTCCGTCCGGACGAGCCGCAGCCAGGCCTCCTGGACGGCGTCCTCGGCCTCGCCGGTCGAGCCCAGCATCCGCTGGGCGATCGCCCGCAGCCGCCCGCGCTCGGCCTCGAAGCGCGCCGCCGGCTCCGCGTCGGAACCGTTCGGAAATCCGTCCCCGCTCATCGGTCACCTTTCCTCGGCCCGGCCCGTCACCGGTATGACGATCCGCCCTCCCCCTAGGTGACAGGAGACCGCCATGACCTCCGCCACGCTGCTCCACCTCGACTCCAGCATCAGCCCGGACGGCTCGGTGAGCCGCGCCCTGACCGCCCGCTTCGCCTCCGCCTGGCGCGCCCGGCACGGCGCCGCCGCCCGGTACCGGCACCTCGACCTGGCCGGTGACCCGGTGCCCGCGGTGCGCACCGCCTTCGACTCGCTCGGCCGCCGGGCCGAGCGCGAGGGGGTGCTCCCGCTGGACGACGTCGCCGCGCTGACCCGGACCCAGGAGGAGGAGCACGAGTGGGCGCTGTCCCGCCCGCTGATCGAGCAGCTGCTGGCCGCCGACGTCCTGCTGCTCGGCGTCCCGATGTACAACCTCACCGTCCCGACCGGCCTCAAGGCGTGGATCGACCGGGTCACCTTCCCCGGCGTCCACCAGGACCCGGCCACCGGCGAGGCGCTGCTGCGGGACACCCGGGTGGTGGTGGTCGCGGTGCGCGGCGGCGGCTACGGGCCGGGCGCCCCGCGCGAGCACTGGGACTTCCAGGTCCCGTACCTGCGGGCGTACTTCGAGCGGTCCGGGGTCGCCCCGGAGCACCTGCACGTGGTGACGGCCGAGCTCACCCGGGCCGAGGACGTCCCGGCGCTGCACGACCTGCGGCCGCTCGCCGTCGAGTCGCTGGCGCACGCCGGGGCCACCCTGGACGCGCTGGCCGCCACCCTCTAACGGGGTGTCACCGCCGCTACAGCGGGGTGACCGCCTTCAGCACCACCAGCAGCGCCACGGCGGCGTTGAGCGCGCACAGCGCCGACGCCGCCGTGCCGGCCGCCGCGACCATCGCGGCCAGCCCGGCCGAGGTCTTGGCCGGCGGCCAGTTGCGGGAGGTCGGCACCGGGCCGAGCAGTGCGGCGACCCGGCGCGGCACCGGGCCGGGCGCCGCGGCGGGCGCCGCGAAGGCGGCGAAGCCGGGCGCCGGGGCCGCGTGCGAAACCAGGGCCGCCCGGGCCACCGCCCGCGCGGTGACCCGGCGGTCGCCGACCGCCTGGGCCGACTCCTCGTCGGCCCACCGCTCGGCGCTGTACGCCACCGCGTACTGCAGCGGCCGCAGGAACGGGTTGACGCAGGCGGCCAGCTGGGTGGTCAGCAGGTACCGGTGGTGGCGGTGGCGCAGGTGGGCCCGCTCGTGCGCGAGCAGCGCCTCGCGCTCGTCCTCGGCCAGCCCGGCCAGCATCCCGGTGGAGACCACCACCCGGCCCGGCGAGCCGGGCAGCGCGTACGCGTACGGGCTGCGGTCCGGCAGCACCGCGAGGTCCCCGGCGGCCTCCGGCCCGGCCGACAGGCCGGTCAGTGCCCGCCGGGCCCGGGAGCGGATCCGCAGGTGCCGCACGACCGTCCGGGTGCAGGCGAAGCCGACCAGCACCAGCAGCCACATCGCGGCGGTGCCGACCGTCTCGTGGTACGGCAGCGCGTGCCGCACCTCCGGGTCGGACCAGCTGTCCGGCAGCGGGTTGCCGGGGATCTGCGCGGTGCCGACCACGCCGATCAGCCCGAGGCAGAGCACGCTGCAGACCGCCATCACCGCGCTGATCACCGTCAGCAGCCGGGCCGCGCCGCGCGGGTGCAGGTGCTGCTCGGTCAGCCGGGCGATCGGCACCGCCGTCAGCGGCAGGATGAGCGGGAGGAAGACGAAGAAGCCCACGGGTCAGCTCTCGCGGTCGGCCGCTGCCGGGTCGGCGGACGCGGCGTCGAGCAGCGCGCGCAGCAGCTCCTCGTCGTGCGGGAGCAGCGCGGTGACGAAGCTGGCCAGGACGGCGTCCCGGTCCGCCTCGCCGTCGAGCATCCGGCGCATCCGGAGCGCGGCCAGCCCGGCGGCGTCGGAGGAGGCCTGCCAGAGGTAGGAGCGGCCGGAGCGGCTGCGGGAGACGGCGTTCTTGGCGTGCAGGCGGGAGAGGATGGTCATCACCGTGGTGTACGCCAGGTCGCCCTCCAGGCGTTCCTGGACCCACCCGGCGGTGGCCGGGCCGGGCGCCTGCTGGAGCACCGCCAGCACCTGCGCCTCCAGCTCGCCCTGGCCGCGTCGGCGCGCGGGCGCGTCCCCGGCCGCCGGGGCGTGCCTCTCGTCTGCCATGACGGCCCACTCCCTCCGGATGCGGCGGCCCGGACCGACCGGGCGCCCGCTCATCCTAACGAGCGGGGGGTCGCGCCGGACCGGCCGAGCCGAGGGTTCGTCGGCGCACGGTCCGCCCCGGCGGTGCTCAGGCCAGCGGCTCCCGGGCGTTCTGCCGGCGGTCCAGCTCGGCGATGTCCGGGTGGTGCAGGTCGAACGCCGGGGATTCGGAGCGGATCCGGGGCAGCGCCGCGAAGTTGTGCCGCGGCGGCGGACAGGAGGTGGCCCACTCCAGCGAGCGCCCGTACCCCCACGGGTCGTCCGTCCCGACCTTCCCGCCGTACCTGGCGGTCTTCCAGACGTTGTACAGGAACGGCAGCGTCGAGGCGCCGAGCAGCAGCGCGCCGATGCTGCTGACGGTGTTCAGCGCGGTGAAGCCGTCCGAGGCCAGGTAGTCGGCGTAGCGGCGGGGCATGCCCTCGGCGCCGAGCCAGTGCTGCACCAGGAAGGTCGCGTGGAAGCCGGTGAACAGCGTCCAGAAGTGGATCCGGCCGAGCCGTTCGTCCAGCATCCGCCCGGTGAACTTGGGCCACCAGAAGTGGAATCCGGCGAACATCGCGAACACCACCGTCCCGAACACCACGTAGTGGAAGTGCGCGACCACGAAGTACGAGTCGGAGACGTGGAAGTCGATCGGCGGCGCGGCGAGCAGCACGCCCGTCAGGCCGCCGAACAGGAAGGTGACCAGGAAGCCGACCGTCCACAGCATCGGCGTCTCGAAGCTGAGCGAGCCGCGCCACATGGTGCCGACCCAGTTGAAGAACTTCACCCCGGTGGGCACCGCGATCAGCATCGTCATGATCGAGAAGAACGGCAGCAGCACCTGCCCGGTGACGAACATGTGGTGCGCCCAGACCGTGACCGACAGGCCGGTGATGGCGATGGTCGCGGCGATCAGGCCGGAGTAGCCGAAGACCGGTTTGCGGCTGAACACCGGGATGACCTCGGTCACGATGCCGAAGAACGGCAGCGCGATGATGTACACCTCCGGGTGCCCGAAGAACCAGAACAGGTGCTGCCAGAGCATCGCCCCGCCGTTGGCGGCGTCGAAGGCGTGCGAGCCGAACCTGCGGTCCGACTCCAGGCAGAGCAGCGCGGCGGCCAGCACCGGGAAGGCGAACAGCACCAGGACGGCCGTCAGCAGGATGTTCCAGACGAAGATCGGCATCCGGAACAGCGTCATGCCGGGCGCCCGGAGGCAGACGACCGTGGTGATGAAGTTGACCGAGCCGAGGATGGTGCCGAAGCCGGAGAGTGCGAGGCCCATGATCCACAGGTCGGCGCCGAGGTGGGGGCTGTGCACGGCGCTGTTCAGCGGCGCGTAGGCGAACCAGCCGAAGTCGGCGGCGCCGCCCGGGGTCAGGAAGCCGAACATCGCGATCAGCGAGCCGAACAGGTAGAGCCAGTAGGCGAGCGCGTTCAGCCGGGGGAAGGCGACGTCCGGCGCACCGATCTGCAGCGGCATGATCCAGTTCGCGAAACCGGCGAACAGCGGGGTCGCGAACATCAGCAGCATGATCGTGCCGTGCATCGTGAACAGCTGGTTGAACCGCTCATTGTCCATCAACTGCAGCCCCGGCCGGGCGAGTTCGGCCCGCATCAGGAGCGCCATCAGACCGCCGGCCAGGAAGAACAGGAAGGAGGTGACCAGGTAGAGGGTGCCGATCCGCTTGTGGTCGGTGGTGGTCAGCCAGCCGACCAGCGCCCGGCCCCGGCGGCGGCGGGCGGCGCGCAGCAGGCCGTACAGCCGGGGGGCGCGCGGCGGCCGTACCGACTGGTCCACCTCGTCGTTCGGCAGCAGAGTCACGTGGCGCGCCCCTTCCGGTCCCGGAGCCGCACCGGCCCGGTCGATGACCGTCCACCACTACCAGTAGCCCGCGGCCGCCGCCCGGGGCGCGCGCGTCACGTCACCCGGACGGCGGGCCCGCGGCCGGGCGGCGGCCGCCCGTCAGGCCCGGGCCCGCTGGGTGGCCGCGATGCAGACCAGCACCACCACCGCCGTCACCGGCGCGGCCGCCGGCAGTTCCTCGCCCAGCAGCAGCACCGCCCACACCAGCGTCAACAGCGGCTGGGCCAGCTGGAGCTGGCTCGCCCTCGGCACCCCGATCCGGGCCATCCCGCGGTACCAGAGCACGAAGCCGCCGAACTGCGACACCGCCGCGATGTAGGCCAGGCCGGCCAGCGCCCTCGCCCCGGGGTGCACCGGCTCGGCGGCCAGCCCGAGCCCGGCGGTCAGCAGCATGACGGGCAGCGCTGCGACCACCGCCCAGGCGATCACCTGCGCGCCCGGCAGGTCCCGGGCGAGCCGCCCGCCCTCCGCGTACCCGGCCGCGCACACCACCAGGCCGACGAACAGGTAGAGGTCCGCGACGGTCGGCCGGCCGTGGCTCTGCAGCAGGGTGAAGGCGAGCACCGCCGCCGCCCCGGCCAGCGCGGCCGCCCAGAACGCCCGGGACGGCCGGCGGCCGGTGCGCAGCGCCGCGACCACCGCCGTGGCCAGCGGCAGCACGCCGATGACCACCGCCGAGTGGGCGGTCGAGGAGGTCCGCAGGGCCAGCGTGGTCAGCAGCGGGAAGCCGAGCACGCAGCCGCCGGAGACGACCAGCAGCCCGGCGCGGTGCCGGCGCCGCGGCAGCGGGGCGCGGACGGCCGCCAGGTAGAGCGCCGCGAGCAGGGCGGCCAGGACGCCGCGCAGTCCGGTGGAGCTCCACGGGCCGAAGCCGGTCAGGGACCACGCCGTCGCGGGGAAGCTGAGCGAGAAGAGGGCAACCCCGAGGCCGGCCAGGGCGGTGCCGGAGGCGGCGGGCCCGGGGGCGTGATCCGAGTGCCGCGGTGCTATCGCCGCGGGGAGGGTAGCGCTATCTTGTGCCGTCATGAACGAGCGTAGCAGTGTGACCGGACTCGCCGACAGCCTGCGGCGGGAGGTCGAGCGCTATCCGGAAGGGCGCAAGCTGCCCTCCAGCCGGGCACTGGTCGAACGCCACCAGGTCAGCCCGGTGACGGTCTCCCGGGCGATCGCGGTGCTGGTCGCGGAGGGGCTGGTGGTCTCCCGCCCGGGCGCCGGGGTGTTCCGGGCGGCCGCCTTCGCCGCCGGCCCCGCCCGTACCGCCGCGCCCGCCGCCCGCCCCGGCGACCTCTCCTGGCAGGAGGTCGCGCTCAGCGCGGACGCCGGCCCGCGCGACCTGCTGGCCGCCCCGGTGTTCGCCACCCTCCGGATCCCGCCGCCGGGCGTCATCGACCTCAACAGCGGCTACCCGCACGCCTCGCTGCTGCCCGAGCGGCTGCTCGCCGGCGCGCTCGCCCGGGCCGGCCGCCGCCCCGGCGCCTGGGACCGCCCGCCCACCGACGGCCTGACCGAACTGCGCGGCTGGTTCGCCCGGGACATCGGCGGCGCCGGCGGGCCGATCGGCACCGGGGACGTCCTGATCACCTCCGGCGGGCAGAGCGGCCTCACCGTCGCGCTGCGCTCGCTGGCCGCGCCCGGCACCGCCGTCCTGGTCGAGTCGCCGACGTACGCGGGCATCCTGGCGGTCGTCCGGGCCGCCGGGCTGCGGCCGGTGCCCGTCCCGGTCGACGCGGACGGGGTGCGCACCGAGCTGCTGGCCGAGGCCTTCGAGGCCACCCGGGCGCGGGTGTTCGTCTGCCAGCCGCTGTTCCAGAACCCGACCGGCGCGGTGCTCTCGCCCGCCCGGCGGGCGGAGGTCCTGCGGATCGCCCGGGCCGCCGGGGCCTTCGTGGTCGAGGACGACTTCGCCCGGCTGCTCGTCCACACCGACGCCCCGGCGCTGCCCCGGCCGCTGGCCGCCGACGACCCGGACGGCGTGGTGGTGCACCTGCGCTCGCTCACCAAGGCCGCCTCGCCCAACCTCCGGGTCGGCGCCCTCACCGCGCGCGGGCCGGCGCTCGCCCGGCTGCGGGCCTCCCAGGTGGTGGACAGCTTCTTCGTGCCCCGCCCGCTCCAGGAGGCGACCCTGGAACTGGTCGCCGACCCGGGCTGGGCCCGCCACCTGCGCGCCCTCGGCGCCGAACTGCGGGACCGCCGCACCGCCGCCGTCGCGGCCCTGCACCGCGAGCTGCCCGGCGCGCTCGGCGACCACCGCCCCGGCGGCTACCACCTGTGGCTGCGGCTCCCGGACGGCACCGACGACGGCGCGCTGGCCGCCGCCGCGCTGCGGGCCGGTGTCCAGGTCAGCCCCGGGCGCCCGTACCACGCCGCCGAGCCGCCGGGGCCGCACCTGCGGCTCAGCTACGCGGCCGCCGAGAGCGCGGCCCAGGTGGCGGAGGGCGTCCACCGGCTGGGGCTGGCGGTCGGCGAGCTGACGGACTGAAGAGCCGACCGGCGGACGAGCCGACCGGCCGACGAGCCGACCGGCCGACGAGTTGACCGGCCGACGAGCGGGGCCGGTCGGTCAGTCCCGGTAGCCGGCCATCCGCTCCAGGCGGGCGATCCGCTCCGCCATCGGCGGGTGGGTGGAGAACAGCCGGGCCCCGGCCTCGCCCGGCCGGAACGGGCTGGCGATCATCATGTGGCTGGCCGTCTGCAGCTGCGGCTCCGGCGGCAGCGGCAGCCGGCGGGTACCGGCGTCGAGCTTGCGCAGCGCGCTGGCGAGGGCGAGCGGGTCCCCGGTGATCCGGGCGCCGTCCGCGTCGGCCTGGTACTCGCGGGAACGGCTGACCGCCATCTGGATCAACCCGGCCGCGACCGGCCCGAGGATCATGATCGCGAGAGTCCCGAACAGCCCGGGCCCGTCCTCGTCGTCCTCCCGGCCGAACGGGATCAGCCAGGCGAAGTTGACCAGGAACATCACCACCGAGGCGAGCGCCCCGGCGACCGAGGAGATCAGGATGTCCCGGTTGTAGACGTGGCTCAGCTCGTGCCCGAGCACGCCCCGCAGCTCGCGCTCGTCCAGGATCTGCAGGATCCCCTCGGTGCAGCAGACCGCCGCGTTGCGCGGGTTGCGGCCGGTGGCGAAGGCGTTCGGCGCGGTGGTCGGGGAGATGTAGAGGCGGGGCATCGGCTGGCGGGCCGAGGTGGAGAGCTCGCGGACGATCCGGTACAGCCCCGGCGCCTCGAACTCGCTGACCGGCCGGGCCCGCATCGCGCGCAGCGCCAGCTTGTCGCTGTTCCAGTACGCGTAGGCGTTCGTCCCGAGCGCGACCAGCAGGGCGATCACGAAGCCGGTGCGGCCGAAGAAGCCGCCGATCACCAGGATCAGCGCCGAGAGGCCACCGAGCAGGGCGGCGGTCCTCAGTCCGTTGTGCTGCCGGTGCACGTCAGGCCCTCCATTGGTGCCGGTGGGGAAGCCCTTGCCGCCTCGTCCCTCGTGCCCAATCAACGGGTGGGATCGGTGGCCTTGTTCCCTTGTGACCGACGCGACACCGCACCGGCACCGCCCCGGCCCTGCGGCCGGCACCGCTCACCGGGGCTCAGAACAGCGAGCCGCCGGTCACCTGGAGGACCAGCTGGGGCGCGACCGAGAGGACGACGGCGGCCGAGGCGGTGAGCCCCAGCGTCGCGGTCAGGCCGACCGGCAGCCGGCGCTCGGCGCCCTCGCCCCCGACAGCCTCGCCGCTCGCGGCGCCGTCCGCCACCGGAGCGAACAGCCGGGCCGTCCAGAGCAGGTAGTAGTACAGCGCGACGACCACGTTCGCGGCCATCACCACGGCCAGCCAGCCCAGCCCGCTGTCCACGGCCGCGCGGAACACCACGACCTTGCCGAACAGGCCGATCACGCCCGGCGGCAGGCCGGCCAGGCAGAGCAGGAAGAAGGCGAGCGCCAGCGCCGTCCAGCGGCGGCGGGCGAACAGGCCGCGGAAGTCGTCCACGCTGGCCCCGGGCCGGCGGCCGACCGCGGCGACCACCCCGAAGGCGCCGAGGTTCACCACGCCGTAGATCAGCGCGTAGGCGGCGGTGGCTCCGAGCGGATCCTTGCCGATGGGCGCATAGCCGGCCGCGGCCAGCGGCACCAGCAGGTAGCCGGCCTGGCCCACCGAGGACCAGGCGAGCAGCCGCACCGCGCTGTACCGGGTGTCGAAGCGCTGGCGCAGCGCGCCCACGTTGCCGACCGTCATGGTGACGGCCGCCAGCACGGCGAGCACCAGGCCCCAGGTGTGCGCGTACGGGCGGAACGCGATCGTGGTGGCCATCGCCAGCCCGGACAGGCCGGCCGCCTTTCCGACCACCGACAGGTAGCCGGCCACCGGCAGCGGCGCGCCGGTGTAGGTGTCGGGCACCCAGAAGTGGAACGGGACGGCGGCCACCTTGAAGGCGAAGCCGACCAGGGTCAGCACGGCGCCCGCCTCGGCCAGCGTCTTCAGCTGGGCGGGGGCGTGCTCCAGGCCCTGGGCGACGGCGCCGAGGTGCAGGCTGCCGCTGGCGGCGTAGACGAAGCCGATGCCGAGCAGCATCACCGCGGTGGCGGTGACGGAGGAGACGAAGAACTTCAGCGCGGCCTCCGCGCCCCGGCCGTCCCGGCGCAGCGCGACCAGCGCGAAGGCCGGCAGGGAGGCGACCTCCAGGGCGACCACCATGGTGGCGAGGTCCCGGGAGGCGGGCAGCAGCGCGGCGCCGGTGGCGCTGGAGAGCAGCAGGAACCAGTACTCGCCGCGCGGCAGCTTCTCGTCGTCCACGGTGTGCGTCGAGAGCAGGGCCGCGATCAGCGCGCCGCCGAGCGCGAGCAGCTGGAAGACCAGGGCGAAGTGGTCGGCGACGTAGGAGCAGCCACCGTTGTCAGTACCCCCTGCTACGTTCTGCACGCAGAAGGTCGCTCGGGGTGACTTTCCGGTGAGGGGGAGGAGCGCGATGAGGGCGAGGGCGAGTCCGGCCACGGTGAGGCGGCCGAGCCACTTCTTGTGCCGGTCCGGCAGGAACAGGTCCGCGAGCAGCACGGCGACGGCGGCCACCGCGGCGATCAGCGGGGGCGCGATCGCCACCCAGTCCACGGACTGGATCAGGCTGCCCGGGTTGGCTACGGCGAGGGAGGTCACAGTGTGCTGCCCCGTGGAGTGAGGTCCGAGTGCGGCGGTCTGGGCTCCGAGCACGGTCAGCCACCCCCGAGGAGGTGCTTGACGGCGGGGTCGGAGAGGCCGAGCAGGAGCGCGGGCCAGAGGCCGGCGAGCAGGGTGAGGGCGGCCAGCGGCGTCCAGCTGACGGCCTCGTACGGGCGCAGGTCGGCGAGTTCGCCCACCGGTGCGGGCTGCTCGGGGTCGCCCATGCAGACGCGCTTGACCACGATCAGCAGGTAGGCGGCGGTGAGGAGGGTGCCGAGACCGGCCAGCACCATGTAGGTGACGAAGGCCGGGCGCGACAGGCCCGCGGCGGGGTCGAACGCGCCGAGCATGGCGAGCAGCTCGCCCCAGAAGCCGGCCAGGCCGGGCAGGCCGAGGCTGGCCACGGCGGCGAAGGCGAGCAGCACGCCGATCCGCGGGGCCCGGCCGTACAGCGCCGCGCCGGTGGCGCCGGACAGCGTGTCGAGGTCGGCCGTGCCGTAGCGGTCCTTGAGCGCGCCGACGACGAAGAACAGCAGGCCGGTGATCAGACCGTGGGCGATGTTGGCGAACAGCGCGCCGTTGACGCCCACCGGAGTGAGGGAGGCGATGCCCAGCAGCACGAAGCCCATGTGGCCGACCGACGAGTAGGCGATCAGGCGCTTGAGGTCGCCCTTGGCGCCGGGGCGCGCGAGCGCCAGACAGGCCAGCGAACCGTAGACGATGCCGACCGCCGCGAAGGCGCCCAGGTAGGGGGCGAAGGTCGCGGTGCCGCCCGGCACGATCGGGAGGAGGACGCGGACCAGGCCGTAGGTGCCCATCTTCAGCAGCACGCCGGCGAGCAGCACCGAGCCCACGGTCGGGGCGGCGGTGTGCGCGTCGGGGAGCCAGCTGTGCAGCGGCCAGGCGGGGGCCTTGACGGCGAGCCCGACCAGGATCGCCAGCGCGGCGATCACCTGGGTGGTGTGGCTCAGGCCGCTGCCGTGCGCGGCGGCCAGGGCCTGCATGTCGAAGGTGCCGGCCTTGCTCCCGATCAGCAGGAAGCCGAGCAGCATCACGGCCGAGCCGAGCAGCGTGTACAGGATGAACCGGTTGGCGGCGGGCACCTTCGCGCCGCTCCCCCAGCGGGCGATCAGGAAGTACATCGGGATCAGCACGATCTCGAAGGACACGAAGAAGAGCAGCAGGTCCAGCACCGCGAAGGTGGCCAGCATGCCGACTTCGAGGAGGAGGAACAGCCCGACGAAGGCCTGGGCGGACGGCCTGTCCTCCCCGGCCGGCAGCCGCTTCTCCGAGTACAGCGCGCAGAGGAAGGTGAGCAGTGCGGTCAGCACGATCAGCGGCAGCGAGACGCCGTCCACGCCGAGGTGGAGGCGCACGTGCAGGGCCGGGATCCAGGACACGTCGGTGGTGGCCTGCATCCGGGCGGGCGCATCGTGGTCGAAGCCGGCCGCGAGGGCGACGGCGAGCAGGAGCACCGCGCCGGTGACGACGGTGTTCAGCCGCAGCGCCCGCCGGTCGGCGGCGGCCCGGTCCGGCCCGAACACCGGCGCCAGGGTGAGCGCGGCGCCGAGCAGCGGCACCGCCAGGAGGGCGATGAGGACCGCGTTCATCGGGGGCTCCTAGGGACGACGGCGATCGGGGTCGGGCTCGGGCCCGGCGGAAGGGGGTACGGCATCGGCTACACCGCCACCAGGACGGCCAGCAGGACGACGCCGGCGAGCAGGGCGCTGAGGTAGGTCTGCGCGTTGCCGGTCTGCGCCAGCCGGACGGCCCGGCCGAGCAGGTTGGCGCCGATCCCGCTGCCCTGCACGTAGCCCTCGACGACCTCGCGGTCGAGGAAGCGGACCAGTCGGGCGGCCGCGGCGACCGGGCGGACGAACAGCGCGTGGTACAGCCGGTCGACGCCGAAGCCGTGCCGGGCCGGGCCGAACAGCGGGCCCAGCAGGGTGCGCCCGGGGTCGGCGACGAGCACCTCGGCGGCCGGCGCCCCGGCCTGCTCGGGCACCCGGCCCGCGGCGGCCCGGAGCGGGCGCCCGGTGGCCAGCCGCGCGGTGGCCGAGCGCCAGGCGCCGTAGGCCGCGAGCACGCCGACCACGGCGAGGCCGGAGCCGGTCACGGCGGTGACGCCGGTCGGGCGCAGCGAGCCGCCGTCCAGCAGCGCGGGCAGCCCGTCCTGGAACAGTCCGGCGACGCCGAAGCCCATGGTCGGCACGGCCAGCACCCAGAGCGGCCAGCGCATCGCGCGCGGCTCGGCGGTGGCCGGGTCGGCTTCGTCCGGCTCGGGCGAGTACGGCGCGTCGGCCTCGTGGTCGGCGACCGCGGCCGCCGGGGCCACCACGGCCGGAGCCGCCGGGCTGTGGAACGCGACCAGGAACAGCCGGGTCGCGTACGCGGCGGTGAGCAGCGCGGTGAGCGCGGCCGAGATCAGCACGATCCACCCGGCGGCCTGCGGCACCGCCGAGGCCGGACCGACCCCGTTGGTCAGCGCCTCGCCCTTGGCGGCGTGCTCGGCGGCGGTCAGCACCGCCTCCTTGCTGAAGAAGCCGGAGAACGGCGCCGGCAGCGGCAGGCCGGCCAGGGCGACCAGGCCGATGCCCATCGCCAGGTAGGCGTGCGGCACCCGCTTGCGCAGCCCGGGGATGCGGGACATCGCGGACAGCGAGTTGGTGTGCGCGGCGTGGATGACCACACCGGCGGCCAGGAACAGCAGCGCCTTGAACGCGCCGTGGCTGACCAGGTGGAAGACGGAGGCCTCGCGGTCGCCGCTGGCCAGCGCGCCGGCCATGTAGCCGAGCTGGCCGACGGTCGAGTAGGCGAGCACCCGCTTGAGGTCGTCCTGGGCGAGCGCGCACAGCGCCGAGCCGATCATCGTCACGGCGGCCATCACCGCGAGCACGACCAGCGCCGCGCCCGACTGCAGGAAGACCGGCAGCAGCCGGGCGACCAGGTAGATGCCGGCCGCGACCATGGTGGCGGCGTGGATCAGCGCGGAGACCGGCGTCGGGCCGGCCATCGCGTCGGGGAGCCAGGTGTGCAGCGGGAACTGCGCGCTCTTGCCGGCCACGCCGGCGAGCAGCAGCAGCGCGGTGAGCGTCGGGTGGCCGAGCCGCCCCTCGCTCGCGGCGGCCAGCACGTCGGTGATCCGGAAGCTGCCGGCGTCCGCGCCGAGCAGGAAGATCCCGAACAGGAACGGCACGTCGCCGAGCTTGGTGACCAGGAAGGCCTTCAGCGAGGCGGAGCGGGCGTCCTCGGTCTCCCAGTGGTGGCCGATCAGGAAGTAGGAGCAGACGCCCATGACCTCCCAGCCGACCAGCAGCACGATCAGGTCGCCGGAGTAGACCACCAGGAACATCGCCGCGGTGAACAGCGAGACCAGCGCCGCGTACGAGGGGTAGCGCGGGTCCTTCGCCAGGTACGCGGTCGAGTAGACCTGGACGCAGGTGGCGACCACGCCGACCAGCACCGAGATCAGCGAGCTGAAGCCGTCCAGGTGGACGGCGAGCGAGATGTCCGGGCCGCCGGTCGGGGTGAGCCGGGTGGCGGCGTCCAGCGTCTGGCCGGTGCCGAGCTGGAGGGCGACGACCAGGGCGAGCACGGCCGACGCGGCGACCGGCACGATGGCCAGCGGCCGGGCCAGTCCGGGCGCCTTCTTGCCGGCGGCCAGGGTCGCGGCGGCGCCGAGCACGGGCAGTGCGGGGACGAGGGCGGGCAGGGCGAGGTTCATGCGGCGGCCCGGCCCTTCAGCGCCTCGGCGCCGGCCGGCGCCTCCTCGGGCACGAGCGTCTCGGCCGGGTCGCCGAGCGCGGTGGCCCGGTCGATGTCCGCCGTGCCCCGGGCCCGGAACAGCAGCAGGACGATGGCGAGGCCCAGCCCGATCTCGGCGGCGGCGACGGTGATGGTGAACAGGGTGAGCGCCTGCCCGGCGTGCAGCGAGTCGCGCAGCCAGGCGTCGAAGGCGACCAGGTTGAGGTTGACGGCGTTGAGCATCAGCTCGACGGACATCAGCACCAGGACGGCGTTGCGCCGGGCGAGCACGCCGTACACGCCGACGCTGAACAGCAGCGCGGCGAGGACGGCGGGGTAGGCGAGGTGCATCAGCTCTCCTCCGAGCCGGGAGCGGCGGGTGCGGTCGGCTTCGGCGTGGTCGCGGCGACGGTCCCGTTGGAACCGACCGGCCGTCCGGCGCGCAGCCGGGCCGCCCGGGGCGGCGGCACCCGCCGCCCGGCCCCGCGCGACAGCACGATCGCGCCGACCAGCGCGGCCAGCAGCAGCACGGACAGCGCCTCGAAGGGCAGCACCCAGTGCCGGAACAGGCTGGCCCCGGTGACGGAGGCCGAGCCGCCGCCGGCGCCGAGGTCGATCCAGGCCGTCCGGAAGGCGTCGACGACCAGGGTGACCAGCGTTCCGGCCGAGGCCAGCGCGACCACCAGGGCCACCCAGCGGTTCTTGGAGTCGGCGTCCGGCGAGCGCCCGATCGGCGCCTTGGTGAGCATCAGCCCGAACAGCACCAGCACGATCACCGAGCCGAGGTAGATCAGCACCTGCACCCAGGCGATGAACTCGGCCGTGAGCAGCAGGAACTCCACCGCCAGCCCGCCGAGCGCGACGACCAGCCAGAGCGCGGCGTGCACCAGCTGCTTGGTGGTGACGGCGACCACGGCCGAGCCGAGCACGGCGACGCCGACCAGCAGGAAGACGATCTCCTGCCCGGTCGGGGAGAGGAACGAACGGGCGGCCGGCTCCAGCGAGCCGGTCGCCGCGAGAAGCGTGGCAGCGGCGGTCATGCGTCGCCCCTCTCCTCATGGGAAGCGGTCTTCTCCTCGGACGCCGGTTCCGGTTCCGCGGCGGCAGCGGCGGCCGCGGCCGCCAGCTTGTCCGCCGCCTTGCGCGCGGTGGCGATCTCCTTGGGCTCCTCGGCCGCCGGGTCCAGCGCCGGCGGCGCCGGCACGGTCCACATCCACTCGCGGAGCTTGTCCCGCTCGTGGGTCAGTTCGAGGATGTCCGTCTCGGCGTACTCGAACTCCGGCGACCAGAACAGCGCGTCGAAGGGGCACACCTCGATGCAGATCCCGCAGTACATGCAGAGCGAGAAGTCGATGGCGAAGCGGTCCAGCACGTTGCGGGTGCGGGCCCGGGCGTTCGGATCGGCGGCGGGCAGCGTCTCCTTGTGGGAGTCGATGTAGATGCACCAGTCCGGGCACTCGCGCGCGCACAGCATGCAGACCGTGCAGTTCTCCTCCAGCAGCGCGATGACGCCGCGCGAGCGCGGCGGCAGCACCGGCTGCACGTCGGGGTACTGCGCGGTGACGCTCTTCTTGGTCATCGTCCGCAGCGTCACGGCCAGCCCCTTGGCGAGGCCGACACCGGGGAAACTCATGCGATCGCCACCTTGATGATGCCGGTCAGGGCCAGCTGGACGAGGGCGAGCGGGACGAGCGCGACCCACGCGAAGCGCATCAGCTGGTCCTCGCGCAGCCGGGGGTAGGTCACCCGCAGCCAGATCACCACGAAGGCCAGCGCGAACGTCTTGAGCAGCATCCACAGCCAGCCGAGCTGGTCCGCCATCGGCCCGTGCCAGCCACCGAGGAAGAGCACGGCGGTCAGCGCCGACACCACCAGGATGCCTGCGTACTCGGACAGCAGGAAGAACGCGAAGCGCAGCCCGGTGTACTCGGTGTACGCGCCGAAGATGATCTCCGAGTCGGCGACCGGCATGTCGAACGGCGGGCGCTGCAGCTCGGCCAGGCCGGCCGTGAAGAAGACGAACGCGCCGATGATCTGCCAGGGTAGCCAGTACCACTGCCAGGCGTCCAGGATCCCGGGCAGCGAGAGGGTGCCGGCGGCCATCGCCACCGAGGCCGCCGCGAGCACCATCGGCAGCTCGTAGGACATCAGCTGCGCGGCCGTCCGCAGGCCGCCGAGCAGCGAGAACTTGTTCGCCGAGGCCCAGCCGGCCATCAGCTTGCCGATCACGGCCACGCCCATCACGGCCAGCACGAAGAACAGCCCGGCGTCGATCGCCTGCCCGACGAAGCCGTTCGGGCCGACCGGGATCGCCAGCAGCACGAACAGGTACGGCAGCAGCGAGACGGCGGGCGCCAGCTGGAAGACCCGGCGGTCCGCCCCGGCCGGGACGATGTCCTCCTTCTGGGCGAACTTCACGCCGTCCGCGACGAGCTGCGCCCAGCCGTGGAAGCCACCCGCGTACATCGGGCCGAGCCGGCCCTGCATGTGCGCCATCACCTTGTGCTCGGTCTGGCCGATGACCAGCGGGAAGACCAGGAAGACGACGAGGGTGGCGACGCAGCGCAGCACCGTGTCGAGCAGGTTCACGCGCCGTCTCCGTCCTGGTCGGCCGGGTCGGCCGGGTCGGCCGGGGCGTCGCCCGGCTCCTGCTCCACGGCCGGCTTCTCCTCCGCGCCCGGCTGCTCCGGCGCATCCGGCTTCCGCTCCGCGGCCGGCTCGGGCTCCGCGGCCCCGCCCTCGGCGGGCTCCTCCGCGCGCGCCGGCACCGGGTTGTGCCAGGGCGCGTCGGAGGACCGCGTCCGCGCGGGCGCCGGCCGCTCGGGCCGCTCCGCCGCAGCGGCGGCCTGGCTGACCGACCCGTCCGACACCGACCGGGTCCGCCGCGGCCGGTCCGCCCGCACCGCCGGCGCGCCCTCGGCGGGCGCACCCTCGACGGCCGGCGTCTCGGTGGCGGCCGGCGTCTGCGCGGCAACCGGGGTCTCGGCCGCCTGGCTCGCCGAACCCTCCGCGACCGACCGCGTCCGCCGCGGCCGGTCCGCCCGCACCGCGGGCCCGCCCTCGGCGGCACCGGCACCGGCACCGGCACCAGCAGCGGCACCGGCCGCAGCCGCACCGGCAGCGCCCGCCCGGGGCGTCCGCCCGGCCGCGCCCGCCGCCCGCGCACCGCGCGCGGGCCGCTCGGCGACCGGCGGCAGGGTGCCCTTGAGCGGCCCCCACTCGTTCGGGTCCGGCACGCCGGCCGGCTGCATCTTGCGCCGGGCCGGCCCGCCGCCGTGGTCCGACTCGCCGGGCTCCTTGGCGCCCGGCCAGTCCTTGGCGACCCGGGCCGCGAGCACGAACTCCTTGCGCAGCGGGTGCCCCTCGAAACCGTCCGGCAGCAGCAGGGTGGCCAGGTAGGGGTGCCCGGGGAAGTCGATGCCGAACATCTCGTGCGTCTCGCGCTCGTGCCAGGCCGCGCCCGGGTAGACCGGGACGGCGGTCGGCAGCGCGGCCGCGTCGCGCGGCACCCGGGTACGCACCGCGAGGTGCCGGACGCCGGGCGCCTCGGCGGCGGCCAGGTGGGCGACCACGGCGAAGCCCTCGGCGAGCTCGTCGACGGCGCTCAGCCAGTCGAAGAAGGCCAGGCCCAGCACGTCGCGGGCGTTGGTGAGCGCCTCCGTCCAGCGTTCGGCCGGCACGTCGACGGTGATCAGCCCGTACGCCTCGGCGCCGGTCGCCCATTCGCCGACCGACGCCGCGTACTGCTCGGCGGACGTCACGAGACCACTCCCTCGGTCGACGGGGGCCCGGCCACCGGCGGGCGGCGCAGCGCAGCGGCGGGCGCGGCGTAGCGGCTGGGCAGGGACTCGGTGGCGATCTTCTCCTGCAGCTTGAGGATGCCCTGGAGCAGCGCCTCCGGCCGGGGCGGGCAGCCGGGCACGTACACGTCGACCGGGACGATCTGGTCCACGCCCTTGGTGACCGAGTACGAGTCCCAGTACGGGCCGCCGGAGTTGGAGCAGGCGCCGAAGGAGATGACGTACTTCGGCTCGGGCATCTGCTCGTAGAGGCGCTTGACGGCGGGCGCCATCTTGTCGGTGACGGTCCCCGAGACGATCATCAGGTCGGCCTGCCGGGGGCCGGGCGCGAACGGGATGACACCCATCCGGATGAAGTCGTGCTTGGCCATCGACGACGCGATGAACTCGATCGCGCAGCAGGCCAGGCCGAAGTTGAAGCACCAGAGGCTGTAGCGGCGGCCCCAGTTCAGCACGACCTTGACCGGGTCGGGCGCGAGCCGGGCCAGCGGGCCGATCCGGCGGCGCTCCAGGGCGCCGGGGCCGGGGTGCGACGGGTCCGGCAGGCCGAGCGGGACGGGGCCGCCCTCGGCGCCGTGCGAGTGGTTGTGCGTCACGTCCATTCCAGGACGCCCTTCTTCCAGGCATAGAGCAGACCGACCGCGAGGAAGCCGATGAAGAGGAACATCTCGATCAGCGTCCCGGCGCCGTACCCGGCGGCGGCGAACACGGTCGCCCAGGGGAACAGGTAGATCGCGTCCACCGCGAAGATCACGTACAGAAAGGCATATACGTAATAACGAATCTGGGTGTGCGCCCAGTCCTCCCCGACCGGGTCCACGCCGCACTCGTAGGTGAGGAGTTTCTCCGGCGAGTACACGACCGGTCGCAGCAGCCGGTTGGCGGTGAACGCCACGGCGACGAAGAGCACCCCGACAACGGCCAGCAGGCCCATCGCGGCGTACGCGTCGAAGTAGCCGCCGCCGACCGCCGGGTCGGCCGCGACGGCAGCCGAGTGCCGCCCCTCCATGCCTTCGCCCTCCACCTCGGCCGCGGCCCGCCCCTCGGGGCGGTTCCGCGACGATCGCTTACACGGTCCTAACCAATGCGTGAGTCTAGAGGGACGCCTGAGCTCCACCCGAACCCTGCTCGCCCCGCAAGACGTCCGGTGGACACCGGGGAGCGACACACGGGACGGGAGGGGGTGGGGATAACCCCCGCTCGTACAGATGTATCACCCCCATGGCATCCGGCACCCCCGGTTCGAGAAGCTTGGGCCCGGCGGCCGGCACCGGCGGCCGACCAGCAGCTCGACCGTGAGGGGACGGTAGACCCAGATGACACCTCCGCACCGCCGTGCCGTGGACGCGATCAGGGAGCAGGACGCCCGGATGGAGCGGCCCCCGCTGTACGGCGCGCGGATGTGGAAACAGGTCGGGACGCTGCTGCTCAACCTCCCGCTGGGCATCGCCGGCTTCGTCCTCGCGATCACCACGCTGTCGGTCGGCACCGGCCTGGCGGTCACCGTGGTCGGCCTGCCGCTGCTGGCCTTCGGCCTCTCCCGCTGCCGCGCCCTGGGCCGGACCGGCCGCCGCCGGGCCCGGGCGGCGTACGGCTCCACGATCGGGGAGCCGCAGCCGGTGCGGCCGCGCCGTCCCGGCACGGCCGGCTTCACCACCGCCCACCTCACCGACCTGCTGAGCTGGCGCTCGGCGCTCTACCACGTGCTGATGCTGCCCTGGGGCATCCTCTGCTTCGTCCTCGCCCTGGTGTCGACCGTCACGCTGTTCCCGCTGCTGCCGTGGGTGGTCCGCGCCCTGGTCGCGGTGGACCGGATCCTGATCGAGGCACTGCTCTTCCCGGGCGCGCTGGCCGAGCGGGTGCGCGAGCTGGAGGACGACCGCGGCACCGTGGTCGACACCGCCGCCGCCGACCTGCGGCGGATCGAGCGGGACCTGCACGACGGCGCCCAGGCCCGGCTGGTGGCGCTGGCCATGGACCTCGGCATGGCCAAGGAGCGGATGCGCGAGGTGGAGACCCCCGACGACGTCGCGGCCGCCACGAAGATGGTGGAGAACGCGCACGGCGAGGTGAAGCTGGCCCTGCAGGAGCTGCGCGACCTGGCCCGCGGCATCCACCCGGCGGTGCTCACCGACCGCGGCCTGGACGCGGCGCTGTCCGCGGTCGCGGCCCGCTGCACCGTCCCCGGCGGGGTCCGGGTGAACGTCGACCTGACCGGTCCGGACGGCGAGCCGGAGCGCCCCGACTCGGCCGTCGAGGGCATCGCGTACTTCACCGTCAGCGAGCTGCTGACCAACGTGTCCAAGCACGCGGGCGCCCGCACCGCCTCGGTGGAGGTCTGGCGCTCGGACGACCAGCTGATGCTGCTGGTCGGGGACGACGGCCGGGGCGGTGCGGCCCCCTACCCGGGCAGCGGCCTGGCCGGCCTGGCCGAGCGGATCCGCGCGGTGGACGGCGTGTTCCTGGTGGAGAGCCCGGCGGGCGGCCCGACCACGGTCACCGTCGAGCTCCCCTGGCGCACCCGCGCCGCCCAGCGCTGACCGCACCCCGGGCGCCGGCACGACGGGGCGCCGGGTGCCCGTCGCAGCGGTGACGGGCTCCCGGCGCCCCTTCCGGTCCGGCGACCGCCCGGCGGAACCCTTGCACGGTGGCCGGGCGGCGCGTCGAACCGGAGCTTCGGGCCGGCACAGCTTCGGGCCGGCACTAGGGCGTCGCGAGCGTGCCGAGGGTGACGTCGGCCGTCCGGCTGTTGCCGTCCCGGGTGTAGGTGACGGTCACCTTGCTGCCCGGGGTGAGCGAGGCGAGCGCGGTGGTGAGCGCGTTCAGCGAGTCGACCGGGGCGTCGCCGAGCTTGGTGATGACGTCGCCGGCCTGCAGACCCGCCGCCGCGGCCGCGCCGCCCGGGGTGACCGAGACGATGACCGCCCCGGCCGGCTGGAACTGCTGGTTGAAGCTGCTGCGCGCGACCACGCCGAGCGCGGCCCGGCCGGAGTTGGTGACCTTGCCCTGCTTGATCAGCTGGTCGGCGATGTTGGTGATGGTGGACGCCGGGATGGCGAAGCCGATGCCGGGGGCGGCCGCGCCGTTGCTCTCCGGCTCGGTCGCGGCGAGGGTGTTGATGCCGATCACCTGGCTGTCCAGGTTGACCAGCGCGCCGCCGCTGTTGCCGGGGTTGATCGCGGCCGAGGTCTGCACCATGTTGCCGATGGTGGCCCCGGGCGAGCCGCCGCCCTGGGGCTCGGAGACCGTCCGGCCGGTGGCCGAGACGATGCCCTGGGTGACGGAGCTGGAGAGCCCGAGCGGGCTGCCCATGGCGAGGGTGATCTGGCCGAGCTGGACCTTGCCCGAGTCGCCGAAGACGGCCGGCTTGAGGCCGCCCGGCGGGCTGCTGAGCCTGATCACCGCGAGGTCGGAGTCGGGGTAGCTGGCGACCAGGGTGGCGTCCAGCGACTTGGTGCTGTTGGCCAGGGTGACGGTGAAGGTGGTCGCGGTGCCGACCACGTGCGCGTTGGTGACGATGTCGCCCTTGTCGTCGTAGACGATCCCGGAGCCGAGGCTGTCGCCGGTGGTGATCTGCACCACCGAGGGCAGCACGTCGGCGATCACCCGCTGATAGGCGTCCTGCAGCTGGTTGGCGCCGCCGGGCTGGGCGGCCGGGGCCGAGGAGGCCTGCCCGGTACCGGTGGCGGTGGCGGCGGGCGGGGCGGAGGACGGCGAGGACGAGGACGACGAGGAGGAGGAACTGCTGCACCCGGCCAGGGCCAGCGCGACCGCCGCCGCCAGCGCGCCCGGGGCGAGCAGCCCCCGCCGGAAGGCCTTGGGCCCGGTCGGGCGCGGGCCGGCCGGAAGGGGGCGGTTGTGTTCCTTCTTGCGGCTCACCTGGCTGCCTCCGATTCGTGACCACGCTGCGAGCACAGAAATCTTTGTCAGCATTTCACCGTTTTGTCCGAATCGCGGGCCCGACTCGCCCGAAACGTCGGCCGGAGGACGGACGGCCTAGGATCGGCGCATGACTTGGCTGATCACTGGCGGTGCGGGTTACATCGGCGGGCACGTTGCCCGCCAGCTGGTCGACGCGGGCGAGCGGATCGTCGTCCTCGACGACCTCAGCACCGGCGACCCCGCCCGGCTGCCCGCCGAGGTCGCCCTGGTCAAGGGCTCCACCCTGGATCGCGCGGTGGTGTCCGCCGCCATCCGCGAGCACGGCGTGACCGGCATCCTGCACTTCGCCGCCAAGAAGCAGGTCGGCGAGTCGGTCGAGCACCCGTTCCTGTACTACCGCCAGAACATGATCGGCCTGCAGACCGTGCTGGAGGCCGCCGCGGACGAGGGCGTGCGGCGCTTCCTGTTCTCCTCCTCCGCCGCCGTCTACGGCATGCCGGACGTCGACCTCGTCACCGAGACCACCCCGTGCGCGCCGATGAACCCGTACGGCGAGACCAAGCTGGCCGGCGAGTGGCTGGTCGCCGCGGCGGGGCGGGCGCACGGCATCTCGACGATCTCGCTGCGCTACTTCAACGTGGCCGGGGCCAGCACGCCCGAGCTGGCCGACCCCGGGGTGTTCAACCTCGTCCCGATGGTCTTCGAGCGGATCACCACCGGCCGCGCGCCGCTGGTCTTCGGCGACGACTACCCGACCCCGGACGGCACCTGCGTGCGCGACTACATCCACGTCTCCGACGTGGCGTCCGCCCACGTCGCGGCGGCCCGCCGGCTCACCGAGGACCGGCCCGGCGAGACCGCGCTGGTGCTCAACATCGGCCGCGGCGAGGGCCTGAGCGTCCACGGGATGCTCGCCCTGATCGGCGAGGTCACCGGGCTGGACACCACCCCCGAGACCATCGCGCGCCGCCCCGGCGACCCGGCCCGGGTGGTGGCCTCGGCCGAGCTGATCCGCCGCGAGCTGGGCTGGCGGGCCCGGTACGACGTCGCCGAGATGGTCGCCTCCGCGTGGGACGCCTGGTGCCACCACCACCCGGAGGCCCGCCAGGCCCAGCAGGCCTGACCCGGCGGGTCCGGCGGGCTCAGCGGGCGGGCACCGCCGTGCCGTAGAAGGCGTCCAGCGCGTACACGCAGCGGTCCTTGGAGCCGACGAAGACCCGCCCGCCGACCGCCACCGGCGAGCCGGTCAGCTCGCCCTTGGTGCCCAGCTCCCAGCGCAGCTGACCGCTCGCCAGGTCCAGGGTGTGCAGCGAGTGGTCCCGGCTGCCCAGGTGCACCAGGCCGTCCGCGAGCGCCGGGGAGCCGACGATCTCGCCGCGGGCCGTGTAGCGCCAGCGCTCCCGGCCGGTGGCCGCGTCGAAGGCGTACAGCACCTCGCCGCTGCCGACCAGCACCGTGCCGTCCCCGACCACCACCGGCTCGGCGCCCTGCCGGCTGCCGGTGACCCCGCGCCAGCGGTCCAGGCCGGTCGCCGCGTCCAGCGCGTAGACGGTGCCCAGGTAGTCGGCCACGTAGAGCGCGTCCGCGTCCAGCGTCGGCGGGGTGAAGAGCACCACCGGGGCCTCGAAGCGCCAGCGCTCGACGCCGGTGGCCGCGTCCAGCGCGTACACCCGGGTGCCGGCCGTCACGTAGAGCACGCCGCCGCGCTCGACCGGGTGCGAGGGCACGTCCTCGCCGACCGGGAAGGACCAGCGCAGGCCGGCGCCGCGCGGATCGACGCAGCGCAGCCGCCCGCCCCCCTGGTAGTAGAGCGCGCCGGACACCAGCGCGGGCCCGGACTGCGGGCTCTCGTAGTCCTGCTGGGCGTCGTCCGCACGCCACAGCTCGGCGCCGTTGGCGGCCGAGCGCAGCTGGACGCCGCCGCCGCGCACGCCGCAGCACAGCACGCCGTCCGCGGCGGAGAGCGAGTAGACCCACCCGTCCAGCGAGGTGCGCCAGCGCTCGGTGCCGTCCGCGACGTCGACGGTGTACAGGTGCGGGCCGTCCGCGGCGTGCAGCCGGCCGGCGTCCACCGCGAGCGCCCAGGCGACGTCCCGGGTCTTGTAGCGGCGCTCGCCGGAGGCGATGTCCAGCGCGTGCACCTCGAAGCTGGAGACGAAGAGCGTGCCGTCCGCGACCACCGGGGTGCCCCAGACGTCGTTGGACATCCGGAACCGCCAGGGGCGCCAGCGGGCGGCCGGGACGGGGTGCTGCGGCGGGGCGGGGGGCGCGGTCGGCGTCCGGCGGACCCAGTCGGTCTCGGCCGGGGCGGTGTGCGGGGCGGCCGGCTCGTGCTCGGCGCGCGGCCCCGGGCCTATCCGCACGGACGCGCCGGACAGCCGCACCTCGACGGGCACCGCGCCGGTGGGCGCCCGGTGCTTGTTCTTGGACGGGATCTTCGCGGTCGCGGCCTCGTGGTCCGGGGCGTGGGCCGGCGGCGGCACGGTGTGCACCGGGCCGGCCGGCGGGGCCTCGTGCCGCACGCCCGCGTGGGTGCGCGGGTCCTCCGGGCCGGCGTGCGGCGGCCGGACCGGCGCCTGCGGGACCGGCGGCCGCTGGGGCGGCTGCGGCGGGTGCGCGACCGAGTGGCCCGACACGCCGGCCGGGGCGGGCTGGGCCGCCGCCGGGCGGATCGGGCGCCGCTTGCGCTCGATCAGCGCCAGCGCGTCGGCGGGCAGCCAGTCCCCCGCCTCGCCGGAGGCGTCGTCCCGGGAGAACAGGTGCGGGGCCAGCTCGGCCTGGATCTGCTCCGGGGTGGGCCGGTGCTCGGGCGCCTGCCGCATGCAGGCGCGGACCAGGTCCATCAGCTCGGGCGGCATGCCGGACAGGTCCGGCTCCTCGCGCAGCAGCTGGAACACCGTCTCGACCGGGTTGGAGCCCCGGTACGGCGGGTGGCCGGTGGCGCAGAAGACCATCAGCGAGCCGAGCGAGAAGACGTCGCTGGCGCCACGCACCGCACGGCTGTCCCGGGCCTGCTCGGGGGACATGTAGGCGGGGGTGCCGACCGCGACGTTGGTCATGGTGAGCCGGGTGCTGGAGACCCCGGCCGCGATGCCGAAGTCGATCACCTTCGGGCCGTCCTCGACCACCAGCACGTTGGAGGGCTTGAGGTCACGGTGGACCAGCCCGGCGGCGTGGATGGACTGCAGGGCCTCCGCGATGCCGGCGATCAGCCAGCGGGTGGCGCCGGCGGGCAGTGGGCCGCACTCCTCGACCAGGTCCTCCAGGGAGGGCGCCGGGATGTAGGCGGTGGCCAGCCAGGGCACCCGGGCGTCCGCGTCGGCGTCCACCACGGCCGCCGTGTAGAAGCCGCCGACCGTCTTGGCCGCCGCGATCTCCCGCGCGAAGCGGACCCGGAACAGCTCGTCCTCGGCCAGTTCCCCCCGGACGGTCTTGATGGCCACCCGCCGCCCCGCCGCGGAACGTGCCAGGTAGACCAGCCCCATCCCGCCCGCGCCGAGCCGCCCCAGCACCTCGAAGGGCCCGATCCGCCTCGGATCGTGCGCCGTCAGCTGGTCCACTCCGCTGCCACCTCCCCGTTGTCCGCACCCGCCGCGTGGTGCCGGACCCGATTCTCCAATGCCGCCCGGCGCATCTCCAACCTCCCCCGCCCGGCGGCCACCGCCGAACGCCCCCTGGTCAGGGATGACGGAAAGGCCGGATTCTGACGCCGGCTCCGTAAGTCGCTTGCGCCCGGACGCTCCGACACTCCACACGAAACCCCCGCAGGTCCCGACCGGCGTCGTCACGCTCTGTCACTCGACCATCCCTCAGCGGACTCGCCGTCACGCTGTGGAATCAAAAGCACACGGGGGGGCTACAACGGAACGGCCGAGGTCCGGTGAATATCCGTCCGAAGTGGTTCATGGCGCTATAGCAACCCCCGTGCGGAGTAATAGTCGCATCACCGAATCGCGCCAAGATCGTGCCACGGTAAGCTGACGGCATGACAGGACAAGTTCGCACCGTCGACGGTCGCGTCGCCGGGCGACGCGGACAGGAGACGCGGCAGAAGCTGCTCGACTGCCTCCGCGAGATGCTCAGCACGTCGCCCTATCGGGACGTCAAGGTCATCGACGTCGCCCGTATGGCGGGTACCTCCCCCGCGACCTTCTACCAGTACTTCCCGGATGTCGAGGGCGCTGTCCTCGAAATCGCCGAGGAAATGGCCAAGGACGCCGACACCCTCAAAGAGCTGGTGGCCGGAAAGTCCTGGGCAGGGAAGTCCGGCCCGACCACTTCGGAAGAACTGGTCGACGGATTCCTCGCCTTCTGGCGCAAGAACGACGCCATTCTCCGCGTGGTCACGCTGGGTGCAGCCGAAGGGGACAAGCGGTTCTTCAAGATCCGCATGACCGTCCTCAACGCGGTCGCCAAGCCGCTCGCGGAGGCCGTCAAGGAACTCCAGGCGAAGGGTCAGGCCGACAAGTCGCTCGACCCGAACGCCGTCGCCGGGGCCCTGGTCTCGCTGCTCGCCTCGGCGGCCGAGCACCAGAAGGCCTTCACCTCCTGGGGCGTCAAGGTCAAGGACCTCAAGCCCAATCTCGCTCCCCTGGTGTACCTGGGCGTCACCGGCAAGAAGGCGCCCAAGTAGACCATCCGTTCGATCCACCATCCGCTCCGCGCGCAGCCCCGGCCTCCTGTCCGGGGAACGACGGACGGCGGCCGTGTCCTCGGGGGAGGTCCGCCGACGTACCGCACGCGCGCCCGACATGCCGGTGGGCGGGCACCCTTCACACGGGGTGCCCGCCCACCGGCATTCTTCGGTCCTGGGCGCTGTTTCCGGCCTCCTGGGGCGCTACGGGCAGCGGACGACCTGCCCGGCGTAGGCGAGGCCGCCGCCGAAGCCGAAGAGCAGCACCGGGTCGCCCGGGGAGAGCTCCCCGCGCTCGACCAGCTTGGAGAAGGCGAGCGGGATGGAGGCGGCCGAGGTGTTGCCGGAGTCGACCACGTCCCGGGCCACCACGGCATCGCCGAGGCCCAGCTTCCCGGCGATCGCGTCGATGATCCGCAGGTTGGCCTGGTGCGGGACGAAGCCCTTCAGCTCGGACGGGTCGATCCCGGCCCGCTCGCAGGCCTGCCGGGCGAGCGGGGCGAGCTGGGTGGTGGCCCAGCGGAACACCGACTGGCCCTGCTGGCTGATCACCGGGTCCCAGCCGGTGATGACCACGGCGTCGCCCCGCTCCGGCTCGGAGCCCCAGACCACCGGCCCGATGCCGGGCTCGGCGCCATCCTCCTGGGCCTCGACCACCGCGGCACCGGCGCCGTCGCCGAAGATCACGCAGGTGGAGCGGTCGGTCCAGTCGAGCGTGTCGGTCATCCGCTCGGCGCCGATCACCAGGGCGCGGCTCGCCGCACCGGCCCGGATCGCGTGGTCGGCGGTCGCCAGCGCGTAGGAGAAGCCGGAGCAGACGGTGTTGATGTCGTACGCGGCCGGCGAGCGCACGCCCAGCCGGGCGGCCACGGCGGCGGCGGTGTTGGGGCTGCGCTCGATCGCGGTGCAGGTGGCGACCACGACGAGGTCGATCTCCGCGGCGGTGCGGCCGCTGCGCGCGAGCGCCTTCTGCGCGGCCTCGGTGGCGAGGTCGACCAGGGTCTCTTCCTCGGCGATGTGCCGGGACCGGATCCCGACCCGGGTGCGGATCCATTCGTCGTCGGTGTCGACGAGCGCCGCCAGGTCGTCGTTGGTCAGGACCTTGGCGGGCTGGTAGTGCCCCAGTGCCACAATGCGAGAACCGCTCATACCGCCATGGAACCCGGTTACCCGCTGGTCAGATGGGCGTGACCGGCACAGGATCGTCGGCCCCGAACTGTAGGAGACCCACAAGGGCCTTGCGGCGCGCGGCCTCCCCGGCCGCCCCGGCCGCCCCGGTCGCCCCGGACGGCCCGTCCGCCCCGGTCAGGCGGCCAGCGCGGCCGCGTCGCCCATCACCACGACCGGGTGCGCGGCCGGGTCCAGGGTACGGATGAGCTGGGCCATCTTGTCCTCGGGTATCGACACGCAGCCGTGGGTGGGGCCGTCGTGGTCGACGTGCAGCCAGATCCCGCCGCCCTTCCCGGCACCCATCGGGCGGCGCATGTCGAGCGGGGAGCTGCCGGCGACCCGGTTGTAGTTGATCGCGACCACGTAGTCGAAGGAGCCGGCCAGCTGGTCGCCGAAGAAGCCCGTCCCGGAGACCACGAAGCTCGGGTCCTTGTCGTACGGGAGCTTGCTGCCCGGGTTGTCCTTGCGGCCACCCGCGTCGGTGAGCGAGAAGACGCCGATCGGGCTGCGCAGGTCGTTCTGGTTGTGGTCGGCCGTCCAGCCGTTCTTGCCGTTGTGGCCCTGCCAGGTCTCCCCGGCCAGCCAGCGGCCCTCGGGGGTGCGGGTCCACAGGACGACGGTGTTCTTGTCGGTGTTCTTGTCCTGGCCGGAGGCGACCAGCACCTGGGTGGTCTCGGCCGGGATCTTCGCGGTGAAGCTCGGGCCGAGACCGGGTATCGCGGCCACCGAGGCGTCCGCCCGGGCCTCGCCGCGGGCGGCGGCCGCGGGCTGGGCCTGCCGGTCGGCGGCGGCCTGCACGGCGGCGGGCGCCGGGGTGGGCTGGTCGGGGCGGCTTGCGTCCGGGCCGGGGCCGTCCGCGGCGGTGAGCGCGGGGCGGGCGTCGTCCTGGCCGACGGTGTACCAGCCGGCGGCGGCCGCGACCAGCAGCGCGGTGCCGGCCATCATGGCCTTGCCGTGGCGCTTCTGCTTCGCCTTGCGGCGGCGGCCCCGGGCGGCGGCGCGGGAGCCCGCGGGGGCGGCCGGCTCGACGGATCCGGTGACCGCCACGGGCTCGGCGAACTCGACGGACTCGGGGGCCGGCTCGGGCACGGGGGCCGGCTCGGGCTCGTACAGGTAGGCCGGCTCGGCCTCGGCCGGGTACGGCTGGAACGGCTGGTCGTAGCCGCCGGCGTCGTGGGTCCCGTAGTACCCGTCAGCGGCCTGCGGGGCCTGCTGGTAGTCGCCGTACCACTCCTGCTGGATCATCGGCTGCTGGTACGTCTGGGGGGCCTCGTAGCCCTCGTAGCCGCCGTACTGCGCCTGGTACGGCGGGTCGTACGACTGCTGCGGCACCTCGTACACCGGCTCCGGTATCGGCTCGTACGGCGGGTACGTGGTGGCGCGATGGGAACCGGACATGTCCTCGATCCTGCCAAATGCCGTACCCGTTGGTAAACCCGGGTCGCGTGCGGAGGCAGTGAAGACACTGCCGCCCGGGCCGAGTGCCGGCCCGGGCGACGGGGTTGGGAGGAGTGCCGGAGTCAGAGGCGCATCGCCTGCGGGGTCTCGCGGCGCAGAAGGTCCGGGCCGTCGTACTCGCGGATGACCTCGTAGCGGGTGTTGCGCTCGACCGGGCGGAAGCCGGCGTCGCGGATCAGGCCGAGCAGGTCGTCGCGGCCGAGCTTGTTCGGCGTGCCGAAGTTGTCCGCGTCGTGGGTGATCTTGTACTCGACCACCGAGCCGTCCATGTCGTCCGCGCCGTGGCTGAGCGCCAGCTGGGCGGTGGCGACGCCGTGCATCACCCAGAAGACCTTGACGTGCGGGACGTTGTCGAAGAGCAGCCGGGAGACCGCGAAGGTCTTCAGCGCCTCGGCGCCGGTGGCCATCTCGGTGCGGTCCATCAGCTTGTTGCGCACGACGCCGTCCTTGGAGTCGTGGAAGTCGTGCTGGTAGCGCAGCGGGATGAAGACCTGGAAGCCGCCGGTCTCGTCCTGCAGCTCGCGCAGCCGCAGCACGTGGTCGACCCGGTGGCGGGGCTCCTCGATGTGGCCGTACAGCATGGTGCAGGGCGTCTTGAGGCCCTTGGAGTGCGCCAGGCGGTGGATCCGCGACCAGTCCTCCCAGTGGGTGTCGTGGTCGACGATGTGCTGGCGGACCTCCCAGTCGAAGATCTCCGCGCCGCCACCGGTCAGCGACTCCAGGCCGGCGTCGATCAGCTCGTCGAGGATCTCGTCGGCGGACAGGCCGCTGATCTTCTCGAACCAGTGGATCTCGGTGGCGGTGAAGGCCTTCAGCGAGACGTTCGGCAGGGCGGCCTTCAGCTCGCGCAGCGAGCGCGGGTAGTAGCGCCAGGGCAGGGTCGGGTGCAGGCCGTTGACGATGTGCAGCTCGGTGAGGGACTCGCTCTCCATCGCCTTGGCGAGGCGGACGGCCTCCTCGATGCGCATCGTGTAGGCGTCCTTCTCGCCCGGCTTGCGCTGGAACGAGCAGTACGCGCAGGACGCGTTGCACACGTTGGTCATGTTGAGGTGGCGGTTGACGTTGAAGTGGACGACGTCGCCGTTCTTCCGCGTCCGCACGTGGTGGGCGAGGCCGCCCAGCCAGGCCAGGTCGTCGCTCTCGTAGAGTGCGATCCCGTCCTCGCGGGTCAGCCGCTCACCCGCGTAGACCTTCGCCTCCAGCTCGCGCTTGAGCCCTGCGTCCATGCGGTGACCCGCCTCCTCCGACTTTCGAATCCTTGCCGGAGACGAGCGTACGCCTATGCACACGGCGCTCCCGCGAGGGCGTGGCCCTAGAGGGCCCGTCTTCAAACCCCCGCCTGCGGGGGTTTGAAGACGGGCCCTAGGAGCTGAGCAGCTCCGTGAGCAGGGCCGGGTCGATGTTGCCGCCGCTCACCACGGCGGCGACGGCCTGTCCGCCGGTCTCGGCGGCCCGGTGGAAGTAGGCCGCCGGGGCGACCGCGCCGGACGGCTCGGCGACCAGCCGGCCGCGCCGGGCCAGCAGGGCGACGGTGGTGCGGATCTCGTCCTCGGTGACGGTGACGATGTCGTCCACGTAGGTGGTGATGTGCTCGTAGGGCAGCGCGCCGACCGAGGGGGTGCGCAGCCCGTCCGCGATGGTCCGGTAGGTGTCGGCCACCGGCCACTCCACCCGGCGGCCGGAGCGCAGGCTCGCCTGCGCGTCGGCGGCCAGCTCGGGCTCCACGCCGATCACCCGGATGCCCGGGCGGGTGAGCTTGAGCGCGGCCGCCGTGCCGCCGATCAGCCCGCCGCCGCTGACCGGCACCAGGACGGTGTCCAGCTCGGCCGGGGCGTCCTCGGCGATCTCCAGGCCGACCGTGCCCTGGCCCGCGATGATGAACGGGTCGTCGTACGGCGGCACCCAGACGTAGCCGTGCCGCTCGGCCAGCTCGGCGGGCAGGGCGTCCCGCTCCCCGGGCGCGACCAGCACCACCTCGGCGCCGAACGAGCGGGTGGCCTCGACCTTGACGGCCGGCGAGGTGTCCGGCATCACGATCACGGCCTTCACGCCGAGCAGCCGCGCCGCGTACGCCACCGCCTGCGCGTGGTTGCCGCTGGACTGGGCGACCACGCCGCGCGCACGCTCGTCAGCCGTCAGCGCGGCCAGCCGGTTGTACGCGCCGCGGGTTTTGAAGGCGCCGGTCGGCTGGAGGTTCTCCGGCTTCAGCCAGAGCCGGCGCTCGCCCTCCTCCGCCCAGGGGGCGGGGACCAGCGGGGTGCGGACGACCACGCCCGCGATCCGCTGGCGGGCGGCGCGCAGCTCCTCCAGACCGACCAGTGCCATCGCGTCACTCTCCTACGGGGGGGAGTTCACTCACCCGGTTCTCCCACTTGGTGGAGAGTACGACGGTGGTGCGGGTGCGGGCCACACCCTTTGTGCCCGAGATCCGCTTCACCACCGACTCCAGGCCGGCCACGTCGGCCACCCGGACCTTGAGCATGTAGGAGTCGTCGCCGGCGATGAACCAGCAGTCCTCGACCTCGTTGAGGTCCTTCAGCCGGAACCCGACGTCGTCGTGGTCGGCGGCGTCGGTGAGCTGGAGGCCGATCAGGGCCGTCACGCCGAAGCCGAGCGAGGCCGGGTTGACCGTCGCCCGGTAGCCGGTGATCACACCGGCCTGCTCCAGCCGGTTGATGCGGTCCGTGACGCTCGGTCCGGAGAGGCCGACCAACCGGCCCAGCTCGGCGTAGGACGCGCGGCCGTTCTCCCGGAGCGCCTGGATGAGCTGTCTGTCCACCGTGTCCATATACCGTCCGCGTCCTTCCGAACCTCACCAGACCCACAGATCATTATCCGGATTCGAAGGCGCTGCGCGCTGAACGACCCGGATATCGCAGAGAAGATACTCTCCCGCGCCCGGTCGCCTTACTCCCCCTCAGCCGGTGCGCCGTCCGCGCCGCCGGATCGCCGGGCCGCCGCTCCCAACTCCCCTTCCCAGCGCAGGTACAGGGAATGCGGCACGCCGACCGCGTCCAGCACCCGGCCGGCCACGAAATCGACGAGTTCGCGCACGGTGGAGCCGCCGGCGTAGAAACCGGGCGAGGCGGGGAGCACCACGGCGCCCTGCGCGTCGAGTTCCACCAGGTGCTTCAACGTCACCCCGTTGAGTGGCGTCTCGCGCACGCACACGACGAGCGGGCGGCGCTCCTTGAGGGTGACGCTGGCCACCCGCTGCAGCAGGTCCTTGCTCAGGCCGAGGGCGATCCCGGCCACCGCGCCGGTGGTCGCCGGCACCACCAGCATGCCCTTGGCCGGGTACGAGCCGCTGGACGGTCCGGCCGCGAAGTCCCCGGCGGACCAGTAGCGGACGTCGGCGAGGGCGTCCTCGTCGACGGCCAGCCAGGCGGCGAGGTCGGCGCGCCAGTGGGCGTCGCGGAAGGAGATGCCGGTCTCGTCGAGGATGGTCAGCCGCGCGGCGCGGCTGACGATCAGGTCCACCGCCTCGCCGGCGGCCAGCAGCGCCCGGATCACGGAGGCGGCGTACGGCGTCCCCGACGCGCCCGAGACCCCGACCACCCACGGTTGACGCTTCGCAGTTCCCATGGGGCATTTGTATCCGGCTTCACCCCGTGCGCCCATCCGGCCCCACCGGCCGCGCCGGCCGGTGGGGCCGGGGTGGCGCGCCGGTCTCCGGGGGGCGTGGGGTGTGTGAAGGCTGGTGCCGGGGGTGCGCGAAGGGGTCCGCGGCCGGGCCGCCCCTGGGAGGATGGGGCCATGGCAGCGACCCTCGTCGACCTCACCCACCAGGTGACCACCGCGATGCCGGTCTACCCCGGCGACCCGTCCGTCCTGCTGGAGCCGGCGCTCACCACCGCCACCGCAGGGGTGAACGTGCTGGCCCTGCACCTGGGCTCGCAGTCCGGAACGCACGTGGACGCGCCCTACCACGTGGACGTCACCTGGCCGACCCTGGACGGGCTGCCGCTGGAGCGGTTCACCGGCCCGGCCGTGGTGGCCGACCTGCGTGGACTGGCCCCCCGGACGGCCGTCACCCCCGACCTGCTGGCGCCCGCGCTGGAGCGCTGCGGCGCCGGCGACGTGCTGCTGCTGGCCACCGGCTGGGCCCGGCACTGGGGCACCGACGCGTACCTCGCCCACCCCAGCCTGACCCCGGCCGCCGCCGAGGCGATCGTGGCCGCCGGGGTGCGGACGGTCGGCGTGGACGCGCTCAGCGTCGACCCGACCCCGGACCCGGGCCCGGGCGACCCGGCGGTGGCCGCGCTGCTCGCCGACCTCACCGACGAGCACGACCAGGGCGCGGCCGCCGACGAGCCGACCCTGGCGGCGCACCGGGTGCTGCTGGGGGCGGACGGCGGCGGGGTGATCGCCGAGAACCTGACGGACCTGCGGCTGCTGCTGGAGGCGCAGGAGGCCGGGCGGCCGGTGGAGGTCTCGCTGTTCCCGCTGCGGCTGGTCGCGGCGGACGGCGCGCCGGTGCGGGCGGTGGCCCGGCTGGGCTGAGCGCGGCCGAGCGCGAGGCGCGCGGCGGCTCCCCGGGGCTCACCGACGTCCGGGCGCACCGGACTTGGTCTAGACCATCCCCCGGCGCCGCCGCTACGCTTTCCCGCCATGGCTGAGATCATCGGAGTGATCGAGCGACTCTGGCGCTACCCCGTGAAATCCACCGGCGGCGAGCGGCTCGACTCCGTCGAGGTGGACGTGCGCGGCCTGGCCGGCGACCGCCTCTACGCCGTCCGCGACGCGGCCGGCCGGCTCGGCTCCGGCAAGAACACCCGGCGCCTGCGCCGGATGGACGGCCTGCTCCGGCTCTCCGCCCGGCTCGGCCGCCGGATCGACGGCCCCGAGCTGTTCGACCCGCTCGGCCGCCCGGTCGCCGACCCGACCGCCTTCCTGCGCGCCTACCTCCTGCGCGAGGACGTCGAACTCGCCCGCGAGGACGGCGTCCCGCACTTCGACCGGCTGCCGGTCAGCGTGGTCACCACCGCCACCCTGGACTGGGTGCGCGAGGCCGTCCCGCTGACCGTCGTGGACGAGCGGCGGTTCCGTCCGAACATCGTGCTGCGCACCCCGCCCGGCACCCCGCCGTTCGTCGAGGACGAGTGGTTCGGGCGCCAGGCCCGCGGCGAGGCCCCCGGCAGCGCCCGGCTGGCCTTCGTCGACTCCAGCGAGCGCTGCGTGATGACGGGCGCCCCGCAGCCCGGACTGCCGCACGCCCCGGAGATCCTGAAGGCGATCGTGCACGCCCACGACGGCCGGCTGGACGC
The DNA here is from genome assembly GCF_049543595.1 of Kitasatospora sp. NPDC094028. NCBI lineage: Bacteria > Bacillati > Actinomycetota > Actinomycetes > Kitasatosporales > Streptomycetaceae > Kitasatospora > Kitasatospora sp. NPDC094028. The sequence continues at coordinate 257,484 of NZ_JBMVFA010000006.1, read as the reverse complement.
GCTCGCCGAGGTCGCCGCGCCGGGCCGGCTGCGGCTCGGCGACCGGATCGTCCTGGACTGACCCGGTCGCGGATCTCCTGATCGCGGCCGCGGGCGGCCGCTGACGCCCCCGGCCAACTGCCGCCGACGCCGCGGAAATCCGCTTGCGGCTCCCACCTGCGGCGATGGAATCATCGTCCGATGAACATCACCATCAGGCGCGTGCGCCGCGAGGAATGGCCGCAGGTCAAGCAGCTGCGGCTGGACGCCCTGCTCGACCCGGTCGCGTCCATCGCCTTCCTGGAGACGCACGAACAGGCCGCCGCCAAGCCCGACAGGTTCTGGCAGGAGCGCGCCGCGAACGCCGCCGAGGGCGGCTCCGTGTGCCAGCTCGTCGCGGAGGCCGAGGACGGGCGCTGGCTCGGCTCGATGACCGTGCTGGTCGAGCTGCCCGGCGGGCAGGGCGCCCTGGAGGGCGACGTCATCGTGGCCCCGCAGACGCACCTCGTCGGCGTCTTCGTCCGGCCCGAGGCGCGCGGCACCGGCCTGGCCCACGACCTCGCCCGGGCGGCGGCCGAGTGGTCCTGGTCGCTCACCGAGCCCGTGGTCGAGCGGCTGCGGCTGTACGTCCACGAGGACAACGCCCGCGCCGCGGCGATGTACGCCCGGGCCGGGTTCAAGGCCACCGGCGCGTCGGGGCCCGTCCCCGGCGACGACACCCACCGGGAGATCGAGATGGAGATCCGCCGGGGCTGACGGGCAGGGGCCGGCTCCCGACCGCGGGTCACTTCCCGATCAGGCAGAACGGGTGGCCGGCCGGGTCCGCGTAGACCCGCCAGCCGGCCGCTTCGCGCAGCCGGACGGCGCCGATCGCGAGCACCGCGCGCTCGGCGCCGTCGAGGTCCGTGACGTCGACGTCCAGATGCGCCTGCTGGGGGTGCTCGGCGGACGGCCAGCGCGGCGGCCGGTAGTCGGCGACGCGCTGGAAGCCGAGCACCGTGCCGTCGTCGAGGTGCAGGGTGGACCAGTTCTCGTCGAGCGACCAGTTCCGGTCCGGACGGTCGACCTCGCCGCCGAGCAGGGCGGCGTAGAACCGGGCGAGCGCGGCCGGCTCGGGGCAGTCGATCACCAGGCACTGCAGCTTGCCGATCACGCTTCTCCTCCGGGGTGTTGGCGCTCGTCGTGCCCCGATTCTGCCGCACGGCAGATGGCCGTGAGTATGATCCGACGATCATGATCGAGAGCGAGTTCTGGCAGCGGCTGGACGGCGTCCGGCGGGAGCACGGCCTCCGCACCCCCGGCGAACTGATGGCGCTCACCGAGCACGGCGTCACGGTGCTCGACCCGTTCTCGGTGCTGGTCTCGACCCGGGTGCGGCTCGGCCCGGAGACCGTGCTGTACCCCGGCGCGGTGATCGAGTGCGACGCCCGCAGCCGGTGCGAACTCGGGCCCGGGGCCGTCCTGTTCGGCGGCGCCCGGATCACCGCGACCGGCGGCGGGCTGATCGGCGTCGGGCACGGCGCGCTGATCGGCGAGGGCGGCGCACGGCTCAAGGCGGCGGGCGCCGACCGGATCGAGCTCGGCGACGCGGTCCGGATCGCCAACGGCGCCGAACTGAGCGGGAGTTGCCGGCTCGGCGCCGGCGCCCAGCCGGCCGGGCGCTGAACGCGCGAAGAGGCGGCCGCCGGAATCCGGCAGCCGCCCCTCGCCGTGGGGTGCTACGAGCCCGCGACCCAGCCCGGCATGGTCGGCAGCAGCTTCTCCGCGAGCCGGTACATCGTCGCGTCGTCGACGGCCCCGCCGTCCGTCCGGAAGACGTCGAACTCGACGGCCCGGCTGCCGGGGGCCTTGGGGTCCTCCGCGACGATGAGGTTCCGGGTGCCGGGCCCGCTCTTGAGCCCGGTCTTCCCGTCCTTCCCGGTCTCGGTGACGAAGGACACCGCGCTGCTCGAATAGATCGCGGCGGGATGGCCGAGGACGGTGGTCTTCGTGGCGAAGAACTGCGGCATGCCGAGCATGTCGTCGACCGAGGTGGTGCCCTCGATGACGGCGACCGCGCCGTGCCGCAGGCGCACCTCCACCATCGGGTCCTTCCCCATCGCCATCGGCATCGGGTGCGCCGTCACGATGCGATCGTCCGGCCTGCCCAGCAGCGCAGGCAGGTCGGGGCGGTTCAGCGCGGCGCAGACGGCCGCGTACCCCGGCGAATCGTTCGGCCCGGGGGTCTGGCACACGACCGGCTTGTCCTCGTTCTCGTCCGCCGCCGACGAGCGGCCGTCGAGCAGCCCCATCCCCCACAGCCCGGCCAGCACCCCACCGACCAGCGCCACCACGGCCGCCAGCTTGACCCCCGCCCGGTCCCCGGCCGGCGCGGCGGCCGGCTCGGCAGCCGGCTCCGCGCCCTGCTCGGGACCGTTCTCGACGTTCTCGGTTTCCACGCCCACCCCCCTGATACCCGGCCCGCCCCGCGAGCCGACCGCGATCGTAGCGCGCCCACGCCCCCCGTGACCTGCGGGTTTCCGGCAGCGCACCAGGCCTCTCGGACGTCCGGCCCGGTCGGCGCTACGGCAGGGCGTCGAGTTCGGCGGTGAGGCGGGCGCGGAGGGCGTCGTGGGCGGGGCCGAGGGCGAGCTGCGGGTCCTGCCAGTGGTCGCGCGGGTAGTCCCAGACCGGGCGGCGGACCAGGTGCGGGGGCTCCCAGTCGTAGCGGGGCCAGACGTGGGCGTGCAGGAACGGGTCCTTGTTGCCGAGGATTTCGAGGTTGACCCGGCGGAAGGCGGGGTCGGCGGCCCGGCAGGCCCGTTCGACCGCCTCGCCGAGCCGGTCGAGGTCGGCGAGGTAGGCGAGGCGGCGCGGGCGGGGCAGGTCGGTGAGCCGTTCCGCGCCCGGCTCGTCGGTCAGCAGGACCGAGTAGCCGGGCAGGAACTGGACGTCCCCGATCACGGCGAAGCCGGCCGACAGCCGGCGCAGGACGGTCGGGTTCTCGCCGCGCAGCGCGGTGCCGATCCGGTCGGACCGCCAGTCGGGCTCCGGCGTCATCAGATGCCGAGGCCGCGGATGACGAGGTCGGCCAGGGCGAAGAAGAACAGCGAGACGCCGACGAAGCTGTTCGTCTGGAAGAAGGCCCGGTTGAGCTTCGAGAGGTCGTTCGGCCTGACGATGGTGTGCTCGTAGAGGAACGCGCCCGCGACCACGGCCAGGCCGATCCAGAAGGCCACCCCGGCGTGGGTCAGGACGGCGAACCAGCCCAGCAGCAGCGTGGTCACGACGTGGCACGCCCGTGCGCCCCGGATCGCGGCGGGCACGCCGAAGCGGGCCGGAACGGCGCGCACGCCGTTCTCGCGGTCGGACTCGACGTCCTGGCAGGCGTAGATGAGGTCGAAGCCGCCGATCCAGATGCCGACCGCCGCGCCGAGCACGACGGCCTCCCAGGACCAGCTGCCGGTCACCGCGAGCCAGGCGCCCACCGGGCCCATGGCCTGGGCGATGCCGAGGATCGCCTGCGGGAAGTCCGTGAAGCGCTTGCCGTACGGGTAGACCACCATCGGCACGACGGCGACCGGCGCGAGCGCCAGGCAGAGCGGGTTGAGCATGGCCGCCGCGCCGAGGAACACCACGAGGGCCACCGCCGAGCCGACGTACGCGGTCTTCAACGACACCGCGCCGGTGACGAGTTCGCGCCCCGCGGTGCGCGGGTTCCGGGCGTCGATCTCGCGGTCGATGATCCGGTTGGCCGCCATCGCGAAGGTCCGCAGGCCGACCATGCACACGGTGACGATGAACAGCTCGCCCCAGTGCACCCGTTCGTCGGCGAGGAACATGGCCGTCAGCGCGGCGATGTACGCGAACGGGAGCGCGAAGACCGAGTGCTCGATCATCACCAGGCGCAGGAACGCCTTGGTGCGTCCCGGGGTTTCGAACGCCGCGGTGCTCACAGTCCGTATTCCTTCCAGCGCCGGGAGACCAGCGCGGCCGTGGCCGGGTCGGAGGCCACCATCTCCGGCCACCCGCCGTCCCGGGTGTAGCCCTCCTCGGGCAGCTTGCGGGTCGCGTCGATGCCGGCCTTGCCGCCCCAGAACTGCTGGTAGGAGGCGTGGTCGAGGTGGTCGACGGGGCCTTCGACGACGGTCAGGTCCCGGCTGTAGTCGACGTTGCCGAAGGCCCGCCAGGCGACTTCCTGGTAGTCGTGGACGTCGCAGTCGGCGTCGACCACGATGATCAGCTTGGTGAGCGACATCATGTGCGCGCCCCAGATCGCGTGCATCGTCTTCTGGGCGTGCTTCGGGTACTTCTTGTCGATCGAGACGATCACGCAGTTGTGGAAGCCGCCGGCCTCGGGCAGGTCGTAGTCGACGATGTCCGGGATGATGATCTTCAGCAGCGGCAGGAAGAACCGCTCGGTGAACTTGCCCAGCGGGCCGTCCTCGGTCGGCGGGCGGCCGACCACGATGGACTGCAGAATCGGCCGCCGCCGCATCGTCACACAGTCGATCTTCAGGGCGGGGAACGGCTCCTGCGGGGTGTAGAAGCCGGTGTGGTCGCCGAACGGGCCCTCGGGGAGCATCTCGCCGGGTTCCAGCCAGCCCTCGATCACCACTTCGGCGTCGGCCGGGACCTGCAGCGGCACGGTCTTGCAGTCGACCATCCGGACCCGCTCGCCGGCGATGAACCCGGCGAAGAGGTACTCGTCGATGTCGCCGGGCAGCGGCGCGGTGGCCGCGTAGGTGACGGCCGGCGGGCAGCCGAAGGCGATCGCGACGGGCAGGCGCTCGCCGCGCTTCGCGGCGACGGCGTAGTGGTTTCGGCTGTCCTTGTGGATCTGCCAGTGCATCCCGATGGTGCGCTTGTCGTGCCGCTGGAGCCGGTACAGGCCGAGGTTGCGGATGCCGGTGTCGGGGTGCTTGGTGTGGGTCAGGCCGAGGTTGAAGAAGGAGCCTCCGTCGAGCGGCCAGGTGAACAGCGCCGGGAGCCGGTCGAGGTCGACGTCGTCGCCGGTGAGCACGACCTCCTGCACGGGCGCGTCCTTGACGTGCCGCGGCGGGACGTGGGTCATCGAGGCGAGCTTGCCGAAGGCGTCGCGGAAACCGGTGAAGCCCTGCGGCAGTTCGGGCTTGAGCAGGCCGGCGATCTTCTCGGAGATGTCGTCCGGCCCCTTGAGGCCCAGGGCCTTGGCGAGCCGGCGCTCCGTCCCGAAGACGTTCATCGCGAGCGGCATCGAGGAGCCCTTGACGTTCTCGAAGAGCAGCGCCGGGCCCTTGGCCTTCTGCACCCGGTCGACGATCTCTCCGATCTCCAGGTGCGGGTCCACCTCCGCCTTGATGCGCTTGAGGTCGCCTTCGCGGTCGAGGGCCCGGAGGAACGAGCGGAGATCGTCGTATGCCATGCCTGTCAGTATCCGCCACCCGATAGCCTGGCTTGGTCAAGGGCCCCGGGAAGGCGCCCGCCGCTACCGCCGTCGCCGGGGGGAGATCGCAGCCATGCCGCGGATTCTTCTGACCATCATCCTTCCGCTCGCGCTCTGGGTGTGGGCATTCGTCGACTGCCTCACCACGCCCGAGGACGAGGTGAAGCACCTGCCCAAGGTGGTGTGGGTGCTGATCGTGCTGCTCTTCCCGCCGCTGGGCCCGATCGCCTGGCTGATCGCGGGCAAGCAGCGGGGCTTCCACCGGGCCGCGTCGGCCGCGGCCGGCGGCGCCGGCACCGCCGGGCCCGGGTACGGCGGTCCGCGCGGCGGACGGCCGCTGGCGCCGGACGACGACCCGGAGTTCCTCGCTTCCCTCCAGGACTTGAAGAAGAACGACAAGGACCACGAGGAGATGCTCAAGCGCTGGGAGGCGGACCTGCGCCGCCGCGAGGAGGACCTGCGCGGCAAGGACGAGCCGGACGAAGGACGCAAGAGCTGAGCTGGGGAGCGGTTCGCTCCGCTCCGGGCGCCCCGCGGGGCTCCCTCGGACAGCCCACCCGGACGGCCCAGGGTGGGCTTCGGCGTTTTTGGCGCTTCCCTACGACTGGGCACCTCAGGAGGCCGGCGGGCGCCGACCGGGCGGCGGATCCGAGCCCCCGCCGAACCGGGCCCCGCACGGCCCCCCAGGCCCCCGTGACGACCGCCCTGACCTGCGCTTTTCTTCACGTTCGGATCATCCGGTCATCATCTCCTCGACGACTTACCGTATTCGAACGGACACCGAGGGCACTGGCTTGATCCGCGCCGCTTCTGTACAGCCCTCACAGCTAAACGAACCCGACCTTGTACGGAATCGACGCCGAAACCGACGCACGGCCCCTCGTACAGTCATAAGTGAAGAAAGTGATTCGCAGCCGGGGGCACAGCAGACGTTGGCTGTCGGACAGTTCCCTCACCATTGGAGTGGTTCGAGATGACGGTTGTGCATGAGGCGCCGGTCGGCGACGAGGCCTCCGGGACCCCAGCCGACGCCCGCGGGCGGGTCGCCGAGCTGCACGCGCTGCGCGAGCAGGTGCTCCGCGGCCCCAGCGACAAGGCCACCGAGGCCCAGCACGCGAAGGGCAAGCTGACCGCTCGCGAGCGCATCGAGCTGCTGCTGGACGAGGGCTCCTTCCACGAGGTCGAGCCGCTGCGCCGGCACCGCGCCCAGGGCTTCGGCCTGGAGGCCAAGAAGCCGCACACCGATGGCGTCATCGTCGGCTGGGGCACCGTGCACGGGCGCACCGTCTTCACCTACGCGCACGACTTCCGGATCTTCGGCGGCGCCCTGGGCGAGGCCCACGCGCAGAAGATCCACAAGATCATGGACATGGCCATCGCGGCCGGCGCCCCGCTCGTCTCGCTCAACGACGGCGCCGGCGCCCGCATCCAGGAGGGCGTCACCGCCCTCGCCGGCTACGGCGGCATCTTCCAGCGCAACACCAGGGCCTCCGGCGTCATCCCGCAGATCTCGGTGATGCTCGGCCCGTGCGCCGGCGGCGCCGCCTACTCCCCCGCGCTGACCGACTTCGTCTTCATGGTCCGCGAGACCTCGCAGATGTTCATCACCGGCCCGGACGTCGTCCAGGCCGTGACCGGCGAGAAGATCAGCCAGAACGGCCTCGGCGGCGCGGACGTGCACGCCGGCGTCTCCGGCGTCTCGCACTTCATCTACGACGACGAGCAGTCCTGCATCGAGGAGGTCCGCTACCTCCTCTCGCTGCTGCCGCAGAACAACCGCGAGATGCCGCCGTCGGTCGTCACCGAGGACCCGGTCGAGCGCCGCAACGACAGCCTGCTCGACCTGGTGCCCGCGGACGGCAACCGCCCGTACGACATGCGCAAGGTGATCGAGGAGATCGTCGACCACGGCGAGTACCTGGAGGTCCACGAGCGCTGGGCCACCAACGTGCTGTGCGTGCTGGCCCGGGTCGACGGCCACGTCACCGGCATCATCGCCAACCAGCCGCAGTCGCTGGCCGGTGTGCTCGACATCAACGCCTCCGAGAAGGCCGCGCGCTTCGTCCAGATGTGCGACGCCTTCAACATCCCGATCGTCACCCTGCTGGACGTGCCGGGCTTCCTGCCCGGCGTCGACCAGGAGCACGGCGGCATCATCCGACACGGCGCCAAGCTGCTGTACGCGTACTGCAACGCCACCGTGCCGCGCATCTCGCTGATCCTGCGCAAGGCCTACGGCGGCGCCTACATCGTGATGGACTCCCGCTCCATCGGCGCCGACCTGTCCTACGCGTGGCCGACCAACGAGATCGCCGTGATGGGCGCCGAGGGCGCCGCCAACGTGATCTTCCGCCGCGAGATCAACGGCGCCGAGGACCCGGACACCATGCGGGCCCAGAAGATCAAGGAATACAAGGACGAGCTGATGCACCCGTACTACGCGGCCGAGCGCGGCCTCGTGGACGACGTCATCGACCCGGCGGAGACCCGCCAGGTGATCGCCTCCGCGCTGGCCATGCTCCGCACCAAGCACGCCGACCTGCCCAGCCGCAAGCACGGCAACCCGCCGATGTAGCACGGTACTTCGCGTCCACTGGCCGCACACCCGGGCCATCACACACCACAGTCACCGGGGGAGAAACCAGAACATGACCGCTACCGCCGAACCCCTCATCCAGATCGTCCGCGGCTCGCTCAGCGACGAGGAGCTGGCCGCCCTCACCGCCGTACTGGCGGCCCGCGCCGCGGCCGCCCAGCAGGCCACGGCCGCCGCCGCGCCGATGGAGCCGATCGCCAGCTGGCAGCGCCTGGAGCGCCGCCCGGCGTACTACTCGCCGGTCAGCTGGCAGCAGGCCGCCTGACGCACCGCGCGCCTCCCGACGGCCGGTCACCCCACCCGGGTGGCCGGCCGTCCGGCGTGCGCGGGCGGCGGCCCTTCGGGACCCGGTCCCGGCCGCTCACCGCACCGCTCGGGCCCGGGGCGGCTCGGTAGGATACCTACCGGACGGTATGCGGCCACCGCCCCGCCGGCCCTGTGGAACCGGCCGCAGCCGGGGCACCAGAACTATCCAGGGAGGCTGCGATGGCCAGGCAGGCCCGGGCGTTGGCGACCCGCCACGCGGTGCTCGTCGCGGCGGCCGAGGTGTTCGACGAGCGCGGCTACGCCGCCGCCACCATGGCCGAGATCCTGGACCGCGCCGGCGTCACCAAGGGCGCGCTCTACTTCCACTTCCACTCCAAGGAAGAGCTCGCGCTCGCCGTCATCGAGGGCCAGGGCGCCTGGATCGCCACCTGGAAACCCGCCACGGACAGCCCGGTGCAGATCCTGATCGACCTCGGCTACGCCTTCGCGCACGCCCTCCTGGACGACCCGCTGGTGCGCGGCAGCATCCGGCTCACCATCGAGCACGGCAGCTTCACCCAGCCGCAGATCGCGGCCTACCAGGGCTGGATCGACCTGGTGCGCGGCCTGCTGGAGCAGGCCCGGGAGGCCGGCGAACTGCACCCGGGGGTCGATCCGGGCGCGGCCGCCGGGGTGATCACCGGGGCCGTCACCGGCATCCAGCTCAGCTCCCAGGTACTCACCGACCGGCGGGACCTGATCCGGCGGATCGGCGACCTGTGGACGCTGCTGCTGCCCGGGCTCGTCCAGCCGCACGCGCTGGCCCGCCTCAGCATCGCCGAGCGCACCGCCGAGCACACCGCCGAGCACACCGCCTGACGGCCGTCCTCCCCCCGCGGCCGTCAGACCTGGTAGGCCACCCGACGCTCGGCCGGCACCAGGGCGGGCAGCGCGGCCGTCCAGAGCCGGCGGACGGCCTCGGGGGCGAGCCGGTCCGGGGTGCCCCCGGCCAGCAGCACCTGGCCGGCCGCCAGCGCGGTGAGCAGTTCGGTGGCGGCCCGCCGGTCCAGCCCGGGGCACAGCTCCCCGGCGTCCTCGGCGCGGGCCAGCAGGCGGTGGACGACGGCGGCCAGGCCGCGCCAGGTGGCGTCGGTACCGGGCGGGCCGGGCGGGCCGGACGGGCTGGACAGGCCCCCGCGCCGGACGCGCCGGCCGAGCCGGACGCCCGCCCGGACCACCACGTCCTCGCGCAGCAGCCGGGCCAGCTCGTGGGTGAGGTCGATCAGGCCCTGCAGCGGCCCGCCGCCGGCGCGCAGAGCGCGCAGCGCGGCCGAGCCGATCTCCCGCCCGGCGGCGGCGCGCACCCCGTCCGCGAGCGCCTGCTTGGACACGTAGTGGAAGTAGAGGGCGCCCTTGCTGACGCCGGCCCGGCGGCTGATGTCGACCAGGCTGGCGGCCTCGAACCCGACGCTGGCGAAGGTGTCCGCCGCGGCGAGCAGGACGGCGTTCCTGGTCCGTTCCGCGCGCATCTGCTTGACCACTGCCCCGGCCCCCTCCGGCTCGACCGGGCGCGGCCCCCGCCCCGCCCGGGTTGCTGTCGGCGCGCCCGGCCTCCCCTGCGCCGAGCGACGCCCCGCATGCGGACGGCGACCGCCGAAACCGCATGGTAGGTATCTAATCTAGCGCCCTCGCCGACCCCGCCGTCCAGCGGGGACGGACCCCCGCCCAAGGTCGGAACCACCCGCCGAACCGGTGTTTCCGCAGCCCAGAGGCCCTAGGGTGAGCTCCGGGACGGGCGGGGCGCTGGAAGCCGCCCCGGCCCGCGAAGACATACCGGGTGGTAGGTATGTTCTGCCCGGGGCGTCCGCAACGGCCGCTCGACCGACACCCTGAAGCGGGGGGCCTGTCATGCCGCCGATCGTAGAGCCGGGCTCCGACACCCCCTACGCCCTCGATCCGGACGCCCACGCCGGCCGGCCCCGCGCCGGGTACGACTTCCACGAGCGGACCGTCTCCCGGCACCTCGTCCACCGCGCCGCCGTCTCCGAGGTCCTGCTCACCGGCTGGCAGGCCACCGGCCCGTACGACTTCCTGCTCGGCGCTCAGTGGCCCCGGCTGCACGGCTTCTACCGGCTGCCCGGCGGCCGGTATCACGACCCGGTGCTGATGGCCGAGACCGTCCGGCAGGCCGGGCTGCTCATCGGCCACGCCGGATTCGGCGTCCCGCACGACCACCACCTCACCCTCGCCGACCTCTCCTACGCCCTCGGCGAGACCGGCCTGACCGGCCTCGCCGTCACGCCCGGACCGGTCTCGCTGATGCTCGCCGTCCACTGCGAGGACGTCCGGATCCGGCACGGCCGGCTCGACTCGCTGCGGGTCACCGCCGAGATCAGCCGGGACGGCCACCCGGTCGGCCACGGCTCCGGCCGGCTGCGCGTCCTCACCCCCGCCGGGTACGCCCGGCTGCGCGGCCCCGTCCGGCACCCCGCCGAACCGGCCCCGCCGCCGGCGCCCGTCGCGCCCGGGCTCGTCGGCCGGACCGAGCCCGCCGACGTGGTGCTCAGCCCCACCCTGCGGCCGGACAGCTGGCTGCTGCGCACCGACCCCACGCACCCGGTGCTCGCCGACCCCGGGCTGGACCACGTGCCCGGGATGCTGGTGCTGGAGGCCGCCCGGCAGGCCGCCCAGCGGCTGCGCCACCCCGAGCCGGTGGCGCCGGTGCAGCTGGTGACGGCCTTCGAGCACTACATCGAACCGGACCGGCCCTGCCTCGTCCGGGCCGTCCGGGAACCGGCGCCGGGCGGGGTGCGCCGGGCGCCGGTGGTGGTCCGGCTGGTGCAGGACGGGCGGACGGCGGCCGAGTGCCGGCTGCTCACCGAGCCGGTCGGCGGGCCGGTCGCCTCGGCCCCCGGCCGCGGCGCGCCCGCCGTCCGGCTCCCGCTCGCGAGCTGACCCCCGCCCGGCCCCTCCGGTGACGCCGGTTACGCCGCCGCCAGCGCGGCCGCCGAGGACCGCCCGGCGTGCATCACGCTGAGGTTGGCGGCCAGCCGGACCGGGTCCTGGGCCAGCCAGAGCCGCAGCGCCGCGCCGAGCGCCGCGCTCGCCGACTCGATCCGGACGTCGGTGATCTGAGCGATCCGGGCCGCCCCCGGCGCCAGCAGGTCGGCCAGCGCGGTCGGCAGCCAGACCGTCAGCGCGCACGGCGCGGGCGTCGCGAGGGCGCCGAGCAGCCGGTAGGCGTCCCCCGGCGCGCTGAGCGTGGGGATGATGTCCAGCAGGGCGTCCGCGACCACCTCGGACACGTCGCTGCGGTGCCCCTGGGCGAGCCGGCGGAGCAGCAGCTGCTCGCCGGCGGTGATTCGGACGGTCAGCATGACCTCGTCGCACTCCATTGCGCGATTCCTCCTCAGTTCCCTCCCGTACCGGCCTGGCGGCCGGCACGAACTACCCCTGTCGCACCTCGGCCCGGCCAACCATCTGCGGAGAGCCGGGCCGGTGGGTGTGTGCCCCGGTCAGATCCCCGCGTAGGAGTGCTTGCCGGTGACGAAGATGTTCACGCCGTAGTAGTTGAAGAGCCAGCAGGCGAAGGCCGCCAGCGCCAGGTAGGCCGCCTTGCGCCCCTTCCAGCCGGCCGTCGCACGGGCGTGCAGGTAGCAGGCGTAGGCGACCCAGCAGATGAACGACCAGGTCTCCTTCGGGTCCCACTCCCAGTACTTGCCCCAGGCCGCCTCGGCCCAGATCGCGCCCGCGATGATGGTGAACGTCCACAGCGGGAAGACCAGGGCGTTGATCCGGTAGGACAGCTTGTCGAAGGTGGACGCGGCGGGCAGGCGGCGCCAGATCGACGCCGAGGTGCCCAGCGGGCCGGTGGTCAGGCCGGCCGCGATCCGCTTCTCGAAGGAGTCCTTGCCGAGGTAGAGCACGGTCGCGATGAACGCCGCGTAGAACGCGCCGCCGCAGAAGATCGCGGTGGAGACGTGGATCGCCAGCCACGGCGAGTGCAGCGCCGGAACGAGCTGGTCCGAGTCGGTGTACAGCGTGGTGGTGGCGATGCCCAGGGTCAGCAGCCCCGCCACGACGACCGGCAGGCCGAGCCAGCGCACGTTCTTCTTGGCCGCCAGCAGCACCAGGTAGGCGGCCGTCATCGAGAAGGCGAAGGCGCAGGAGAACTCGTACATGTTGCCCCACGGCCAGCGGGACACCGACAGGCCGCGGGAGACGATGCCGCCGCCGTGCAGCAGCAGGCCCAGCACCGTGAGCGAGACGGCGATCCGGCCGGCCAGGTCGGCCCGGTCGCTGGTGCCGGCCGCTCCCGGGCCGTCCACCTCGTCCTCGCCGCGGCCGCTGGTGACCACCGTCGCGCCCGCGCCGGCCACGGCGGTGCGGGTCAGCGTGGTGGTCCCGCCGCCGGCCCCGGCCACCGTGACGGTGACCTTCTTGATGCCCTTCGACTCGGCCGCGGCGACGGTGTCGGCCAGGCTGCCGGCCTGCTCCTTCGAGCGGACGGCGACGGCACCCTTGCTGCCGAAGGTCCACTCGATCATGTGGGCGAACATGGCGAGCGTGTAGACCACCATCGCCGAATAGATCAGCTTGTTGGAGAGGTCGGCCAGCTGTGGGTCGACCGCCGAAGCGAGGTGCACCGTCTACTCCTTGGAGTTCTGGTCGGCGGGGGCGGGGTCCGAGGGTGCGTCCGGGGCCCCGGTGGCACCGGGCTCGGCGGAAGCGTCGGGGTCATCGGTCTCGTCGGTGGCCGGGGCGTCGTCCTGGAGGTCCACCGCGAGTTCGGCCAGCTCCTCGGCGATCTTCGCCGACTCGCTGCGGGCCAGGCCGGCCAGCTCCACCTGGGTGCCGCCGCCCGGCAGGGCGACCGCGCGCACCCAGATCCGGCGGCGCTGGAGGAACAGCGAGCCGATCAGGCCGAGGATCGCCAGCACGCCGCCGGCCAGGGCGATCGAGTTGCCCGGGCGGTGCGAGACGTCGAAGCTGGCGAAGCGCTTGTAACCGTTGAAGGTGAGGGTTCCGTAGCCACCCGGCAGCTCCCAGACCTGGCCGGGCTTGAGCCGGGCGGCGGCGGGGGTGTCGGGCTTGTCGTCCTGCATCAGCTGGGTCATGTTCTTGGTGTCCAGCTGGTAGATGTTCTGCGGCCGGCCGGAGTTGTTGCCGAGGTCGCCCGCGTAGACGTTGAGCACCAGCATCGGCGCGGCGTCGTCCGGGAAGAGCGAGATCGGGCCGGTGCCCACGAAGCTGTCCGGCGCGGTCGGCAGGAAGCTGCCGCTGAAGCCGAGCTGGGTCTTCTTCCCGTCCGGGCCGTCGCCGTAGTCGGAGACCTTCACCACGCCGGTGGAGGTCTGGTTGGCGTCCTGCGGCAGGAACGGCGTGGCGCCCTGGTAGACGACCTCGCCCTTGCCGTTGCGGACGGTGACGACCGGCGCGAAGCCGTGGCCGATCAGGTAGATCTTGCTGCCGCCGATCTCCAGCGGGTGGTTGACCTCGATCTTGCCCTGCTTGGCCTTCGCCGGGTCGCCGTCGGTGGAGTACTCGACGTTCGCGGTGAACTGCCGGGCCGCGCCGATCTGCGAACCGCTGGACTGGAAGCGGGAGGTGAAGGAGTTCAGCTTCAGGTAGAAGGGGTCGAGGTCGTCGGTGGTGTAGAACCGGGTGCCGCTGAAGTCGTCGAGCTGGGTGATGGTGTTGGCGTAGCCCTCGCCCTCGACGATCAGCTTGCCGGCCGTCCCGGAGGCCAGGCTGGCCCAGGCGAAGCCGCCGAGCAGGGCGAACAGCGACAGGTGGAAAACCAGGTTGCCGACCTCGCGCAGGTAGCCCTTCTCGGCCGCCACCGAGCCGCCGGACAGGTTCGCCCGGAAGCGGCGCTTGCGCAGCAGCCGGTACGCGGCGGCGTTCACCGCGTCGGCGTCCGCGTCGGTGCGCCAGGCCGCGTACACCGGCATCCGGGTCAGGTTGCGCGGCGCCGCCGGCGGCGCGGCGCGCAGCACGCCGACGAACTGCCAGGTGCGCGGGACGATGCAGCCGGCCAGCGAGACGAACAGCAGGATGTAGATCGCGGAGAACCAGACCGAGCTGTAGACGTCGAACAGCTGCAGCTTCTCGTAGATCGGCGCGAGGGTGGTGTGCTGCGCCTTCCAGGACACGACCTTCATCGCGGTCTGGCTGCCCTGGCCGTTCTGCGGGATCAGCGAGCCCGGGATCGCGGCCAGCGACAGCAGGAAGAGCAGGATCAGGGCGACCCGCATCGAGGTCAGCTGACGCCACATCCAGCGCGCCCAGCCGAGCACGCCGATGCCGGTCGGGCCGTCGGACTCGACCGGCGCGGTGCTCAGCCGCTCGGCCGCGGAGTCGGCGCCGGTGTCGGCCTCGGTCTCGACGTCCTCGGGTGCCGGTGGCAGGTCGGTCCCGGTCGTGGTCTTGCTCACGGTCAGATTCCGATCTGGAAGTCGGCGGTCCAGGACTGCAGGTCGCTCACCAGCACGTCCCATTCCCCGGTGACGAGCAGCAGACCGACCACGACGAGCATGCCGCCGCCGATCCGCATGACGAGCGGGTAGTGCCGCTTGACCCAGCCGAAGGCGCCCAGCGCCCGGCGGAAGGCCAGCGCGGCCACGATGAACGGTACGCCGAGGCCCAGGCAGTAGAAGGTCATCAGCAGGGCGCCGCGCGCCGCATCGGCCTGGTTCACCGCCAGGGTCTGGACGGCCGACATGGTCGGGCCGATGCACGGCGTCCAGCCGACCCCGAAGACCACGCCGAGCAGCGGGGCGCCCAGCAGGCCGATCGCCGGGCGGCGGTGCGAGCGCACCTCACGCATGCTCAGGCCGGGCACGAGGCCCATGAAGGCCAGGCCCATCACGACGGTCACCGAGCCGAGCACGATCGAGATGATCCGCTTGTGCTCCTGCAGGGTGTCGCCGAACTGGCCGAACAGCGCGCCGCCGGAGACGAACACCGCGGTGAAGCCGAGCACGAACAGCGCCGCCCCGGCCAGCATCCGGCCGCGCCGCGCACCGCGCGCGTCCGCGAGGTCGGCGGCGGAGAAGCCGGTCACGTACGACAGGTAGCCGGGCACCAGCGGCAGCACGCAGGGCGAGAAGAAGGACAGCAGGCCGGCCGCGATCGCGATCGGGGCGGCGGCCAGCAGCGCCCCGCTCTGGACGGTGGTGAAGGTGTCGGCGAGGTTCAGTACGGCGGGTTCGGCGCTCACTGCTTCGGCTCCGCGACCACCGGCTGCAGGATCGACTCCAGCGCGTCGTCCACCGTGCCGCCGATCGCGCGGGCGGCCAGCTTGCCGTCCCGGTCGACGATCAGGGTGGTCGGGATCGACTGCGGGTTGAGGCTGCCCTTGGGGAACCTGAGCAGCTGGGTGCCGGCCGGGTCGAAGATGCTCGGGTAGGTGACGCCCTTCTCCTGCTCGAAGCGGACGGCGTTGGTCTTGTCCGAGTCCCGGGTGTTGATCCCGAGGAACTGCACGCCCTGGTCCTTGTACTTGGTCCAGACGCGCTGCAGGTCGTCCGCCTCGCCCCGGCACGGGCCGCACCACGAGCCCCAGACGTTCAGCACCACGACCTTGCCCCGGTAGTCGGAGAGCTTCACCTGGCTGCCCTCCAGCGTCTCGCCGGAGATGTCGGGGGCGTCCTGGCGGTGGCCGGGCTCGGCCTTGGAGACGTTGGTGCCCTTGACGGTGACGAAGCCCACCTGGTCCGCGCCGCTGCCCGAGGCCCCCGCGGAGGAGCAGCCGGTGAGGGCGAGCGCAGCGGCGGCGGCGGTGGCGGCGGCTGCGGCGGCGACACGGGGACGGGGGCGCGTCATGGCAGACATGTGAAAAGTTTCGCATGGAGCCCGGGGCGGGTTCGCCGGGGTCCTCCCTTGCGCATCGCACCCGCTCTGACCTGCGGCGGAATCGGGCCGTCCGGTGTTCACCGGACGGCCCGAGGTCATACTTACCCACCGCTTACACGGGCTCCGGAGGTGTCAGGCGCCGAAGCTCTTGCCCACCGGCTTGTCGCCCTTGCCGCCCTTGCCGACCAGGTGCGCCGGCAGCAGGTCGCGGGCCGGCTCGCGGTAGCCGACCGAGACGATCCGGTCGCCCTCGAAGGTGAAGCTGGTCAGCGAGGCCAGCGAGCACTGCCGGCGGCGCGGGTCGTGCCAGAGCCGGCGGCGCTCGACGAAGGAGCGCAGGATCCAGATCGGCAGCTGGTGGCTGACGCACACCGCCTCGTGCCCGCGCGCGGCGTCCCGGGCGGCGCCGATCGCGCCCATCATCCGCACCGCCTGGTCGAGGTACGGCTCGCCCCAGGACGGCTTGAGCGGGTTGACGAGGTACTTCCAGTAGGACGGGTTCCGCAGCGAGCCGTCACCCACGCCGAAGGTCTTGCCCTCGAAGATGTTCTCCGCCTCGATCAGCCGCCCGTCCTCGGCGACCTCCAGGCCGTGCGCCCCGGCGATCGGGGCGGCGGTCTCCTGGGCCCGCTCCAACGGGGAGGCCACCACGTGGGTGACGTCCCGGTCGGCCAGGTCCTCGGCGACCCGCTCGGCCATCTTCCGGCCGAGCTCGGACAGGTGGTAGCCGGGCAGCCGCCCGTACAGGACGCCCTCCGGGTTGTGCACCTCACCGTGCCGCATCACGTGGACGACGGTGATCTCCTTGGCACTCACTTCTCGACTGCTCCTGGGGCTCGGGCTCGTGGTGGTCACGCCGTGGCGGCGGCAGCGGCGCGGGCGGCCGCCGGGAGGGCGGCGGCGATCCGCTCGATCGCCCGCTCGTCGTGGGCCGCCGAGACGAACCAGGACTCGAAGGCGGACGGCGGCAGGTAGACGCCCTCGGCCAGCATCGCGTGGAAGAAGGCGGTGAAACGGTACGCCTCCTGGGTCTTCGCCTCGTCGTAGTTGGTGACGGCGGCCTCGGTGAAGAACACCGAGAACATGTTCCCGGCGGTCTGCAGGCGGTGGGCCACGCCCTCCTTGGCGAGCGCCGCGGAGACCAGGCCGGAGATCTCGGCGGAGACCTTGTCGACCGTCGCGTACACCTCGTCGGTGCAGCCGCGCAGCTGGGCCAGGCCCGCCGCGGTGGCGATCGGGTTCCCGGACAGGGTGCCCGCCTGGTAGACCGGGCCGGCCGGGGCGAGGTGCGCCATCACGTCGGCGCGGCCGCCGAAGGCCGCCGCCGGGAAGCCGCCGCCCATGACCTTGCCGAAGGTCAGCAGGTCCGGCGCCCAGCCCTCCCGTGCGGCCTCCAGGCCGTACCAGCCGGCCTTGGAGACGCGGAAGCCGGTCATGACCTCGTCGGAGACGAACAGCGCGCCGTTCTCCCGGCAGAGCCGGGCCAGGCCCCCGTTGAAGCCGGGCAGCGGCGGGACGACGCCCATGTTGCCGGGCGAGGCCTCGGTGATCACGCAGGCGATCTCGCCCGGGTGCGCGGCGAAGGCGGCCTCGACGGCGGCGAGGTCGTTGTAGGGCAGCACGATGGTGTCGCCGGCCTGGGCGCCGGTGACGCCCGGGGTGTCCGGCAGGCCGAAGGTGGCGACGCCGGAACCGGCGGCGGCCAGCAGCGCGTCCACGTGACCGTGGTAGCAGCCGGCGAACTTGACCACCTTCGCGCGGCCGGTGAAACCGCGGGCCAGCCGGATCGCGGACATGGTGGCCTCGGTGCCGGAGGAGACCAGCCGGACCTGCTCGACCGGGGCGACCCGGGCGACGATCTCCTCGGCCAGCTCGACCTCGCCCTGGCCGGGCGTGCCGAAGGAGGTGCCACGGGTGACGGCCGACTGCACGGCGTCGATCACCGCGGGGTGCGCGTGGCCGAGGATCATCGGGCCCCACGAGCACACCAGGTCGACGTACTCGCGGCCGTCTGCGTCGGTGAGGTAGGGGCCGGTGCCGGACACCATGAAGCGCGGCGTGCCGCCGACCGCGCGGAAGGCACGCACCGGGGAGTTGACGCCGCCGGGCGTCACCACGGAGGCGCGCTCGAACAGCGACTGGGACTGGGGGGCTTCGTAGGGGTAGCTCACGCAGGACATGGTCTCAAATCGTGTCCTTGCCCTCTGCATGTCGGACCCGATCATCTGGAACGATGATCCGGGCACCGTTGTCGGTACGGTTGCCCTTACAGTCCGTACTGCCGGGGCCGCCGACTGCTCCGGAGCACGGACCAGTCAGACTGTGCACACAGAGTGCGCGAGCGCTCCGGTTGTGTGCGGTGCAGGGGTGTGGAAGAGGACTGTCGCGTACCGCGGGTGGGTACGGCGGCGCATGACGGGTAAGGAGCACGTCCGGAGGGACGCCGGGCGTGCGGGGGTCTGTCGATTCCGGCGAATTCCGGTGAGGATGGTCCGAGTGTCCGAGGCGCAGGACGGCTACGACGAGGCCGCGGGGGGCTCCCGCAGGCCGGCCGAAGCCGCACGCGGGGGTACGGGAGCGGGTACGGGACGTGGTCGCCGAGGCGGCGAGAGGCGGGGTGAGGGACGCGTGGGGGTGACGTACAAGTACTTCGGCGCACCGGACCGCGCCACCGCCGCGCGGGTCCCCACGGCGCTCGGCCCCGGCGGCCTCGGCCTGGACGCCGGCGAGCTCGGCTCGCTCGGGCGGCTCGGCGACCTGATGGAGACCAGCGGCTCCCCCAACGGGCACCTCTCCACCAAGATCAAGCCGGAGACCATGAGCGCCATGGTCCTCACCGGCATCCAGGGCGTGCCGCTGCACCAGGTGCCGCCGCTGGAACTCGTCGTCCTGCACCCCGACTACGCCGTCGTCCAGCTCCCGCACAACGTGGTCGAGCCGCTGCGCAAGGCGGACGAGACCGAGCTCGGCGCCGCCGCGTTCATCTGGTCGACCGTCCCGGACCGGCGCGGGCCGCGCGACGCCTTCGTCATCTACACGATGCTGCACGAGTGGCAGGACTTCGCGAACCGGCTGCACGACGCCGGGCACCAGCTGTACTGCCTGGTCTGGCCCTGACGCCCGCCCCGCCCGGGCGAGTTGACGGTACGTCGGGTTCCGGGCGGTCAGTACCCCCGGGGGCGGCGGGCGCGGCGGACGATCCGTTCGCTCTCGACCGGCTCCGCGAGGTGTCCGTCCACCAGGCGGGCCAGCGCGGAGACGAAGGCCTCCTGCTCGGACTGCGGCAGCGCCTCCAGCAGTTCGCGGTGCACCCGGTCGGCGACCGCCGTGCCCTCCGCGACGGCGCGCTCGCCCGCCTCGGTGACCGAGATGATGCGGGCCCGGCGGTCGGTGGCGGACGGGCGACGCTCGGCCAGGCCCGCCTTCTCCAGCTCGTCGACGGTGACCACCATGGTGGTCTTGTCCAGGTCCGCCAGCTCGGCCAGCTGGATCTGGGTGCGCTCGGCCTCCTGCGCGTGGAACAGCACGCTGTACGCGCGGGGGGTGATCCCGAGCTCGGTGAACGCGGCCGCCATCCGGGTCGCCAGCACGTGGCTCGCGTGGTCCAGCAGGCCGGAGATGTCTCGGATCTGGCGCACGGGCGGGGTCGTCGTCATACGTCCGAGATTAGCAACGGCCCGTCCGCTGCCGGATGATCCCGTAGCCAACCAACGCCGGGGTTACGGGATGCCCAGCTCGAACAGCGCATAGCCCGCGTACCAGCCCGCCGCCAGCACCGGCATCGCGAACAGCCCGACCAGCGTCGAGGTGCGCACCCGGCGCAGGGCCACCGCCAGGCCGATGAACAGCGGGAAGGCCGGCAGCAGGTAGCGGGAGATGTTGTCGAAGATCTGGTTGCTGCTCAGCGCGGTCGCGATGGTCAGCGCCGTGTAGATCCACAGCACCAGCGGCGGGCGGGCTTGCCGGAGCAGCACCAGCAGGCCGGGCAGGGCCATCAGCAGGGCGATCGCGATGAGGTCGGGCGCCGGATTGGACTGCCAGAACGTCCAGTGGCCGGTGACCACGTCCATGATCGTGCGGACGGTGGAGGCGCCGAAGTCGAAGTAGCGGTTCCAGGCCCCGCGCTGGAGCTTGAAGTAGCCGCCCCAGTCGCCCATCCGCCAGCCGACCCAGGCGACGTACCCGATCAGGCCCCACGGGGTGATCAGCATCGCGGTCAGCGGGCGGGCCACCCCGTCCGTGCGGCGGACCAGCGCGACCAGCGCGGCGATCGAGACGGCGGCGATCAGCGCGGCGGCGGTCGGCCGGTTGAGGCCCGCCACCAGGGTCAGCAGGCCGGCGGACAGCCAGCGACGGGTCATCACGCAGTAGCAGGCCCAGGCGGACAGCGCGACGAACAGCGAGTCCGAGTAGACCGCCCACTCCACGCCCGAGCCCGGGAACAGGCCCCAGACCACCGCGGCGATCACACCCGCCCGGAAGCCGCCCAGCCGCTCGGCGATCGCGAAGATCCCGGCCGCCGCGACCAGCGAGGCCAGCACCGAGACCACGATCCCGGAGCCGTACGGGCCGAGCCCGGTGACGGCCCCGACCAGCCGCATCAGCCACGGGTAGAGCGGGAAGAAGGCGCTGGAGTTCTCGTAGTAGCTGGCGAGCGGGAAGCCGTGCAGCGGAATGAGCTGCGGGTTGTAGCCGTTCTCGGCGATCCGCTGGTACCAGACGCCGTCCCAGGTGCCCAGCACGTCCCACGGCTGGGCGCCGCCGCCGCGGCCCGGGTCCTTCTTCAGGTAGTCCCCGGTGTGCGAGAGCAGCAGCAGGAAGACCGTCAGGCCGATCGCCTTGACCACCGCGTACGCGCCGAGCGCGGGCGCGAAGCGGTCCACCAGCGCGCCGAAGCGCCCGGGCGCGGCGGCCTCCGGTCGCTCGGCCGACGCCTGCGCGGGCACGTCGGGCTCGGCGTCGGCCGACTCGGTGCTCGATGCCGTGCTCATCTGCTCTCGGTACTCCCAGCCCCGCTCATGGGTCCGCGCGGCTTCGGCGCAGCGACGTTCCGCAGAGCCTACGACACGCCCCCCACCTCCCCCGCCCCCACCGGCCCCGCAAATCCCGTGGCGCCCGCCCCCGGACGAGCGCGACCATGCCGCGATGGAGACCACCGCCGCCCGGACCGCGCAGACCGCGGCGGGCACCCCGCCGAAGCAGCAGATCCGGGCCGTCCACACCGCCGACACCGTCACCGTCTACCAGGCCTTCCGGCCCGGGATCGCCGAGCCGGCGGCGGCCGAGGGGCGGTTCCCCGAGGCGTTCGACCGGGAGCGGATGACCTGGATCAAACCGTCGTTCCTCTGGATGATGCACCGCAGCGACTGGGGCCGCAGCCCCGGTCAGGAGCGGGTGCTCGCCCTGGAGATCAGCCGCGAGGGCTTCGACTGGGCGCTGGAACGGGCGGTGCTGAGCGCCTACACCGGCCGGGTGCACGAGTCGCGGGCGGCGTGGAAGCGGGAGTTGCGGCAGAGCCCGGTCCGGGTGCAGTGGGACCCGGAGCGGGGCCGGCACCTGGAGCCGCTGGCCTGGCGGACGATCCAGATCGGGCTGCGCGGCGAGGCGGCGCGGCGCTACGCGGACGAGTGGATCCGGCGGATCACGGACGTCACCGCGCTCGCCGAGCGGGCCCGGCTGACCGGGGATCCGGGGCTGTTGCCGGTGGAGGTGGCGTACCCCGTGAGTGCGACCGCCGCCGCCCGGGTGGGGGCGGCGGCGGGGGTGTAGCCCGGGGGCGTCAGCCGTGCAGGTAGAGGATGCCGAGCTTGGTCAGCTGCCAGAGCTGGGCGGGGGCGCCGGTGTCGGTGGCGAGTTGGACGAGGGGGTTGCCCTTGGCGTCGAGGGTGGTGGTGGCGGCGAGCACCTTGGTCGGGTCGGCGGAGTCGGCGATCCGGTACGTGCCGTCGCCCGCCGGCTTGAACACCCAGTGCTGGTTGGCGCCGCCGTTGCAGCCCCACTGCTGGACGCGGGTGCCGGGCGCGGTGGCGGCGGCGTCGGCGTCCAGGCACATGGTGCGGTTGCCGCTGAAGTCCAGCTCGTAGCTGCCGCCGGCCTTGGCCTCCAGGACGAAGGACTGGTTGAGCCCGCCGCCGGCCGGGTAGCTGATGGCGGCCCGGCCGTTGGTCGAGTCGCCGTAGGTGCCGCCGCCGGTGAGGTCGAGCGCGTTGCCGGTGGCCGCGTTGGTGAGCTGGTACCAGGCGCCGTCCTCGGGGGCGTCGCCGAACGGCTTCCCGGGGCTGAGCGGCTGGATGGACGTGGTGTTCTGCTGGTTGAGCGTGCAGTAGGCCTGGCCGAGGTCCGGCTTGGCGAAGAACTGGCCGAGGCAGACGCCCTCGCCGCGGTAGCCGGCCACCCGCAGGTGGTACGACTGGCGGACCATGTTCATGCACAGGCCGGGGATGCCGATCTGCTGGTCGCAGCCGTTGCGGGCCCACTCGGAGAGGTTCACCACGTCCCCGTTGCTGTACTCGTACGGGGAGCTGGTCCACTCGGCGCAGACCTCGTGCCCGAAGGCGACCCGCCGCTGGTCCAAGTACCGCACGCCGGGCACCTGTTCGGCCGCGCCGCGGAGCATGTCGCTGAACGTCGGGACGACCCAGTTGTGGCCCCAGGCGAGATCCTCGGGGAAGGCCGGGCACCCGTCCGCGATCTTGCCGACGTAGTCGTTGCGCCGGATGTCCGGGGTGATCGGATTGAAGTACGACTGGTAGACCAGCTGGTACGAGGAGTCCTGGTAGCCCGCGTTGCGCATGGTCTGCCGGACGTTCCGCAGAGCGGCGACCACCTTGGGCTGGACGGCCTTGGCCCGCCGGCGGATCTCGTCGCTGCCGATGGTGTCCCGGCAGCCCTGGTCCTTGGGGATCGGGAAGTACTGCGCGAGGCAGTGCATCATGACGCCGGAGAAGTCGAAGTCGTCGTTGGCGCCGATCGTCACCACGACCATCTTGACGTCGTAACTCCCCGCCACCTGCGCGAGTTTGACGTCCTGCTTGGGCTCGCCGTAGTCGCCGCTGCCGGAGCCGGTGACCTTGGCGAGCTCGGGGTCGCTGACCAGGTCGCCGGTCTGGGCGCCGGAGCAGGCGAGGTCGATCGGGGTGACCCCGGGGATGTCGGTGACGAAGATCTCCGACTTGGGGTGGCGGTGGCAGTAGTTGGTGGGGCTGTCGGTCTCCGGGAAGTACCCGTCGCCGGTGTCGGTGCCGGCGCCTTCGCCGGAGATGGCGCTGTCGCCGAGGGCGACGATCGCGGCCGGGCGGGCACCGGTGGCGGGCGCGGGAGCGGGGGCGGCGTCGGCGAGGGCGGCGGGGGCGCCGGCCAGGCCGAGGGCGGCGACGAGGGCGCCGGCGGCGAGCAGCGCCGCCGGAGATCGGAACCTGATCACACGCGACTCCTTGCGGGGGTGGGGAAACCGCCCGGCCGGGGGTCGCCGGGCGACTCGGAGCAGGAGGAGCAAGAAGGTGAGCAGGTCTCACATTAGGTACTGACAAGTAGTGCAACAAGGCTTGTGACAGCACCGGAAAACGACGGGGAACGACGAGAGCCGCCGCCCCGCGCCCCAGGAGGGAAGCGCGGAACGGCGGCTCGCACCGGCCGAACCGGGTGCTGCGTCAGCCCACGTTGGCGCAGTGGTTGCCGAACGCCGGGTTCAGCAGGCCGACGATGTCGATGGTGTTGCCGCACAGGTTGACCGGGACGTGCACCGGAACCTGGATCTGGTTGCCCGAGATGACACCGGGGGAGCCGGCGGCGACACCCTCGGCGCCGGAGCTGGCCATCGCGGTGCCGGCGCCGGCGGCCACGATGCCCACCACGGCCGCGCCAACGGCGGCGGTCTTCTTGATGCTCATACGAGCCTCCTGACTGTTCAACAGAGATGCACGGGGAGTGCGACATCTAGAACGAGACCCGTCCGGACCGGTTGCGACGGTGCGCGCACTGTCACCCATCCGGAGCAACGGCGACGGGTGACCGGCATTCGGGTGATCGGTGGATAGCGGACCGTTTCCCCTCCCCCGGCGCCTCGTTCTCCCTGGCGGAACACGATCCATCAGGCCCCTACGGACGAATCGAGAAACCGCCCATGCGCAAGCTCGCCCACGGCGTCGCCGGCACCGCGGCCACGGCCGCCCTGCTCGCCGCCGGTGCCGGCGTCGCGTCCGCCCACCACCTGCACGGCGCGTCCGCCGAGGGTGTCGCGGCCGGCTCCGCCGGTGTGGTGTCGGGCAACACGCTGCTGGACGTGCCGGTGCACGTTCCGGTGAACCTGTGCGGCAATTCGGTCGACGTCGCGGGCCTCCTGAACCCGGCGTTCGGCAACCACTGCCTGAACGCCTGACCGGGAATTCCCGGTCGCGCCCTCGCCCGAACCCCAATTCCCGGCCGTGCGGGAATCGGACGCGCGGCGCCTGGGACGACGCGGCGGCTGCGTCACGCCCGAGCCATGGGCGGAACACACGCCGGTGTACGCCGCCGGAGTGACCATCACGGCAATCCATAAAGCCCTCGGGCGGCATTCCTGCTCGCCCGGCTCCCGACATTTCGCATCCGTCGGGCAGAAATCGGAGGAAAGACATGCGTAACTTCAAGAAGGCCGCCGCCCTGTCCCTGGCCGCCACCGGCCTGGTCCTCGGTGCCGCCGGCGGCGCGTTCGCCAGCTCCGGTGCCCAGGGCGTGGCCGCCGGCTCCCCCGGTGTGCTCTCCGGCAACCAGATCCAGATCCCGGTGCACATCCCGGTCAACGTCTGCGGCAACTCCATCGGCCTCATCAGCATCCTGAACCCGGCCTTCGGCAACAGCTGCGCCAACATCGGCTGAACCGGCCGTCGCCGCACCGGCGACAGCTGATTCCCCCGAGCCCGTGCCGTGCCCCGCAGCGCGGGGCCCGGCACGCTCCACCCGTGTGTGATCGAGGAGATCAACCCCCATGCAGAACATCAAGAAGGCCGCCGTCCTCTCCGCCGCCGCCGCCGGCCTGGTCCTGGGCGCGGCCGGCTCCGCCGCCGCCAGCGCGGGCGCCGAGGGTGTCGCCGCCGGCTCCCCCGGTGTCGCCTCCGGCAACCAGGTCCAGGTCCCGGTGCACATCCCGATCAACCTGTGCGGCAACTCCATCAACGTGATCGGCCTGCTGAACCCGGCCTTCGGCAACAGCTGCGCCAACGTGGAGATGCACCACCCCGCGGACGACTGCTGATCCTCGATCCGCACGAGTTCCGGCCGAACTGCCCCCCGACCGACCGGCCGGGGGGCAGTTCGGCATCCCCGGACGGTCGACCGTCCGGACCCCGATCCACCGAAAGGGTGATCCGCATGCTTCCGAAGATCTCGACGAAGGCCGGGGCCGGCCTGGCCGCCGCCGTGGGCGCCGCGGTGCTGCTCGGCGCCGGCACGGCGCAGGCCGCCGCCTCCGGGCCGGCCCCGGCGGGCGGTCCGGCCACGCTGGCGAAGACGGACGTCGGCCAGGCGCTGAACGGGACGACCTCCGGCCTCGGCTACGGCGTCGCGCCGCTCAAGAGCCTGCGGCTGGACCCGTGGGCGACCTCCACCGCGGACGTGCTCAACAACGGCGCGACGGTGCAGCCGGACCAGGGCCTGGCCCCGGTCGGCACCGGCTCGCTGACCGGGCCGCTGAGCGCGGGCGGCGGCGTCAAGGACCTCCCGCTGGTCGGCGGGCTCACCGGCGCCCTGCCGGGCTGAGCGCCGGGCGGCGCGGCACGCCCGAGGGCCCGGCACCCGTCCGTACGGCGGGGTGCCGGGCCCTCGGCGTACCCGGGGAGGAGGGCCTCAGAGCTGGGTGAGGTCGGTCAGCCCGGACTGCTGGACCACGCCGGTGGTGGTCGCAGTGGCGGTCCGGGTCAGGTCGTCCACCTTGTCGGTGACCGAGATCCGGTCGTTGTCGCTGCCCAGGCTGGCGGTGGCCCCGGGCACCGCCTGGACGGCGCCGGTGACCAGCCGCGGGTCCAGCTCGTCCACCTTGAGCCGGCCGTCGGCGAGCTGGCCGGTGCCGTCCTGGGCGAGGGCGAGCGGCTTGCCGACGGCCAGGCCGGGGGCGGTGGCGTGCAGCGGCGTGGTCGGGGCCTCCAGCAGCACCTCGCCGAGGTCGGCGCTCTGGTCGACCAGCGGGAGCGGCAGCTCGGCCTTGGCGCTCGGGCCGACCTTGCCGCTGCTCAGCTGCGGCACCAGGTGGTCCGGGATCAGCTCGGTGCTCGTGGTGCGACCGGGCACCGGCGGCATGACCAGCGAGGTCGGGATGCCGGCCTGGAGGTGGCTGCCCAGCGGGGCGAGCGGCACGTCCGCCGGGACCTGCTGGGTGGCCAGCTTGTCCTCCAGGGCCCCGACCTGGTCGGGGCTCATCGGGGCGGCGGAGGCCGACCCCTGGGAGGCGAGCATGCCCGCACCGACCGCCAGCAGCATCGCGCCGGCCCGCTTGGAGAACTTCATGCTTTTCACCGTTCTGCCTGTCCGTACTGGAGAGCTGTCCATACCGAAGATCCGGTCATTCCGGCTGCGGGGGCGTAGTCGGAACGCAAACTGCCTCAACGAGTGACCAGGAGTTCGGATTGCGGGCGTTAACCGGTTCGGCCTAATAATCCGATCGGAAACCACTCTCCGACGCGCCTCCCGGACTCTTTTCAAAAATCCCCGTAACCTTCCGTGCCGTCATTCTTTGATCTGGACGTCAGTGACTGCAGACCGGGTCTGAGCGTTCTACGCGTTGTACGCACGGAAGCCAGAGAGCATTTCAGAAAGGGATCTCCCCATGATCCAGAAGTCCTTCGCCGCCGCCGGCCTGGCCGTCGCCGCGCTGGCCGCCGCCGCCGCGCCCGCTTCGGCGATCGGTGACGCGGACGGCGCCGCCGCCTCGATCGAGGGCAACGGCGGCACCAACTTCACCGGCACTGTCGGGAACAACAGCCCGAACTTCCACTTCCTGGACAACGCGAACGTCTGCCTCCCGGAGATCCACAACATCGCCGTGGGTGTGCTCGGCGTGGCCGTCCCGGTCGAGGTCCCGATCGCCAACAGCGGCGGCAAGCAGTACTGCACCCAGGGCCAGGGCACCCAGAGCCACGGCGACGCCGGCGTGTCCCACCTGGTCGGCTGACGCTCCCCCAGCCGCACCGAACTTTCTGAACCACCTTCGAATCGCTCCCCGATTCACCCCTCGAGAGGAAAACCGGAAATGATCAAGAAGTCCCTCGCCGCCGCCGGCCTGGCCGCCGCCGCCATCGCGATGTCCGCCGGCTCGGCTTCCGCCATCATCGACTCGGACGGCGCCGCCACCTCCGTCCAGGGCAACGGCGGCACCAACCAGACCGGCACCCACGGCAACGGCAGCCCGAACTTCCACACCCTGGACAACGCCAACATCTGCCTCCCGGAGATCCACAACATCGCCGTCGCCGTCGTCGGCGTCGCGGTTCCGGTCGAGGTGCCGGTCCTGAACAGCACCCCGAAGCAGATCTGCAACGTCGGCCAGAACACCCAGTCCTCGGGCGACGCGGGTGTCTCGCACCTGATCGGCTGATCAAGGCGCATGGCACGGACGGAGGGCCCGGGGAGGAAGGTCTCCCCGGGCCCTCCGGGCTTGTGACGAGGTGTCCGGCCGGGCCGCCGAACGGGCGCGGTCCGGTCGGGTGACCGGCCGTCCGGCCCGGCGCGTGGGGCGTCGGGCCGGTCGACCGGGTGTGATCACGTGTCAAGAGCGCCCGTACGGGCACTCCGAGAGAGAGGCAGTCCCATGAAGAGCATGCTGGCCAAGGCCGCGCTGACCGCCACCGCCGCGCTGGCGCTCGCCGGTGCCGCCACCCCGGCGTTCGCCCACGTCGGCCTGGCGGGCGGCGGCCAGTTCGTCGCCTCCGCCGACGAGCCGTTCGCCGCCGCCGAGGGCTGGGGCGTCGGCCACACCACCAACACCGCCGCCGGCGGCATGGGCGGCTTCGCCGCGGACTCCACCGACATCGTCGGCGGCTTCGAGGGCTTCGCGCACGTCAACGGCTGGGGCTGGAAGTAGCCGCAGGCGGCTCCGGTACGGCGGAAGGCCGGGCCCCTCGCGACGGCGAGGGGCCCGGCCTTCCGTTGTCCCGCGTCCTACTTGAGCATCCGCGCGGCCTCGACCGCCCAGTACGTCAGGATCTGCTCGGCGCCGGCCCGGCGGATCGAGGTGAGCGTCTCCATGATCATCCGCTCGCGGTCGATCCAGCCGTTCGCCGCGGCCGCCTCGACCATCGCGTACTCGCCGGACACCTGGTACGCGGAGACCGGCACCGGGGAGGCGTCGGCGACCTGGCGCACGATGTCCAGGTAGGCCATGGCCGGCTTGACCATCACCATGTCCGCGCCCTCGGCCAGGTCCTGCTCCAGCTCGCGCAGCGCCTCGCGGGCGTTGGCCGGGTCCTGCTGGTAGGCCTTGCGGTCGCCCTTGAGCGAGGAACCGACCGCCTCGCGGAACGGGCCGAAGAACGCCGAGGCGTACTTGGCGGTGTAGGCGAGGATGCCGGTGTCCTGGTGCCCGGCCTCGTCCAGCGCCTTGCGGATGACGGCGATCTGGCCGTCCATCATGCCGGACGGGCCGACCAGGTGGACACCCGCGTCGGCCTGCACCCGGGCCATCTCGGCGTAGCGCTCCAGGGTGGCGTCGTTGTCCACGCTGCCGTCCGCGGCCAGCACGCCGCAGTGGCCGTGGTCGGTGTACTCGTCCAGGCACAGGTCGGACATGATCACCACGGAGTCGCCGACCTCGGAGACCACGTCCCGGATCGCCTGCTGCAGGATGCCGTCCGGGTTGGTGCCCTCGCTGCCGATCGCGTCCTGCACCTCCGGGACGCCGAACAGCATCACGCCGCCCACGCCGGCCTCGGCCGCCTCCACGACGGCCTTGCGCAGGGTGTCCCGGGTGTGCTGGACGACCCCGGGCATCGAGGTGACCGGCACCGGCTCGCTGACGCCCTCGCGGACGAACAGCGGCAGGATCAGCTCCGCCGGGTGCAGCCGGGTCTCGGCGACCAGCCGGCGCATGGCCGGGCTCTGGCGCAGCCGGCGGGGGCGAACGTACGGGAATTCAGCGGACACGGCTTCTCTCTCCGAACGGTTGTGCAGCGCCGGGGGCGGCGGGTGCCGCCCCCGGCCTTGTCTCAGCGGGCGGCCTTGCGGCGCGAGCCCGGACGGCGCTCGCTGGGCCGGTAGACCGGCTCGCCCGCGGCCGTCGCGGTGTCGCGGCGCTTGGCGCCGAAGTCCGCCAGGGCCTGGGCCAGCGCGGCCGCGGACGGCGCCGGGGCCATCACGTCGACCCGCAGGCCGTGCTCCTCGGCGGTCTTGGCGGTGGCCGGGCCGATGCAGGCGATGACCGTGACGTTGTGCGGCTTGCCGGCGATGCCGACCAGGTTGCGCACCGTCGAGGACGAGGTGAACAGGACGGCGTCGAAGCCGCCGCCCTTGATCGCCTCGCGGGTCTCGGCCGGCGGCGGCGAGGCGCGCACCGTCCGGTACGCCGTCACGTCGTCGACCTCCCAGCCCAGCTCGACCAGGCCGGCCACCAGGGTCTCGGTGGCGATGTCGGCGCGCGGCAGCAGCACCCGGTCGATCGGGTCGAAGACCGGGTCGTACGGCGGCCAGTCCTCCAGCAGCCCGGCCGCGGACTGCTCGCCGGAGGGCACCAGGTCGGGCTTCACGCCGAAGTCCACCAGGGCCTGCGCGGTGGTCTCGCCGACCGCCGCGACCTTGATCCCGGCGAAGGCGCGGGCGTCGAGCCCGTACTCCTCGAACTTCTCCCGGACGGCGCGGACGGCGTTCACCGAGGTGAAGGCGATCCACTCGTAGCGGCCGGTGACCAGGCCCTTGATGGCCCGCTCCATCTGCTGCGGGGTGCGCGGCGGCTCGACCGCGATGGTCGGCACCTCCTGCGGCACCGCGCCGTACGAGCGCAGCTGCTCGGACAGGCCGTGGGCCTGCTCCTTGGTGCGCGGCACCAGGACGTTCCAGCCGAACAGCGGCTTGGTCTCGAACCACGAGTGCGAGGCGCGGTGGGCGACCTGCTCGCCCACCACGGCTATCACCGCGGTGGCCGGGTCGACCGGGGCCGAGACCGGCGAGGGCAGCACCCGGGCGGCCTTCAGGTCGGCGGCGATCGCGGCCAGCGTGGAGGTGAAGGTGCGCTGGCGGGTGGTGGTGCCCGAGAGCGTGGCGCTCAGCGCCGAGTGCGCCGCGCGGCCGCCCGCGACCAGCGCGTTGGCGGTGGCGGGCAGCTGGCCCAGGGTGGTGCGGACGACCAGGGTGGTCTCCGGTGCGCCCAGGTCCACCGGGCCGCCGGCCAGCAGCGCGGCGGCCTCGACGAAGCGGACGTCGGCACCGGCCGCGCCGCGCAGCGGCACGCCCGCGTAGGCGGGGACGCCGACCGACTGGGCGACGCCCGGGACGACCTCGAAGGCGATCCCGTCGCCCGCGCAGGTCAGCATCTCCTCGGCGGCGCAGCCGTCCAGGCCGGGGTCGCCGTCGACGGTGCGGACCACGTGCTTGCCGGAGCGGACGGCCTCGGCGACCAGCTTGGCCAGGTCGAAGTCGACGCCCTCGGCGGCCGGGTGGTGCACCTGCACGCCGGACGGGCAGTGGCTGCGCACGGCGACGGCGGTCAGCGGGTCGGCGACCAGGATGTCGGCGGTGGCCAGCACCTCGACGGCGCGCAGGGTCAGCAGGCCCGGGTCCCCGGGGCCCGCGCCCAGGAAGGTGCATCGCCCGGTGGCGGGCTGCCCGGCCGGGAAGAGGGCGTCGGTGGCGGCGGTGGGGCTCATCGGGCTCGCTCCCCCATCAGGGTGGCCGCGCCCCCGGCGAGCAGCCGGTCAGCCAGCGCGCGACCGAGGGCCCGCGCCTGCTGCTCGGCGGTCTCGTCGATGACGATCGGACCGTTGGCGGACATCTTCAGCAGGGCGGATCCGTCGGGGTCGCCGACCACACCGTCCAGCCGCAGTTCGGTCGAAGGGCCCCAGCCGGCCAGCGCGGCCACCGGTGCCGAGCACCCGGCCTCCAGGGCGGCCAGCAGGGCGCGCTCGGCGGCCACGGCGACCCGGGTGGGGGCGTGGTCCAGGGCCGCGAGCGCCGCGATCAGCTCGGCGTTGTCGGAGGCGCACTCGATCGCGAGCGCGCCCTGGCCGGGGGCCGGGATCATCAGCTCGGGGTCGAGGTGCTGGGAGATCTCGGCGCTGCGGCCGAGCCGGTTCAGGCCAGCCGTGGCCAGCACCACCGCGTCCAGCTCACCGGAGGCCACGTAGCCGATCCGGGTGTCCACGTTGCCGCGGATCGCGACGGTCTCCAGCCGGTCGCCGCGGGCGGCGGCCCAGGCGTTCAGCTGGGCCATCCGGCGTGGGGAGCCGGTGCCGATCCGGGCGTGGCGGCCGGCGCCCGCCAGCTTCTCCACCAGCTCGTCCAGGGTCAGTCCCTCGGCCGCGACCAGGGCGTCCCGGACGTCCTCGCGCTCGGGGACGGCGGCCAGCGCCAGGCCCTCGGGGGCGGCGGTGGGCAGGTCCTTGAGCGAGTGCACGGCGAAGTCGATCCGGCCCGCCAGCAGCGCGTCGCGCAGCGCGGAGACGAAGACCCCGGTGCCGCCGATCTGTGCCAGCGCCTCCCGGGAGGTGTCGCCGTAGGTGGTGATCTCGACCAGCTCGACGGGGCGGCCGGTGAGCCTGGTCACCTCGCGGGCGACCATGCCCGACTGGGCCATGGCGAGCGCGCTGCGCCGGGTGCCGAGCCGCAGGGCGGGGGCTCCCGAGGTCTGCTCGGTGAGCGGTTGACCATTCATGAGGTGATCGTCCCGGTGGTACTCGTGGGATGGCTGACGGTTCATCTGGTGCCCCCGCCGGAAGGCTGGGGCCGGCCGCCGACTGGCGTGCCCGACACGGCGTGCACGGCCGCCGGGTCGAGGTCGAACAGTTCGCGCAGGGCGTCCGCGTAGGAGGCGCCGCCGGGCTCGGCGGCCAGCTGCTTCACCCGGACGGTCGGGGCGTGCAGCAGCTTGTCGACGACGCGGCGCACGGTCTGGCCGATCTCGGCGCGGGAGCGCTCGTCCAGGTCGGGCAGCCGGGACTCCAGCCGGCCCAGCTCGGCGGCGACCACGTCGGAGGCCATCGCCCGCAGCGCGACCACGGTCGGCGCGATCCGGGCGGCGCGCTGGGCGGCGCCGAATGCGGTCACCTCGTCGGCGACGATCCGGGTGACCTGGTCGACGTCGCCGGCACCGGGGGTGGCGGCGTGCGCATGGGACAGGCTCTCCAGGTCGACCAGCAGGGCGCCGTCGAGCTCGTGCACCGCGTGGTCGACGTCGCGCGGCATGGCGAGGTCGAGCAGGGCGAGCGGCTCCGGAGACGTCCGGAGAGCGACCGCGGCGGCCACGTCCTCGGCCTTGACCACCACGCCGGCCGCGCCGGTGCAGGAGATCACCAGGTCGACGTCGGCCAGTGCCTCCGGCACCTTGGCGAGGTCCAGGGTGCGGGCCACGTCCGGGCCGAGGATCTCCACCAGGCGGTCGGCGCGGGCCGCCGTCCGGTTGGCGATCAGCAGGTCGGTGACGCCGGCGCGGACCAGGGTGGCGGCGGCCAGCGAGCTCATCGAGCCGGCGCCGACCACCAGCGCGCGCTTGCCCGCGATCGGGCCCGCGCCGGCCGCGACCTGCTCCAGGCCGAAGGTGACCAGCGACTGGCCGGCCTTGTCGATGCCGGTCTCGCTGTGCGCCCGCTTGCCGACCCGCAGCGCCTGCTGGAACAGCTCGTTCAGGCCGCGCCCGGCGGTGTGCTCCTCCTGGGCCTTGGCCAGGGCGTCGCGCAGCTGGCCGAGGATCTGGCCCTCGCCGACGACCATCGAGTCCAGGCCGCAGGCCACCGAGAACAGGTGGTGGACGGCGCGGTCCTCGTAGTGCACGTACAGGTGGGAGGTCAGCTCCTCCAGGTCCACCCCGCTGTGGTGGGCCAGCAGCAGCGACAGCTCGGCGACGCCGGCGTGGAACTTGTCCACGTCCGCGTACAGCTCGATCCGGTTGCAGGTGTTGAGCAGCGCCGCCTCGGCGACGGTCGCGGTCGAGGCCGCGTCGTGCAGCAACCGGGTCGGCACCTCACCGGTGAGCGCGGCGCGCTCCAGCACGCCCACCGGTGCCGTCCGGTGGCTCAGTCCGACGACGAGAAGACTCATGCCCGCCCCCCACAGCTCTTCGTGTTCATGCGGGCATCACCGCGGAGAGGTCCCCGTCGCCGCCCTTGGCGGGCTTGCCCTTGCCCTGCTCGGCCTGGTCCTTGGCCACCGCCTCGGCGGTGCCGCGGCCCTTGCCGCTGCCGCCGGCCGCGCGGCGCAGCTTGGCGGCGGCCGCCCGGACCGGGCCGGGGGCGCGGTCGAGCACCGACTCGGTGCGGTCCGGCTCCTCGCCGGCCTTGCGCTGCTCGTGGAAGGCGAGGATCTGCAGCTCGATGGAGAGGTCCACCTTGCGCACGTCCACGCCGTCCGGGACGGTCAGCACGGTCGGGGCGAAGTTCAGGATGCTGGTGACGCCTGCCTCCACCAGCCGGTCGCAGACCTGCTGGGCGGCGCCGGGCGGCGTGGTGATCACGCCGATGGAGACGTGCTGGCTCTCGACGATCGACTCCAGCTCGTCCATGTGCCGCACCGGCAGGCCGGCCGCGGTGGAACCGACCACGTTCGGGTCGGCGTCCAACAGAGCGGCGACCCGGAAGCCGCGGGAGGCGAAGCCGCCGTAGTTGGCGAGCGCGTGGCCGAGGTTCCCGATGCCGACGATGACGACCGGCCAGTCCTGGGTGAGGCCCAGTTCGCGGGAGATCTGGTAGACGAGGTACTCGACGTCGTAGCCGACGCCGCGGGTGCCGTAGGAGCCGAGGTAGGAGAAGTCCTTGCGCAGCTTGGCCGAGTTCACGCCGGCCGCGGCGGCCAGCTCCTCGGAGGAGACGGTCGGCACCGAGCGCTCGGAGAGCGCGGTGAGCGCCCGCAGGTAGAGGGGCAGGCGCGCGACGGTCGCCTCCGGGATGCCCCGGGCACGCGAGGGTCGGCGCGCGGCACCCTGGTCGGGCGCCTGCGAACTGCTCTGTGGTGATCGGCCGATTGCCACGGTGCTCCTGTGGGTGAAGCTGGGCTTTGGCAGCCAGGCTATGCGTTTGTGAACGTGTGCACAAAGATGGTGTCCGATTTGTCCCCGCACAGTGACACGCATCACGCCGTGGAGCCCATAGCACCGCACTGCGTCAGCACCACCGCCGGGGCCTGGCCGCCCGGCAGCCACGGCCCGTACGGCGCCTCCCGGCGCAGCAGCGGCACGGCCGCCCCGGACGGGCGGGAGCGGGCCCGGCCCAGCCGGGGCCAGGGCACCCCGGCCGCCTCCCGCAGCGGGCCCGCCCAGTCGTCCGGCGGGCAGGACGGGGCGTCCAGGCAGTGCCGCAGCAGTTCCGCCGTCACCCGGGCGTCCCCCAGCGCGGTGTGCGCCGGGTACCAGCCCAGGCCCACCGCCTCCACGCAGGCCGCCAGACCGTGGCTGCGGGCCTGCGGCAGGTGGGTGCGGGCCAGTTCCATCGTGCACAACAGCGGGACGGGCGGCAGCGGCACCCCGATCCGGGCGAACTCGCGCTCCAGGAAGGCGTGGTCGCAGGTCACGTGGTGGCCCACCAGCACCCGGCCGGCCAGCAGCTCCAGCAGCCGGGGGGCGATCTCGCGGAAGCGCGGGGCACCCTCGACGTCGGCCTGCCGGATCCGGTGCACGTGGGTCGGGCCGACCGGGCCGAGCGGGTCCAGCAGGGTGGCGAACTCCCCCTCGGGGCAAAGCCGCTCGTCCAGCAGCACGACCGCGACCTCGACCATCCGGTGCCGCCACGGGCTGCGGCCGGTCGCCTCCACGTCCACCACGGCGAAACCCCGGCCCGCAGACGGGGCTTCGGGCATCGCGGGGGTCGGGCGGGGAAGCATGGCGGCACTCCTCGTGTGCTCAGCCCCCCACGGGCGCAAACGTGTTCGATCGTAAGCCGACCGTGGCGCCCCGAACCAAGCCCGAACGGAGTGTCTTCGGCAACGATTCGGCGAACCGCCCCCGCCGGTCGGCGGGGGCGGCAGTGCCGGCACCGGCCCGCGTCAGGCGCCGAGGGCCTTGCGCAGCCGGGCCTCGTCGACCCGCCAGAAGTCGTGCTGGCGGCCGTCGATCAGGGTCACCGGGATCTGCTCCCCGTAGCGCCGGAACAGCTCCTCGTCCTGGGTGACGTCCTTCTCCTCGAAGGCGGCACCCAGCTCGCCGGTCACCCGCAGCAGCACCTCGCGCGCGTCGTCGCACAGGTGGCAGCCGGGCTTGCCGAGCATCGTCACGGTACGGTCCGCGGGCTTCGGGCTCTTGCGTCGCAGCAGTGGGCTCACCGGGACATTCTGCGCCCGGGGAGCCCGGCACCCCGCACCCGGGAGCCGTTCACCCGGAGGGCACGGCTTCGTCACGGTCTCCGCCCTCCCGGCTGGCTATGCTCGATGACATGGCCGTGCTCCGAAGGCTCACCCAGGCAAAGCGTTCCAGCAGCGAGCGGAGCGCCCTGGCGGGCGAAGCCGCCGCGGAGGCGGCGGAGGCCGCGCTGCGGGCCGCCCCGGAGCCAGCCACCGACGCCGCCGCCCCCGCCGCCGGGAAGACCGGGCGCACGCCGAAGGCCCCCGCCGAGAACCACACCCCGGACCGGGACGACCCGCACGCCGCCGCCTTCTTCGACTGCGACAACACCATCCTGCGCGGCGCCGCGATCTTCTACCTCGGCGTCGGCCTCTACCGGCACGGCTTCCTCACCCGCCGCGACATCGCCCGCTTCGCCTGGCAGCAGGCGGTCTTCCGGGTGCACGGCACCGAGGACCCGGACCACATCTCGGACGCCCGCAACACCGCCCTGGGCATCGTCGCCGGAAAGCGCACCGCCGACCTGGAGGCGATCTGCGAGGAGGTCTTCGAGCACGTCGTCGCCGACAAGATCTGGCCCGGCACCCGCGCCCTGGTCCAGATGCACCTGGACGCCGGCCAGCGGGTCTGGCTGGTCACCGCGGCCCCGCTGGAGGTGGCCCGGATCATCGCCCGCCGGCTCGGCATGACCGGCGCGCTCGGCACCGTCGCCGAGGCCCGGGACGGCCACTACACCGGCCGGCTGGTCGGCGACCTGCTGCACGGCCCGGCCAAGGCGGCCGCGGTGGGCGCGCTGGCCCGGCGCGAACGGCTCGACCTCGACCGCTGCGCCGCGTACAGCGACTCGGCCAACGACATCCCGATGCTCTCGCTGGTCGGCCACCCGTACGTGGTGAACCCGGACGGCGCGCTGCGCCGGCACGCGCGGGCCCAGGGCTGGCGGGTGCGGGACTTCCGCACCGGGCGCAAGGCGGCCCGGGTCGGGCTGCCGGCGGCGGCCGCGCTCGGGGTGCTCGCCGGGGCGACGGCGGCCGGGGTCGCGCTGCAGCGCCGGCACCGCCGGGCCTGAACTCCCGCCGCGGGGGCGGCGACCGACGCCGGTCGCCGTTCACCCGCCGTTGCCCCACTGCTCCCCGTCCCTTCCCCGCCACTCCCCCTGGCGGGTGATTCCGACGTCAACCGGGGCTCCGATCCGCCCCCTCGTACGGGCGAACTCCCGCTCCCACCAGGCATTTCCCGCCGCACTGTGCGAACCTGACGGCCGGTGACCGGATCTGATCGTTCGTCGGGCCGGGAAAGTCGGGGGTTGCCGACCGCCGAGGCTGGGAAACCGCCCGCCACGCCCTCGAATTGGTCACCCTGGGCGTCCATTCGGTCACGTTGCGCCGGGTCAGCACTGACATCTCCGGTCAGTGTCAGCCGAATATGTACATCAAACGGATCTCAAACGACCACTTCGACCACACGGTGTAGCTGTCATTGCACAAAGCGTTATTCTCTCCTGGATGCACGTCACCCACCCGCCCCGCTCGAACGGGCGGCGCGCGGCGTGCTCTCCGCGCAGGCGGAGGTGATCCGTCCACAGTTCTGCCTCTGGGAGTCCCGTGTACCCACCCGTCCGGAACGACGCGCCTGCACCCTCCCGCCCGTCGTCCCTGCGCCCCCGCACCGGCCTCCGCGCCCGCCCGGCCGAGCGACAGATCGCCACCGGCCTGGACCTGCTGCGCAACCTGCTGCGCAGCCAGCTCACCGCAGCCTCGCCCCAACTCGTGCCCGCAGGCGCGCCGTTGGGCCAGCCGTACGGCCACGAGCACGGCACCGGAACGCTGCTGCGCACCACCGCGGCCGGCTCGGCCGGCACCGGTTCGCGCGGCCGCACCGGCACCACCGGCATCGGCCGCGGCCGCACCCGTACGGCGCCCAGCCCCGGTTACGAGACCGAGCACAACCCGATCATGGAGCTGGTCGAGCGGGCCCAGAACGGCGAGAGCGAGGCCTTCGGCCGGCTCTACGACCACTACGCGGACACCGTCTACCGGTACATCTACTACCGGGTCGGCAGCCGGGCCACCGCCGAGGACCTCACCAGCGAGACGTTCCTGCGCGCGCTGCGCCGGATCGGCACCTTCACCTGGCAGGGCCGGGACTTCGGCGCCTGGCTGGTCACCATCGCCCGCAACCTCGTCGCCGACCACTTCAAGTCCAGCCGCTTCCGCCTGGAGGTCACCACCGGCGAGATGCTCGACTCCAACGAGTGCGAGCGCAGCCCCGAGGAGTCGGTGCTGGAGTCGCTCTCCAACGCCGCCCTGCTGGACGCGGTGCGCCGGCTCAACCCGCAGCAGCAGGAGTGCGTCACCCTCCGCTTCCTGCAAGGGCTTTCGGTGGCCGAGACGGCGCGGATCATGGGCAAGAACGAGGGTGCCATCAAGACCCTCCAGTACCGCGCCGTGCGCACGCTGGCCCGCCTGCTCCCGCCCGACGCGCGGTGAGGCCGCGGTGCCCGAAGCCGCGATAGCCGCCCGCCGGGCGGACCGGTCGTCACCATCCGTGCGCGACCGACACGTCCGGGTGAACGGTCGATCCGATGATCAGCCACGCGTAACCGACCGCCCGTACCGCTCGTTGGCCAGCGTGCAAGTCTCCACCAGGCGTACGGTCAAGCCGAATTGCGACCTGTCACCCGATGGAGTGGCTTTGGCCAGCCGAGGCAACCGTCCGGCAGGCCGGGGTGTCGACAACGACGAAGGGAGGTGTGGCCCGTGACGGCAAACGTGCTGGAGCACCGACGGGCGAAGGCCTTCGCCGAGGCGCTGGAGGCCCACCAGACGGAGCAACGCCAGGCGGACGGCACCGGCTCGGCCGACACCGTCGCCACCGGCGCCGGCTCGACCGCGGTGGCCGAACTGGTCTCAGTGGCCGACGCACTGGGAGCACTGCCCGGGCCGGAGCTGGACCGCGAGGTCCGCACGGTCCAACGCGCCCAGCTGATGGCCGCGTTCGAGCAGGCCTTCGCCGGCGGACCGGGCGCCACGGTGCCCCGTCAGCGCCGCCACCGGGCGATCCGCACGGCGCCGCGCGGCCGCTGGAGCCGCCGGTTCGCCATCGGCGGACTGGTCGCCGGGCTCGCCGTGGGCAGCCTGGCCGGCGCCGCCGCCGCCAGCTCCAACGCCCTCCCCGGGGACACGCTCTACGGCATGAAGCGCGGTCTGGAAGGGCTCCGGCTCGACTTCGCGGACTCCGACTCCGAGCGCGGGCAGCTGCTGCTCGACAACGCCGCCACCCGGCTCGGCGAGGCCAGGACCCTGGTCGGCCGCACCGATCCGGCCGGCGCGCTCAGCCCGAGCACCGTCGACCGGGTCCGCCGCGCACTGGACGACATGCACGCCGACGCCCTCAAGGGCCGTGAGCTGCTGCGCTCGATCTACCGCAGCAACGGCTCGCTCGACCCGATGCGCGCGCTGGCCGGCTTCGCCCAGGACGAGGACGGCAGCTGGACGGAG
Source organism: Kitasatospora sp. NPDC094028 (assembly GCF_049543595.1). Taxonomy (NCBI): domain Bacteria; kingdom Bacillati; phylum Actinomycetota; class Actinomycetes; order Kitasatosporales; family Streptomycetaceae; genus Kitasatospora; species Kitasatospora sp. NPDC094028. Next base: position 218,461 of record NZ_JBMVFA010000006.1, on the reverse strand, counting down.
CTGGAAGGCAAGCTGCCCGTCCAACTCACCCAGCAGGCCCACCTGGTGAACCAGCTCTTCGACGACATAAGCGAGGACGTCGCGCCCCTGCGCCTGGCCCAGCCCGCCGCGAAGAGCGGCGGACCGGCCGGCACCGGAGTGGGCGGCGGACAGTCCGGCCAGGCCACCGACGGCGCCCCCGCCGACACCCCGGCGGGCGGCACCGGCACCGCGCCCGGAGCCGACCAGCCCCAGGACGGCGGCACCGGCACGGGCGGCGGCACGGCCCGCCCCGGCGGCACCGACCGCACCCCGGTCGGCTCCGGCCTCGGCCTGCCCGGCACCGGCGCCAAGGGCGGCGGCCTGCCGAGCGCCGTGCCCAGCAACGGCGCGGACGCCGTCAACGGGCTGGTCGGCGACCTCACCGGCGGGCTCACCGGCGCCAAGCCCTCGCCGAGCGCCGACGCGGCCCCGCCGCCGGCCCCGCAGGCCTCCGGCACGCCCGGCGCGGCCGGCGGCGCCCCGCAGCAGGGCGTCGACGTACCGCCACTGATCCCGGGGCTGCTGCCCGGGCTGCGCATCCTCGGCGGCAGCTGAGCGACCCCGTGAGGGGCCCGGCGGAACCCGATCCGCCGGGCCCCTCACGGTGCGGGAGCCCGTGCGGGAGCCTGCGGGAACACCGCTAGAAGAACACCGAACGCCGCTGCACCAGCAGCTCGTAGAGGGTGCGCTGGATGGTCTCCCGCACCTCGTCGGCCAGGTCGAAGACCAGCATCGGATCGTCCGCCGCCTCCGCCGGGTAGCCGTCGGTGGCGATCGGCTCGCCGAAGCGGATCGTCCACTTGGTCGGCAGCGGCAGCACCCCGAGCGGCCCCAGCCAGGGGAAGGTCGGCGTGATCGGCACGTACGGCAGGCCCAGCAGCCGGGCCAGCGTCTTCACGTTCCCGATCATCGGGTACGTCTCCTCCGCCCCGACGATCGAGCAGGGCACGATCGGCACCTTCGCCCGCAGCGCCGAGGAGACGAAGCCGCCGCGCCCGAAGCGTTGCAGCTTGTAGCGCTCGGCGAACGGCTTGCCGATGCCCTTGAAGCCCTCCGGCCAGACCCCGACCACCTCGCCGCGCTCCAGCAGCGCCTGGGCGTCCTCGTTGCAGGCCAGGGTGTGGCCGGCCTTGCGGGCCAGCTCGTTGACCCCCGGCAGCACGAAGACCAGGTCGGCGGCGAGCATCCGCAGGTGCCGGCGGTGCGGGTGGTGGTCGTGGATGACCACCTGGGTCATCAGGGCGTCCAGCGGGATGGTGCCGGAGTGGTTGGCGACGATCAGCGCGCCGCCCTCGGCCGGGATGTTCTCGATGCCCTGGACGTCGATCCGGAAGTACTTCTCGGCCAGCGGGCGCAGCAGCGAGAGCAGCACCTCCTCGGTCAGCTCCTGGTCGAAGCCGAACTCGTCGACCTCGTAGTCGCCGGTGAGCCGGCGGCGCAGGAACGCCAGCCGCTCGGTGGCCCGGCCCTCCCAGCCCTTGCCGAACAGTCTGGTGGCCGCCGGGCCGAGCTGCCCGGACAGCGCCCCGCCGACCGCCCCGGCGAGCCGGTCGGGCAGCGTCGGCCCGTCCGGCCCGGACCAGCTGGGCGCGGACTCGATCGGGATGACCTTCGCCTCGCCCGGCGCGTTCTCGGCGGCGGCACTCATCGCGGGTTCAGCTCCTCGGGCGGCGGGGGCGGTTCGGTACGGCGGGGGTGGCGGCGGGGGTGACGGCGGGCCGGTCCGGGTCGAGCAGGCCGGCCAGCCGGTCGGTGGCGGCGGCCAGCCGCCCGGGCGGCAGCAGGCCGGGGCCCTGCGCGGCGGCGAAGTCCGCGAAGGCCTCCGGGGTGCCGAACGCCGGGCGGTAGCCGAAGGTCTCCCGCAGCCGCGTGGTGTCCACCACCCGCCCGTGGGTGAGCAGCCGCAGCTGCTCGGGCGAGACGTCCACCAGCCGGGTCTGCCGGGCCAGGCCGGCGATCCAGCTGACGGCGGGCAGCAGCAGCGGCACGGTGGGGCGGCCGAGCCGGCGGGCGCACTGGGACAGCAGCAGCACGCCCTCGCCGGCCACGTTGAAGGTGCCGGTGTTGGCGGTGCCCGGCTCGGGCTCGGCGGCGGCCCGGCACAGGACGGCGACGGCGTCGTCCTCGTGCACGAACTGCAGCCGCGGGTCGTAGCCGAGGACGGTCGGCAGGACGGGCAGCGCGAAGTACTCGACGAGCGGGGTGTCGGCGTGCGGGCCGACGATGTTGGCGAAGCGCAGCACCGTCACCGCGACGTCCGGGCGGCGGCGGGCGAAGCCGCGCACATAGCCCTCGACCTCGGCCGCGTCCTTGGCGAAGCCGCCGCCGGGCGGGTTCTTGGGCTGCATCCGCTCGCTGAACACCGCCGGGTCGCGGGGCGCGGAGCCGTACACCCCGGTGGTCGACTTCACCACCAGCCGGCGCACCCCGGGGGCCTTCTGGCAGGCGCCGAGCAGCTGCATGGTGCCGATGACGTTGGACTCCTTCACCGCGGAGCGGTTGGTGGAGCCGAGGCCGGTGGCGCTGACGCTGAGGTGCACGACGGTGTCGACCCGGTGCTCGGCGATCACCCGGGCGACGGCCGGGCGGCGCAGGTCGAGCTGGTGGAAGCGGTACGGGGCGAGCCGGCCGGCCGGGCCGTCCGGCTCCTCGGCGGACCGCTTCGGCGGCTGCACGTCCACGCCGACGACCAGGTCCACACCCGGGCGGCGGCGGAGCTCGGCGACGAAGCGGGCACCCAGATGGCGTGCCACGCCGGTGACGAGCACGACCACACCCACGGTGCTGCACCCCTTTTCTCGACCGAGCGGTCCGCGTGCACCGTACCGCGCCGGCCCGGCGGGCCGTAAAACGACACCGCCCGCCCGGGCCACTGGGGCCGGGCGGGCGATGGAACGCCTGATCCCCGCGAGGGCGGGGTCGACGAGTTCTTCCTGCGCCGCTGTGCGCGAGTCCGCGGGCGACCCCCGCGAACGCGGGGACGAGGCGCAGGCTCAGGCACTACTTCTTGTTGCGACGCTGGACCCTCGTGCGCTTGAGAAGCTTGCGGTGCTTCTTCTTGGCCATACGCTTGCGACGCTTCTTGATGACAGAGCCCACGGAACAACCCTCGCTCACTGAGACTCTCGCCCGTGAGAGACGGAGTCCATACGACTGACGTGAGGGCCTAGCCTACCGTCCACGACGCCCGGGCCGTAATCGCACTCCCCCGGACCGGGAAACTCGCGGGAAATCGGCGGCGAACGGGCCCGGGACCACCGCCGTGGACCCGAGCCCGACCAGCCGGGCCCTACGCGCTCTCAAGCCGCACGTAGGACTCCTTCAGGTACTCGTGCACCGCCTGCTGCGGCACCCGGAAGGAGCGTCCGACCCGAATGGCCGGCAGCTCTCCGCTGTGCACCAGCCGGTACACCGTCATCTTGGACACCCGCATGACCGCGGCGACCTCCGCCACGGTCAGGAAGACGACTTCCTGCAGGGGGCGCTCGACGGAACTCATGACCATCACCCGACCCTTACCCGTGTGCAAGGCACCGGCTTCCCCTCCGGTGACTCCACCGGCACACGTGTATCCCCAGAGTAGTTATGGGTGGTACCAGTGGGAAGAGGGGAAGTGCAGTCCTCGTACGGTGAGAGATAGGACCGTTGCAGTACGTAGCCGCTCGGCGGATGGCACCGGTCGGCGTACGCACGGCCCGCCCCGGCAGGGGCTCGGAGCGGTCCGGGAAGGGGCGAAACGCCGGATTCAGGCCAACAGTCCGTGGTGCGGGAACACCGCGCGGCGGGCCGCGAGGATGGCCTGATCGAGTCGGTCGGCGGGGTCGTAACCCGCCTCGAAGTCGCGCCAGACCGGGCGCGCGCCGTCGGTCATCCGCAGCGGGGCGGGGCGGCGGGTGCGGCGGTGGACCTCGGCGCGCCAGACCTCGGGGGTCTCGGTGGCCGGGTCGACGGGCCGCCCGGCCGCGGTGGCGACCAGGTGCGTCCAGGTCCGCGGGACGACGTCGACCACCGCGTAGCCGCCCCCGCCGGTGGCCACCCAGCGGCCGCCGGCGTGCTCGTGGGCGAGGCCGTGCAGCTCCTCGGCGATCAGCCGCTGGGCGTCCACGGTGACGGCGAGGTGGGCGAGCGGGTCCTCCAGGTGGGTGTCGGCGCCGTGCTGGGTGACCAGGACCTGCGGCCGGAACGCGCCGAGCAGTTCGGGCACCAGCGCGTGAAAGGCGCGCAGCCAGCCGGCGTCGCCGGTGCCGGCGGGCAGCGGCAGGTTGGCGGCGGAACCCGGGGCGTCCGGTCCGCCGGTCTCGGTGGGCCAGCCGGTCTGCGGGAACAGCGTGGCCGGGTGCTCGTGCAGCGAGACCGTCAGCACCCGGGGGTCGTTCCAGAACGCCTCCTGGACGCCGTCGCCGTGGTGGACGTCCACGTCGACGTAGGCGACGCGCTCGGCGCCGAGTTCGAGCAGCCGGGCGATGGCGAGGGCCGGGTCGTTGTAGACGCAGAAGCCGGAGGCCTTGCCGGGCATCGCGTGGTGCAGCCCGCCGGCGAAGTTGACGGCGTGCGGCGTCTCGCCGCGCCAGACCGCCTCGGCGGCGGCCACGGACTGGCCGGCGATCAGCGCGGCGGACGAATGGACGGCCGGGAAGGACCAGTTGTCGTCGGTGCCGAGCCCGTGCCGGGGGTCGGACTCCTCGGGGTGGGCGGCGGCGTGCCTGACCGCCTCGACGTACTCGCGGGTGTGCACCAGCCGCAGGGTGGAGTCCCCGGCGGCGGGCGCGGAGCGCAGCGTCACCCCGGGCCCGGTGGTCAGCCCCAGGGCCTCGACCAGGCTCATGGTGAGCGCCAGCCGGGTCGGGTCCATCGGGTGGCCGGGGCCGAAGTCGTAGGCGGTGACGGCCTCGTCCCAGAACAGGTGCAGGCCACAGGGGCGGTCACGCTCGGCTTCGGGCATGGCCTCCACCGTAGCGGGTGGCGGTGGCCGCCAGGTTGTCAGGGCCGCGGCCGGTGGGGGTGGTGGCGCCGGTCAGCCGGTCTGCGCCGGTACGGCGGTGGCGGTGGCCGGGGCGGGGGCGAAGCGGTCGGCGAGCGGCAGGACGGCGAGCACCAGCAGCATCGGGGCGATCAGCGCCCAGCGGTACGAGCTCGCGTCCGCGATCGCGCCGACCAGCGGCGAACCCACCAGGAAACCCACGTAGTTGAACAGGTTGAGCCGGGCCACCGCGGCGTCCGAGTCGGCCGGGAAGAGCCGGCCGCCGGCCGCGAAGACCTGCGGGATGATCGCGCAGATGCCGAAGCCGAGCACGGTGAAGGCGGCGATGCCGGCCCAGGGCGCGGGGGCGACGGCGGCCAGCGCGAAGCCGAGCGCGGCCAGCGCGGCGCCGGCCCGGACCACCGGGACGGCGCCGAAGCGCTGCACCGCGCGGTCGCCCAGGGCCCGGCCGAGCAGCATCGCCACCATGTAGCCGAGGTAGGAGAGTTTGGCGAGGTCGTCACGGCTGCCCAGGCCGTCGGTGAGGTACTTGACGCTGTAGTTGGAGACCGAGGCGTCCGCGATGTAGGCGAAGGCCATCGCCAGGCACAGCGGCAGCAGCGGCCGCCAGGGAACGGACCGGGCGGCGGCCTCGGCGGCCTCCCGGACGGCGTCGCCGAGCTCGGCCGGTCCGGCGAAGAAGGTGCCGGTGAGCACCGCGAGCGGGGCGACCACCGCGGCGGCGGCGCCGAACAGCACCGGCAGGCCGAGGTCGACGTGCGAGCCGAGGCCGGCGACCGCCGCGCCGAGGATGCCGCCGAGGCTGAACGCGGCGTGGAACCCGATCATGATCGAGCGGCCGTAGCGGTGCTGCAGGCCCACCCCCAGCATGTTCATGCTGGCGTCCAGCGCGCCCACCAGCAGCCCGAACGCGCCCAGCGCGAGGGCGAGTTGCCACAGCGCGTCACCCAGCCCGACGGCCGCGAGGCTCAGGCAGACGCCCGGCTGCACCACCCGCAGCACCGCCCGGGCGCCGATCCGCTTCACCACCTGCTCGGAGGCCAGCGAACCGGCCCCGGCCAGGATCGGCACCGCCGCCAGGAAGGCCGGCAGCAGCCCGTCGCTCAGCCCGTACCGGCGCTGGATCTCCGGGATGCCGGTGACCAGCAGGGCGAAGACGGTGCCCTGGAGCAGGAAGCTGACGGCGAGCGCGGCCCGCCCGGCGCGCAGACCAGGGGGGATCGCGGGTGACGCGGCAGCACTCATGCGGGACCTCGCTACTGGCCGGTACGACGATGTAGGCCGAGAGCGTAGGGGGTGCGCCGCGTTTGCGGGAGGGGTCGCGCAGCGCTCACTTCCCGCCGGAGGCCAGCTCCCGGGACCGGTCCCGGGCCGCCTCCAGGGCGCCCAGCAGCGCGGCCCGCACCCCGTGGTTCTCCAGCTCGCGGATGGCCGCGATGGTGGTGCCGGCCGGGGAGGTGACCGCCTCGCGCAGCTTCACCGGGTGCTCGCCGGAGTCCCGCAGCATCACCGAGGCACCGATCGCGGACTGCACGATCAGGTCGTGCGCCACCTGCCGGGGCAGGCCGAGCAGGATGCCCGCGTCCGTCATCGCCTCGACCAGGAAGTAGAAGTAGGCCGGGCCGGAGCCGGACAGCGCGGTGGCCGCGTCCTGCTGGGACTCGGGCAGCCGCAGCGCCTTGCCGACCGAGCTGAAGATCTCCTCGGCGCGCCGCAGGTGCTCCTCGGTCGCGTGGGAGCCGCCGGAGATCACGCTCATCCCCTCGTCCACCAGGACGGGCGTGTTGGGCATGACCCGCACCACCGGGGTGCCGGCCGCCAGCCGCGCCTCGAACCAGGCGGTCGGGACGCCGGCCGCGGCCGAGATCACCAGCCGGTCCGGGCTGACGTACGGGGACAGCTCCTCCAGCAGGGTGCCCATGTCCTGCGGCTTGACCGCGAGGATCAGGGTGTCGGCGAGCTTGGCGGCCTCGGCGTTGGAGACGGCGACCACGCCGTACCGGGCGGCGAGTTCGGCCGCCCGCTCCGGGCGGCGGGCGGTCACCAGCACGTCCGCCGGGTCCTTGCCGGCCCGCAGCAGACCGGAGAGCAGGGCCTCGCCGATCTTGCCGGTGCCCAGGAAGGCGATCTTCTGCCCGTGTGCTGCGCTGCTGCCCATGGTCCGCTCCTTGCCTCGGTACTGCGGCCATCCTCGCACCGCGCGGCGGCACCCGTCCGGAGCGTCCGGTCCGTGGGCTTGCGGTCCGGCGCCGCTGTGCGGCCGGTCCGGCGCCGGCGTGCGGTCGCTCCGCCGCGGGCCCGTCGCGGGCTCGTCGCGGGCCCGTCGCACTGGGGAGAAACTCGGGGGTTTCCCCTATGGCCCCGGGGAGCGGGCGGGCGCACCGTGGAGACATGGCACACGACGACATGTCCCGACGTGAGAACCGGCAACTCGCCGTCGCCTCGGCGACGGTGGGCCCGTGGCGGACGGCCGCGGGAGTCGGCGCGGTGGTGGGGGCGACCGTCCTGGGGATCGACCTGATCTCGGGGCACTGGTCGCTGAGCATCCTGGCCGGTCCGGCCGGCTGGGGTCTGTTCTTCTTCTTCCTGGTCGGAACGCTCGGCGGGCAGCTGCGCCGCGACACCGCCGACCGGCGACTGCGTCGCTGGGCGGACGCGCACCCGTGGCAGGCGGCCCTCCCGGCGGCCGGCGGGCTGCTGGTGCTGAACACCCTGGCGCAGTGGCTGCTCGGCGATCCGGGCCTGCTCTGGGCGTTCTTCGAATCGCTCCTGCCCGCCGCCGTCCTGCTGGCCGTGGTCGGCGTGGTGGGGTCGGTGAAGCAGGCCCGCGGCAAGGGCTGAGCGGCGCGGGCCGCCCGGTTCCTCCACGGGTTCACCACAAGGTGTGGCCCCGATCGACGGTTCGTCACACCCTGTCGGCATACTGGCGCGATGCCGATAGCCGAAGATCCGGAACCGCGCCCCGACGAGGGCCGCGAGGCGGGCGGGAAGGACCCGTTCGCAGAGCTCGTCCTGGACGAGGAGTTCGTCAAGGGCGCCACCGTCAAGGAGCAGGCCGGGCGCACCCGCATGCTCGCCGCCCGGTGGAAGCACACCCCGCCGGTCGACCCGGGCGGCCGCCGCTCGGTCAACGACGGCCCGGCGCCCAAGCGCCGCTTCGGCCGCAGGCCGAAGCTCCAGGCCGTCGACCCGTGGGGCAACCCGAAGCCGCGCCGCCGCGGGTTCGAGTGGCGCACCCCGCTGTTCGTCGTGCTGACCGTCGCCGTGCTGCTCGCCGCGCTGAACGTGGACGGGCTGCGCAACTGGTTCCACGGGGGTTCTCCGGACGCCTCCGCGCCCGTCCCGACCGTCGCGCCGGAGACCGCCAAGCCGACCACCGCGCCGCCGAAGGCCGCCAAGGACCGGCCGACCGTGGCGCACCCGTGGGCCGGCTCCCCCGCCGAGGGCTGGCCGAACGGCGCCGAGGCCTTCGTCCTCCCGCAGGCCCAGGCCACCGGCGTGTTCTCCGCCGACCAGGTCGCCGCACAGCTGCAGTTGGTCAAGGACTACCTCGCCGCCGCCAACCTGGACCCGAAGGTCATCACGGGCGCCCGCCCGGACGCCGCCCTGGCGATGCTGGACCGCGAGGAGCGGGACAAGGCGGCCGCTTCGCTCGACAGCCCGTCCAAGGACAACGACCCGACCAGCTGGTTCAGCCGCTTCGACCAGCGCGAAGCCGTCCCGGTCGGCGACGTGGTCAAGGTGCAGGGCCGGATCAGCTTCGAGAGCGACGGCGACAAGGGCGTCCTGGTCCGCACCGACTTCAGCTACGTGTACGCGCTGCGTCCGGGCAAGGAGGCCGGCAAGCGGCCCAAGCCGAGCCAGCCCCCGGCGGGCAAGCCGACCGCCCAGCCGGCCGATCCCGGCGGTGGCACGGCCAAGCCGGTGAGCCTGGTGGTACCGGTGGACGACGTCTCCGGCGACACCTGGACCACCCGCACCATCGTGCGCCGGGTGGAGAACTTCCGCTTCTACGACCCGGCCCGCTACCAGGTCAGCCCGAAGAAGCTGGTGCACGGCGACGGCGGCACGACGGAGTACGGCAACTCGGCCTGCGACGTCTACGACGGCTTCTACCACCCGGAGTTCGACCAGTTCGACAACGCCCAGGCGGACACCCCCGGCGCCCAGCCGACCGGCCCCGAGGCGGACCCGTACGACCGCAGCAGGGACCTCAAGCCCGGCGACGGCGACGGCCAGTGCGGCACGGTCAGCCGCTACTGAGCTACTTCTTGCGCTTGCCCCGGCCCGGCACCTTGGCGCCGGGCCGGCCGCTGCGGCCCGCCTGGCGCTTGGCGTGCTGCTCGACGGCCCGCTCGTAGGCGGCGCGCTGCACGGCCTCGCCGGGCGCCTCGACCAGGCTGCGGACGAAGTAGGCGAGCAGGCTGCCGACCCCGCCGATCAGCCAGACCGCGCCGAGCGACTTGTCCTCGGCCATCCAGCCGGTGAGCTGGTCCCGGCCCTCGGTGAGCAGCTTCCAGGTGCGCCGCACGCACATCATCGAGCAGACCACGACGGCGGCGGTCAGCAGCCCGTTGACGAAGCCGCCGTTGTCGGAGAGGGCGACGCCCTCGACGCCGAAGCGCAGCACCAGCGCGGCGGCGGCCGCGGCGGCCAGCGAACCGGCCGACACGCCGACGCGGCGCAGCCAGTAGCCGTTGTCCCGGTCGAGCCAGGTGGTGCCGAAGAAGCGGATCGCCTCCGGCGCGGGGGCTCCGGTGGTCGCGGGTGCGGTGGTGGGGGGCTGCTCGCTCACACCGTCGATTATGACCCGGCCGCCCGGGAACGCCGGAGGGGCCGTCCGACCCCCTGGGGACCAGGGGGTCGGACGGCCCCTCGACGGCGTGCGGGGCCGGTCGGGCCGGGCCCCCGTCAGCCGAGCTTGGTGACGTCCCGGACGGCGCCCTTGTCGGCCGAGGTGGCCATCGCCGCGTACGCCCGCAGCGCCTGGCTGACCTGGCGGTCGCGGTTCTTCGGCCGGTAGCCGCCCGCCGCCTCCAGCGCGCGGCGGCGCTCGGCGAGGACCTCCTCCGGCACCTCCAGGGAGATCGTCCGGCCCGGGATGTCGATCGCGATGGTGTCGCCGTCCTCGACCAGGGCGATGGTGCCGCCGGAGGCGGCCTCCGGGGAGGCGTGGCCGATGGACAGGCCGGAGGTGCCGCCGGAGAAGCGGCCGTCGGTGACCAGCGCGCAGGCCTTGCCGAGGCCGCGGCCCTTGAGGAAGGACGTCGGGTAGAGCATCTCCTGCATGCCCGGGCCGCCCTTGGGGCCCTCGTAGCGGATGACGACGACGTCGCCCTCCTTGACCCGCTTGGTGAGGATCGCGTCGACGGCGTCCTCCTGCGACTCGACCACGACGGCGGGGCCGCTGAAGGTCCAGATCGACTCGTCGACACCGGCGGTCTTCACGATGCAGCCGTCCTCGGCGAGGTTGCCGTACAGCACCGCGAGGCCGCCCTCGACGGAGTAGGCGTGCTCGACGCTGCGGATGCAGCCCCGGGCCGCGTCGGTGTCCAGCGACTCCCAGCGCTCGGACTGCGAGAAGGCCTCGGCGGAGCGGACGCAGCCGGGGGCGGCGTGCCACAGTTCGACGGCCTCGGCGGAGGGCGAACCGCCGCGCACGTCCCAGGTCTTGAGCCACTCGGCGAGCGAGTCGGCGTGCACGGTGTGGACGTCCTCGTTGAGCAGCCCGGCGCGGTACAGCTCGCCGAGGATGGCGGGGATGCCGCCGGCCCGGTGGACGTCCTCCATGTAGTACGAGCCGTTCGGAGCGACCTTGGACAGGCAGGGCACCTTGCGGGAGATCGCGTCGATGGCCCGCTGGTCGAAGTCCAGCTCGGCCTCCTGGGCGGCGGCGAGCAGGTGCAGGATGGTGTTGGTCGAGCCGCCCATGGCGATGTCGAGGGCCATGGCGTTCTCGAAGGCGGCGCGGGTGGCGATCGCCCGGGGCAGCACGGAGGCGTCGTCGCCGTCGTAGTGGCGGTTCGCGATCTCGACGACCGTCCGCCCGGCGTTCTCGTACAGGGCCCGGCGGGCGGTGTGGGTGGCGAGGACGGAGCCGTTGCCGGGCAGCGAGAGGCCGATCGCCTCGGTGAGGCAGTTCATCGAGTTGGCGGTGAACATGCCGGAGCACGACCCGCAGGTCGGGCAGGCGTTCTCCTCGATGATCGCGATGTCCTCGTCGGAGACGTTCTCGTTGACGGCCTGGGAGATCGCGTCGACCAGGTCGAGCTTGCGCACGGTGCCGTCGACCAGAGTGGCCTTGCCGGCCTCCATCGGGCCGCCGGAGACGAAGACGGTCGGGATGTTCAGGCGCAGCGCGGCCATCAGCATGCCCGGGGTGATCTTGTCGCAGTTGGAGATGCAGATCAGCGCGTCGGCGCAGTGCGCGTTGACCATGTACTCGACGGAGTCGGCGATCAGGTCGCGCGAGGGCAGCGAGTAGAGCATGCCGCCGTGGCCCATCGCGATGCCGTCGTCGACGGCGATGGTGTTGAACTCGCGCGGGATGCCGCCCGCCCGCTTGATCGCCTCGGAGACGATCCGGCCGACCGGCTGCAGGTGGGTGTGGCCGGGGACGAACTCGGTGAAGGAGTTGGCGACCGCGATGATCGGCTTGCCGAAGTCCTCGCGGGCTACGCCGGCGGCCCGAAGGAGCGCGCGGGCGCCCGCCATGTTGCGACCGTGGGTGACCGTACGGGACCTCAGCTCGGGCACTGTGCTCCACTCCTTCGGGGCTCTCGCCGGCGCCCCGCCGATGGGAGGGTGCGGGGGCCGCTGTGGGTACCGAGCCTACGCCCGCCGTCCGCCGGGTGGACGAGCCGTCCGCGATGCGGGCAGCTCCGGTCGGGCGCGGATCAGGCGGGCGTGACGGCCACGGTGAGGTCCAGGACGTACGGCTCGACGACCTGGCCGTCCGGGAACTCGGCCAGCAGCGCGGCCCGTTCCGCGGCGAGCAGCGGCTCGCGCAGTTCGGGGGCGAGCGAGGCGAAGTACGAGCGGGAGGTGAGGTTGTCGACGACCTGCTCGACGGGCACCTGCCGCTGCCAGCTCAGCTTGGCGCGGTGGACCTCCAGCCCGGCGGCGGCGAAGGGGGCGGTCAGGTCGTCGACCCGGCCGTAGCCGAGGTAGCGGCCCGCGAACGCGGCGGACAGCCGCTCGTCGCGGGCGCGGACCCACGGGACGGTCTCGTCGAAGAGGTTCCACCAGGTGGCGAGGGCGCCGCCCGGCCGCAGCACCCGGACGGCCTCGGGCAGGGACTTCTCGGGGTGCGTCCAGTGGAAGGCCTGGGCGTAGGTGATCAGGTCGGCGGAGTCGTCGTGGAAGGGCAGCTCGTCGCCGCCCCCGCGCACCAGCGGCAACTGCGGTGAGACGGCGAGGAGTTGGGCGGCCATCCCGGCGGAGGGCTCGACGGCGACCACGTCCGCGCCCCGGGCGGCCAGCAGGCGGGTGGCGATGCCCGTGCCGGCGCCGACGTCCAGCGCCCGGACGCCCTCGACGCCGCGGCCCCAGAGGCGCTCCAGCTCGTCGAACAGCTCGTCCGGGTAGCCGGGCCGGCCGCGGTCGTACTCGGCGGCCACCGAGCCGAAGCTCGACGCCAGCTCGCGGAAGCCGCGCAGCTCGCTGAAGCGCTGATCGTTCGTCACTGATCCCCCTCGGTACGGCCCACCGGCTCCCGGTCAGCGTACGTGCGAGGGGGTGGCGAGGTGCAAGCGGGTGAAGGCGAGCGCCTCGGCCAGATCGGCCTCGCGTTCGGCCGGTGAGGCGGCGCGACGGGTGTTGACCTCCAGCACCACGTGGCCGTCGAAGCCGGTGCGGGCCAGGTGCTCCAGCAGTTCGGCGCAGGGCTGCTTGCCGCGGCCGGGGATCAGGTGCTCGTCCTTGCCGGAGCCGCTGCCGTCCGCGAGGTGGACGTGCGCGAGCCGGTCGCCCATCCGCTCGACCATGCCGAAGGCGTCGATCCGGGAGGTGGCGACGTGCGAGAGGTCGATGGTGAAGTGCCGGTACTCCTCCTCGGTCACGTCCCAGCCGGGGGCGTAGGCCAGCACCTCGCGGTCCCGGTAGCGCCACGGGTACATGTTCTCGACGGCGAAGCGGACGTCGGTCTCGCCCGCCATCCGGTTGACGCCCTCCACGAACTCCCGGGCGTACTGGCGCTGCCAGCGGAACGGCGGGTGGACGACCACGGCGCTCGCGCCGAGCTTCTCGGCCGCCGCCCGGGCCCGGACCAGCTTGGTCCACGGGTCCGTGGTCCAGACCCGCTGGGTGATCAGCAGGCAGGGCGCGTGCACGGCCAGGATCGGCAGCTGGTGGGCGTCGGAGAGCCGGCGCAGGGCCTCGACGTCCTGGCTGACCGGGTCGTTCCAGACCATCACCTCGACCCCGTCGTAGCCGAGCTTGGCGGCCAGCTCGAAGGCGACGGCGGTGCTCGCCGGGTACACCGAGGCGGTGGAGAGGACGACCTTGGTGTCGGGGATGTGCAGGGCCGGGTGCTGCGGCAGGACGAGGCGGTCGGTGGTGCGCAGCAGCGGCGGGCGGGCGGCCTCGCGCTTGGCGGCCTTGACCGAGCGCACCGACTGGACGGCGGCCTTGGCGGCGCCGGCGGCCCGGGCGGTGCGGGTCTCGCGGGGCTCGCGCGGCTCGCGGGGGTCCGTCTCGGCGGCGGCCCGGGCGGTCGCGGTCTTCTTGGTCGCGGCGGTGGGGGCGGTCCCGGTCGGGGCGGTCTTCGTCGCCGCCTTCTTGGCCGCCGCCTTCTTGGTCGCCGCTTTCTTCGCGGTGCGCTGGGCCGCCTTGACGGCCTTCGCGGCCTGCGCCGCCGTGGCGCCCTTGACCGCCTTGCCGAGCTTGCGGCGCGGGCCGTCCGGCCGCTGCTGCCCGTCCCCGGAAGCGCGGCCCTCCCGCGTACCGTCCTCGCCCGCTGGTTGCACCACGGGAGACAGCGTAAGCGGACGGCGCTCCGAACGGGGAGCCGGTGGCCGACGGGCGGCCGGGAACCGGCCGTCCTCCCGCCGCCCGGGCTCAGCCGGTGAGCGCCGGGGGCTGCCGGTCGGCGGGGGTGTCCATGTGGTCCAGGCGGCGCAGGATGATGCCCTCGCGCAGCGCCCACGGGCAGACGTCCAGCTCGTCCAGGCCGAACAGGTCCATCGCGGCGTCGGCGACGATCGCGCCGGCCAGCAGCTGCTTGGCCCGGCCCTCCGAGACGCCCGGGATCTGCGCCCGCTCGGCGACGGTCATCGCGGCCAGCCGGGGCAGCCACGCGGACAGCCCGACCCGGGTGAGCCGGCGGTCCGCGTACGGGCCGGCGTCCGCCGGGGCGGCGCCGGTCATCCGGGCGAGCTGCTTGAAGGTCTTGGAGGTGGCGACGGCGTGCTGCGGCGGCCCCAGCCGGGTGATCTCGCCGACCACCGTGCCGATCTCGGCCCGGACGTGGCGTCTCAGCTCGCGCAGCCCGTCCGCGTCGGCGAGGTCCCCCGGCAGCCAGCGGGCGGTCAGCCGGCCGGCGCCCAGCGGCAGCGAACAGGCGACGTCCGGCTGCTCGTCCAGACCAGAGGCGATCTCCAGCGAGCCGCCGCCGATGTCCAGGTTCAGCAGCCGGCCCGAGGACCAGCCGAACCAGCGGCGGACGGCCAGGAAGGTGAGCCGGGCCTCGTCCTGGCCGGACAGCACCCGCAGCTCGACGCCGGTCTCGGCGGCCACCCGGCGCAGCACCTCCTCGCCGTTGGCGGCCTCGCGGACGGCGGAGGTGGCGAACGGCAGGATGTCGACGACGCCCTTGTCCTCGGCCACCCGCAGCGAGGAGGCGATGTGGCCGACCAGCCGCTCGACGCCGGTCTCGCTGATCGCGCCGGTCTCGTCGAGCAGTTCGGCCAGGCGCAGCTCGGCCTTGTGCGAGTAAGCGGGCAGCGGGGCAGCGCCCGGATGGGCGTCCACCACGAGGAAGTGGACCGTGTTGGAACCTACGTCGAGCACACCGAGTCGCATAACTCTCCAAGTTACGCGATCACGGGCGGGGGGAGACCGGTTGTGGCGGTATTCGCGCTGGTCCGGGACCGGTTCCCGACCGGTTCCCGACCGGTTCCCGACCGGTTCCGCACGGGTTTCCCCGCGTGCTGCCCGCCGGCCCCCGGGTGGTCAGTGCCCGCGCGAGGAGACCCGGCGCTCGGGCAGGCAGTTCGCGTCCGACCAGTGGCGGGCCTTGCCCGGGGTGTCGGTGATCACGCCGTCCGCACCGCGGGCGGCCATCGTCTGCCAGGACTCCTCGTCGTCGACCGTCCAGACGTACACCTCGCGGCCGGCCCGGCGCTCGGCCGCGATCCGGGCGGCCCCCGCCAGCGAGGTCTCCAGTGCCACGCCGCGCAGCGGCAGGTCGCCCGGGTTCTCGGCGATCGCGGAGCCCTGGATCAGCACCAGCGGCAGGCCGGGGGCGGCGGCGTGGGCGCGGCGCAGGTGGTCGACGGAGAAGGAGTACAGGATGACTTGGGCGCCGCTGGCGGCGGCGATCCGGGCGATCCGGGTGACGTCCTCCGGGGTGCGCTGCCACTTGATCTCCATCAGCAGCGTGGCGTTGCTGGTGCTCAGGCGCTTGAGCAGCTGCTCCAGGGTGGGCACGGGCTCGGGCGAGCCGGGGCCGATCGTCACCCGCAGCGCGGCGACCTGAGCGGCGGTCAGGTCGCCGACCGCGCCCTTGCCGTTGGTGGTGCGGTCCACGGTCGGGTCGTGCATCAGCACCGGCACCCCGTCCCGGGTGGTCTGGACGTCCGTCTCCAGCCAGTCCGCGCCCTGGTCGAGGGCCGCCTCGAAGGAGGCCATGGTGTTCTCGGGCGCGCTGCGCGGAGAGCCGCGGTGGCCCACCACCACCGGGTTGTCGCAGGCCGGCGGCGCGGCCTGGGCGCGGTCCCGCAGCACGGGGCCGCCCGCGGGGCCGGCGGCGCACCCGGCGGCCAGGATCGCGAGCGTGGCAAGGACGGCCGTCTGGGCGGCGCGGGGCGAGGCGGTCACGGCTCGGTGGCTCCAGCTCCTGCTCGGGCGGTCTCGTCGAACTGCTCTGACCGCTCGACGGCACGGTTCGGTTCCCGGCGGTCCGTCCGCGTCCCGCTCCGAGAGGGACAACGGCCGGGACCGGTGACCCGGATCGATCAGAGCAGCCCGTCCCACAGCTGCTCGACGATCACGGCCCACCAGTTCTCCGGATCGTCGAAGACCGTACCGTCCCGGGCCGCCAGCGCACGCTGCAAGGCGTCCACCGCCGCTCCGGTGGCCGCCGGGTCGAGCCCGCGCAGGCCGGGCAGCCGGTCGGCGAACAGCTCCAGGCAGTGGAGGAAGGAGCGCAGGTCGGCGTTGCAGTGCCGGGCCGTCGCGTCGTCCGGGTCCACGGCGCGGACGGCGCCGTCCGCCGCGTCCAGGGTCACCAGCGCCCAGCCGTCCGTCCCGAGCACCACCCGGCCGTCGAGCGCCGCCCGCTCGCGCTCGGCCACCCGGGTGCCGCGCCCGAGCCCCGCCAGGTGGGCGGCCAGGACGGGCAGCGCGCCGGGCGGGCGGGACCCGTCCGCGATCGCGGCCACCCCCGGGTGGTGCAGCGCGAAGAAACCCGGGACGCCGACCGGCACGCCCACCGTCCGCAGCAGGGCCGCCGGCTCGCCGGGCAACCCGGCGCGGACCACGTCCGCCGGATCGAAGCGCCGCACCCCGGCCGGGCCGAACCGCTCGGCCAGCCGGGCCGCCAGCACCGCGTCCGGCTCCGCGTTCGACACCGCGTCCGGCCCCGCCGGGGCCCGGGTACCGATCGGGCCGCGCGGGAACGGCACCCGGTTACGGGCCGGGCCGCCGTCCTCCGGCGCGGGCAGCGCCCGCACCGCGGCGGCCCGGCGGTCGAAGCGCGGGCCGTACGGCAGGGCGAACTCCAGCCGGACGTCCGGCAGTTCGGCCGCCAGCGCGTACGCCCAGTAGCCGCCGGGCAGCGCGCCCACCCGCAGATCAGTCCGGACGGCCAGCACATCCTCGGCCGCCACGCCCTGCTCGCGCAGCCACCACCAGCCGCGCAGCGCCGGATGCGGGTGGCCGGGCGCCGAACGCAGCGCCAGCGAGCACGGCTCGCCGGCGGCGTCCCGGTAGACCAGCTCGGCGCGGGCACCCCGGCCGGTGGCCGGCGGGAGGGCCGGGTCGTAGCCGCCCGCGCCCACGAAGTCCCGGTAGAGGGCGACCACTTCGTCCACCGGCACGGACGGCCACACCGTGAACCGCCCGCTCAGCCCGTCCACCACGCCACAGGCCGCCCCCACCTCCTCGGGCGCCCGGCGCTCACCTGTCCGCGGATCGACCGCCACCGGCGCCGGCTCGGCCCACACCACCCAGCCGCACTCGAACTCGTGCGTACGGACCCGGCGCCCCTGCCCGGCCCCCTGCGGCAGGTCCCCGTTGATCCACCGGTTCCCCACCTCCACCGCCTGCGCCCGCGAGATCACCCCGCGCACCCCCGTCCCACCGTCCGCCCCACACCCGAACCGCCCGCCGCGACCCTACGCCCGAGCAACACCCCCGCAGCACATCCGGCCGCCCCCACCCAAACCTCAGCCGAACAAACCCCCCTGCCGGAGAAGTCAATCCGGCCAATTTCCAGCCCCCAGAGCAAACGGCCCCCCGGCAGCAGCCATCGCGCACGAAAAGTCGGGCCGGTCGACTTCTCGTGCGTCAGCGACCCGCCGGGCCGGCCGACCCCCGGCACCCCGAAAGTCGGCCCTGCCGACTTCCCGCGCGACCGAGACCTCCGGCGCAGCGCAGACCCCCGAGCGCAGAGGCCCGCGCCGAAAGCGGGCCGGGCACCCTCCCGCTCTCACGAAAAGTCGGGCTAGCCGACTTCTCACGCCGCAACCGGCCCGCGCGGGACGTCAGGCCGGAGGCCCTCACCTGCACCAGAAGTCGGCCCTGCCGACTTCTGGTGCAGGTGGTCAGGCCGAGGGCCTGGGGGGGTCACGGGGTGGGGGTGAGGTCGAGGGGGTGGCCTTCGGGGGCGAGGGCGATGGCCCAGAGGCCGTGCGTGGCGGGGTGGAGGGGGGTGGGGGCGCGGCGGGCGAGTTGGTGGTCGAGGTAGGTGACGTGGTCCTGGTGGTTGACCGCGTTCCAGGCGTGCGGGCGGCCGAAGCCGTCCAGGGTGAGGAGGACCGCCTGGGAGCCGTGGCCGGCGCGGCGCAGTTCTCCGGTGAGGCGGTCGAAGGCCTGGCCGCCGTCGCCGAGGTCCTGGAAGGGCGCGCCGAGTTCGCGTTCGGCGCGGTCGCGGCCGCCGCGTTCGCCGGCGTCGCCCTCGGTGGGGATGCGCGGGGCGGCGCAGGTGGGGCGGCCGGTGTAGGTGTCGACGGCGGAGAGCGCGATCTCCAGGCTGTTGTTGGCGCGCCCGGGTTCGCGGTACCCGCCGTCGTTGACGGCCTCGGCCCAGTCGCCGGCCGCGGCCGGATCGGGGTGGCGGACGAACCAGCCGTGCTCGTCCCGGGGCGCGCGGCGTTCGAGTTCGGCCTGGTGCTGGGGGTCGACGGGGGCGAGGCCGCCGGGCCGCCCATAGGGGCGGCTGTCGGCGATGGTGCGCAGCCGTGCCGCGAGCTCGTCCGGGGTCGCGTCGCGCCGGGCGCGCAGGGCGAGTTGGAGGGCGGTGGCGTGAGCGGTGGCGACGGGGACGACGCCCCAGAGGAGGCTCTGGTCGGTGGCCGGCCCGGTGCCGTCGCGGCGGCGGCCGTCGAGGTGGTGCGGTTCGGGCCGCCCGACCACCGGGGTGGTACCGACGATCGGGGTGGTGCCGACGACCGGCGGCAGCACCGGGAGTGGTGCGGCACCGGCCGCGGGCGGGCGGACGGCGGGCGCGCCGATCGCGGCACCGGCCGCGGCACCGGCCCCGACGCCGCTGCCGAAGGGCGCCGCGCCGGGTACCGCGGGTGCGGGCCCGCCGCCGGCGAGCGGCCCCGGCCCGACCGGGGGGACGGCGCCGGGCACCGGTGTCCCGAACTGCGCGGGCATGCCGACGAGCCCGGGCACCCCGACCGGCCGGACTGCCGCCGGGGCCTCCGACGCCGGGCTGCCGTACGTCGGGCCGTACGCGGGCCCGGTGGGCCCGGCGGGCGCGGGCGGCGCGGCCACCGAGTCCGTCCGGACGGTGACGGGCGCGCTCCCTCCGCCGTGCGAGGGCGCGGGCGCCGACGCCGACACGGGCGCCGGCGCGGCCAGCGGGTAGTCCCCGTCCGACCACCCCGCCGAGCCACCGCTCCGGTGGGCGGGCGCGGCCGTCCGCTGGTGTCCGCCGCCCCAGGCCGGTTCGTCGTCGCGCGCGGGCGGCGGCGACCAGTCGGTGGCGGCGGGCACCGTGGCCCGGTGCGGCCCGTTCGGGGCCGCCGCGGGGGCGTTCCCGGTGACATCACCGGGGACGTCACCGGTGACGTTCCCGGCAGCGGCCGCCGTCAGCGGCCCCGGCGGGTGGCCCTTCCGCTCGGCGTCGCCGAGCGCCAGCCCCTGGACCTCCCGCCCGGTCTGGTCGGTGAGCACCGGCCGCCCGTGCCCGTCGAGCGCGACGCCGATCCCGGGCACCCCGACGACGGGCTTGCCGTCCGGCCCGGTGAGGACCTGCAGCCCGGTGGCGTCGGCGACGGGCGTGCCGTCCGCCCGCAGGATCACCGGCTTGCCGTCCGCGCCGAGGACGGGCTGCCCGTGCTCGTCGAGCGCGACGCTGAGCCCGGGCACGCCGACGACCTGCCGGCCGTCCTGGCCGGTGAGCAGGACGAGCCCGGTGCCGCCCCGCCCGAGCACACCCGGTTCGCCGAGGGCGGCGGGCAGTCCGGCGCCGAGCGGGTCGACGGCGCCGCCGCGGTAGGAGGCGGCGGTGACCCGGGTGCCGTTGCCGTGCCTGGTGTCGGGGCCGAGCCGGAGCAGGTGGACGGCCGCCGGCTCCTTGAGGGCGGTGGCCATGGCGTCCTTCATGGCGCGGCCGAGTTCGGTGAGCAGGCCGTCGATCTTCAGCCCGGCGACCTCGACGGCGAGGACCTCCGCCGCTTCGGCGACCTGCGCGGCGGCGGCGTTCCTGACCTTGGCCGCGAAGCCGTCGAGCCCCTTCGCGCCGCCGCCGGCGGCCGCCTTGACCTTGGCGGCGGCCGAGGAGGCCGCCGCGGCCTCCTCGGCCTGCTTGAGGTCGGCGGCGAGCTGGCGCAGGGTCGTGACGATCTCGGCCTTGCAGCCGTCCACCGCCCGGGCGGCCGTGTCGAAGGCGGTGGCGACCAGGCCGACCGCCGTGTGCGCGTCGTCCAGGTGGCCCTTGCCGCCGCCGCTGAACGCCTGCCAGTACGCGGCGAAGGCGTCGACGGCGTGGCCGGAGTTGTCGGCGGTCACCCGCCGGACGGATTCGCCGCAGCGGCGGGCGGCGCCGTCCGCCTCGGTGCCGAACTCCCGCCACAGGGCGGCGGCCTTGCGCAGGCCGTCCTCGTCGGCCTGCGGCCAGTGGCGGCCGGTCCTCGTCAGCGCCGGGACCAGTTCCTCGGGCAGTTTCCGGGACACGCGCGTCCTCCCGTTCGGGCCGGTGCCGTCAGACCGACATGTCCTGGGGGACGGCCGGCGCCGCCCCCGGGGTTGCCGGTTGCGGGGGAAGTGCCGGCCCCGCCCCGAACCCGGTCGCCGCCGAGGTGTCCGTGTCGGTCGTCCGCCCGGCCATGGTGTGCAGCCCGGCCCCGACCTGCCCGACCCGGGTGGCCAGCCCCCGCAGCCCGCCGGTGAGTTCTCCGCGCGCCGGGCCCCAGGCGGCGGCGAAGACGCCGCCCGGCCCGTCCGCTCCCCAGGGGGTGCCGAGGGCGGCGAGGCCCTGTTCGAGGGCGCTCACGGCCTTCGTCAGCTCGCGTCCGATCTTCTCGAACTCCCGCCCCTCGCCGTGCAGTTCCCACGGCCTGAGGACGAACTCCGGTGCGCCGGAAGCCTTGTCGCCGCTCGCCATCCCCGTACCTCCCCGTCGACCGGCCGCCATCCTAGGCACCCGGGCGCCCCGGCCCCGCGACAGCGCGGCAGCTCTTCACTCCCCCTTCACCCCGGCACCGGGCGGAACGCCACCCTCCCGTTCCGCCCGGTTCGCCGGGAAAGCTCTACCCTTGCCGGGTGGCACCAGCAGAAACGTCCAAGAAGAAGGCCAAGGCGAAGCCCGAGGCCGCCTCCGCCCCCGCCCCGGCCCCCGTCGACCTCGCGATGCCGACGCTGCGCCGCGAGATCCCGCGCGACGAGGTCCCGCTGGACTTCCCGCGCGCCTGGGTCGAGTTCGCCGACCCGGACGACACCGAGCAGGTCTTCCGCTGCGACCTGACCTGGCTGACCTCCCGCTGGTCCTGCGTGTTCGGCCAGGGCTGCCACGGCATCCGCGAGGGCCGCGGCGCCTCGGACGGCTGCTGCACGCTGGGCGCGCACTACTCGGACGAGGACGACGAGAAGCGCGTCCTGAAGCACGCGGCCCGGCTGACGCCGGAGCTGTGGGAGAACTTCGCCGAGGGCACCGACGCCAAGGGCCGGCTGAAGTCGGACGGCGGCATCACCATGCTGGACGAGGACGGCGACCGCCAGACCCGCCGGGTCGACGGCGCCTGCATCTTCGTGAACAGCCCCGGCTTCGCGGGCGGCGCCGGCTGCGCCCTGCACGCGCTCGCCCTCAAGGAGGGCCACGAGCCGCTGGAGTTCAAGCCGGACGTCTGCTGGCAGCTGCCGATCCGCCGCACCTACGACTGGATCGACCGCCCGGACGACACCCGCTACCTGCAGGTCTCGATCGGCGAGTACGACCGTCGCGGCTGGGGCCCGGGCGGCCACGACCTGCACTGGTGGTGCACCGGCGCCCCGGCCGCGCACCAGGGCGCCGAACCGGTGTACGTCAGCTACCGCCCGGAGCTCACCGAGCTGATGGGCAAGGCGGCGTACGGCGTGCTGGCGGGGCTGTGCGAGGAGCGGATCGCCACCAAGGGCGACCGCAAGGTGGCCCCGCACCCGGCCGACCCCGCGAAGCCGGCCAAGTCCGCGAAGAAGGCCTGGAAGGACTGAGCGGCCGGCCGGCCGAACGGCACGCCGGCCCGGGCGGCCCGCCTACTTGTCGATGTCCCCGACCACGAAGAACATCGACCCGAGGATCGCCACCATGTCCGCGACCAGCGTGCCCGGCAGCAGCTCGGTCAGCGCCTGGACGTTGTTGAACGACGCCGAGCGCAGCTTGAGCCGCCACGGCGTCTTGTCGCCGCGCGAGACCAGGTAGTAGCCGTTGATCCCGAGCGGGTTCTCGGTCCAGGTGTAGGTGCTGCCCTCAGGTGCCTTGAGCACCTTGGGCAGCCGCTGGTTGACCGGGCCGGGCGCCAGGGTGGCGAGCTTGTCGAGGCAGGCGTCGGCGAGGTCCAGCGAGTTGGCGGTCTGCTCCAGCAGGCACTCGAAGCGGGCCAGGCAGTCGCCCTCCTCGCGGGTGACGACGGTGAGCACCTGCCGCAGTTCGTCGCTGCCGTACGCGAGGTAGGGCTCGTCGCGGCGCAGGTCGAAGTCGAGGCCGCTGGCCCGGGCGATCGGGCCGCTGACGCCGTACGCCTCGGCCTGCGCCCGGGTGAGGACGCCGACGCCGGCGGTGCGGGCGCGGAAGATCTCGTTGCCGAGGACGAGGTCCTCGATGGCGGGCAGCTGCGCGCGGACGGTGGTGAGGGCGGCGCGGACCCGGCCGAGCCAGCCCGCCGGGACGTCCTCCTTGAGGCCGCCGACCCGGTTGAACATGTAGTGCATCCGCCCGCCGGAGGCCTCCTCCAGCACGTGCTGGAGGTCCTCGCGGCCGTTGAAGGCGTGGAAGATCGGGGTGATCCCGCCGAGCTCCAGCGGGTAGGAGCCGAGGAACATCAGGTGGTTGAGCACCCGGTTCAGCTCGGCGAGCAGGGTGCGCAGCCACACCGCCCGCTCGGGGACCTCCATGCCGAGCATCCGCTCGACGCCGAGCACGACGCCGAGTTCGTTGGAGAACGCGGAGAGCCAGTCGTGCCGGTTGGCCAGCATGATGATCTGCCGGTAGTCCCGGGCCTCGAACAGCTTCTCCGCGCCGCGGTGCATGTAGCCGATCACCGGCTCGGCGGTGACGATCCGCTCGCCGTCCAGCAGCAGGCGCAGCCGCAGCACGCCGTGCGTGGCGGGGTGCTGCGGGCCGATGTTGAGCACCATGTCGGTGGTGCCCGTCTCGCCCGTGACGTTCTCGGCGCCCGCCCCGATGCCGACCGTGGTCTCCCTCATGCCCCCAGAGTCTGCCATCCCGGCAGCGCCTCCAGGCTCGGAGCCGCTTTGAAAATGTCCAGGGGCGGCATGCGGACGGCCTGCAGGACCCACCCGAAGCGGCCCAGTCCGGCCGGGTCGGTGAGTTCGGCCCCCTCCCCCGCGCCGCCGAGCGCCCGCAGGTAGGCCGCCGGGTCGGTGGAGGCGAGGGCGAGCGGCGGGCGTGCGCCGGTCACGCCGAGCGCGCGCAGGGCCTCGCGCTGGGTCGTCCACAGGCTGTGGAGACCGGGCACGGCGATCGAGTCCAGCGCGACGTGCGCGGTCACGTCGCAGGAGCCGTCCGGCACCGGCGCCACCTCGCGGCCGTCCCGGAAGCCGGCGTGCGTCCCGAAGAGCGGCCGCCGCTCGGCCGTGTGCCCGTAGTCGACGGCGACGGCCAGACCGCGCTCCAGCCCGGCGACGGCCCGCGCCCAGGCGGCGTCCCGGGGGCCGCCGAACTCCACGAAGTCCCCGGGGTGTTCGACCGGCCACCAGCGCTCGGACCAGGCCGCGTCGGCGGCCGACACCGGCTCGCCGAACCGCTCCTCGCCGGTGGCGGTGTCCACCTCGATGTAGCGCAGCACCCCGTCCTCGTCCACCTCCCCGGCGTCCAGCGGCACGTTGTCCAGCCACTCGTTGGCGAACAGCAGCCCGGTGACGCCGCGCGGCGGCTCGTCCGTCCACAGGGCTGTGGACGGCAGCGCGGCCGGGCGGTCCGCGATCTCCACGCCGTACGGGCGCAGCCGGGCCAGCACCTCGGCGGGCAGTTCGGCCAGCACCCCGGTGAGCAGTTCGCCGCGCCCGGCCCCGACGTCGACCAGGGCCAGCTCCTCCGGCCGGCCGAGGGCCGCGTCAACCTCCAGCAGCAGCCGGGCCACCGCACGGGCGAACCTGGGCGAGGCGTGCACCGAGGTGCGGAAGTGCCCGGCCGGGCCCTCGGGCCGGTGGTAGAAACCGCCGTCCGGGTCGTACAGCGCCTGTTCCACGGCGGGCGCCCACCGCATCCACGTCATGGACGGGGACGCTACCCGGCTCCGGGCCTCCCCTCGGAACCGGCACCGGGACGTCTCCGACCTACGGAGTAGGACCGGATCGCCCTACCGGCTGACCTGGGCACGGTGCGCGACTGCCTACGCTGGAGAGGTGCATCGACTCAACGCCTGGCTCCGCCGTCACCCCATGGTGGTCGACGCCGCCTGGGCGGCGATCGTGCTGTTCCTCGGCCTGCTGCCGAACGCCGACCACCCCGAGGGCGGCTGGCGCTTCGACGCCCAGGTCCTGGTGGCGGTGCTGCTGCCGCTGCTGATGGTCTTCCGCCGGCGCTTCCCCGACGTCACCGTCGGCGCCGCCACCGGCGTCGCGGTCGGCCAGGTGGTCGCCGACGTCGATCCGGGCGGGTCCTCCATCGCCTACCTGGTCTTCGCCTACACCGGCGCCGCCTTCGGCCAGAAGTGGACCTCCCGGCTGGCGCTGGCCGCCGGGCTGGCCGCCGGGCCGCTGGCGTCCTGGCGGATGAACCTGATGAAGACGACGGTGCAGGGCGGCGAGGTGCTCACCCATCCGTACTCCGCCGGCGAGGCGCTGCTGATCATGCTGCTGATGAGCACGCCGTTCATCCTGTGCTGGGCGTGGGGCCGGCTGACCCGGGTGCGCCGCGCCTACCTGACCGAGCTGGAGGACCGCGCCGCCCGGCTGGAGCGCGAGCGGGACGCCCAGGCGAAGGTCGCCGTCGCCGCCGAGCGCGCCCGGATCGCCCGCGAGCTGCACGACGTGGTCGCGCACAACGTCTCGGTGATGATCGTCCAGGCGGACGGTGCCGCGTACGTGCTCGACAACTCCCCGCAGCAGGCCAAGCAGGCGCTCGGCACCATCGCCGCCACCGGCCGGCAGGCGCTCACCGAGATGCGCCGCCTGCTGGGCGTGCTGCGCACCTCCGACACCTCGGCCGAGGAGTACCTGCCGCAGCCCGGCGTCGAGGAGCTGCCGGAGCTGCTCGAACAGGTCCGCACCGCCGGCCTGCACGTCGACTACGACACCTCGGGCCGCCCGCGCGAACTCCCGCGCGGCGTCGAGCTCACCGTCTACCGGATCGTGCAGGAAGCCCTCACCAACGTCCGCAAGCACGGCGGCCCGCACGCCCACGCCCGGGTCGCCGTCGACTTCGGCGAACGCGAACTCGCCGTCCTGGTCGAGGACGACGGCCGCGGCACCACCGACGAGCAGCTCACCGCCCACGGCACCGACGGCCCCGGCCACGGCCTGATCGGCATGCGCGAGCGCGTCGGCATGGTCAGCGGCAGCCTGGACGTCGGCCCCCGCCCTGGCGGCGGCTTCCGCATCCGCGCCGTCCTCCCGCTCAAGGCAGCACACTGACCCCTCCGAGGAGAGCCCCCTTGACCATCCGCGTGATGCTCGTCGACGACCAGGAGCTGCTGCGCACCGGCTTCCGGATGATCCTGCAGTCGCAGGGCGACATCGAGATCGCCGCCGAGGCCGGCGACGGTGTCCAGGCCCTGGAGAAACTGCGGCACACCTCGGTGGACGTGATCCTGATGGACGTCCGGATGCCGCGCCTGGACGGCGTGCAGGCCACCCGGCGGATCTGCCTGGCGGAGGACGGCAGCCCGCTGCCGGGCGCCCCGCGGGTGCTCATCCTCACCACCTTCGACCTGGACGAGTACGCCTTCGCCGCGCTCAAGGCCGGGGCCAGCGGCTTCCTGCTCAAGGACGTCCCGCCGACCGAGCTGGTGGCCGCGATCCGCGCCGTGCACGGCGGGGACGCGGTGGTCGCCCCGACCACCACCCGCCGGATGATCGACCGCTTCGCCGAGGTGCTGCCCACTCCGCAGAGCACGCCCGGCTCGGACGTCGTCGCCCCGCTGACCGAGCGCGAGCGGGAGGTGTTCCTGCTGGTCGCCCAGGGGCTGTCGAACGGCGAGATCGCGGCCCGGCTGGTGCTGTCCGAGGCCACCGTGAAGACCCACGTCGGCCGCATCCTGGCCAAGCTCGGCCTGCGCGACCGGGTGCAGGCCGTGGTGCTGGCGTACGAGGCCGGGCTGATCCGGGCCGGGGCGACGGACTGACGCCCCCGTAGACTGGGGCGGTACGTCCGGTACCCGCGGTGGACTGGAACGGTCATTCAGGACAAGGGTGGACATGAGTTCGTCCGACTTCAGTGGTCTCGCCCCGCTCGGCGACCCCGGGGACCCCGGTAACCGGCCGGCCCGGCTCGCGGTGGGCGTGGTGGGCACCGGCCGGGTCGGCCCGGCGCTGGGCGCCGCGCTGCAGCTCGCGGGGCACACCGTGGTCGCCGCCTCCGGGGTGTCCGCGGCCTCCCGCCGGCGCGCCGACGCGCTGCTGCCGGGCGTGCGGGTCGTCACCCCGCCGCAGGTCCTGGCCGCCGCCGACCTCGTCCTGCTGACCGTCCCGGACGACGCGCTGGCCGACCTGGTGGCCGGTCTGGCCGCCACCGGGGCCGTCCGCCCCGGCCAGCTGCTCGTGCACACCTCCGGCGCGCACGGCGTCGGCATCCTGGAGCCCGCCACCCGGGCCGGGGCGCTGCCGCTCGCGCTGCACCCGGCGATGACCTTCACCGGCACCTCCGTCGACCTGGCCCGGCTGGCCGGCTGCCCGTTCGGCGTGACCGCCCCCGAGGAGCTGCGGCCGGTCGCCGAGGCGCTGGTGGTGGAGATGGGCGGCGAGCCCGAGTGGGTGCCCGAGGGCGTCCGCCCGCTCTACCACACGGCTCTCGCGCACGGCGCGAACCACCTGGTCACGCTGGTCGCGCAGGCCATGGAGCTGCTGCGCACGGCCGGCGTCGCCGAGCCCGGCCGGATGCTCGGCCCGCTGCTCGGCGCGGCCCTGGACAACAGCCTGCGCTCCGGCGACGCGGCCCTCACCGGCCCGGTCGCCCGGGGCGACACGGGGACCGTGCGGCGCCACCTGGCGCAGCTCAGTACGGTGTCCCCGGACATCCCGGCCGCCTACCGGGCGATGGCCCGTGCCACCGCGCAGCGGGCACTCGCCGGCGGGACGATCGACGAAGCGTCGGCGGCGGCGCTGCTGGACGTACTCAACGAGGAGAAGCGCTAGATGGCACGCGGTAAGCAGCCGAGCAAGGCCCAGCGGACGCCGAAGGTCCACCGGGCCGTCGTGACCCGCACCGTGGACGACTTCGAGGCCGCGTTCTGGCCCGACGAGCGGCCGGTGGACAACGCCGTCGTGATGACCATGGGCGCGCTGCACGAGGGCCACGCCGCGCTGATCCGGGCCGCCCGCAAGCAGGTCGGCCGGGAGGGCCGGGTCGCGGTGACGGTCTTCGTCAACCCGCTGCAGTTCGGCCCGTCCGAGGACTTGGAGCGCTACCCGCGCACCCTCGACGCCGACGTGCAGCTGGCCGAGGAGAACGGCGCCGACGTGGTGTTCGCACCGACCGTCGACGAGGTCTACCCGAACGGCGAGCCGCAGGTGCGGATGGCGGCCGGCCCGATGGGCGAGCGCTTCGAGGGCGCCACCCGGCCCGGCCACTTCGACGGCGTGCTGACCGTCGTCGCCAAGCTGCTGCACATCACCGACCCGGACTTCGCCTTCTTCGGCGAGAAGGACGCCCAGCAGCTGGCGGTCATCCAGCGGATGGTCGCCGACCTGGACTTCGACGTCGAGATCGTCGGCGTGCCGACCGTCCGCGAGGAGGACGGCCTGGCGCTGTCCTCGCGCAACCGCTACCTCTCCGAGGAGGAGCGGGCCCACGCCCTCGTCCTGTCCAAGGCCCTGTTCGCGGGCCGCGACGTCGCCGCGCAGGGCCCGAAGGCCGTCCGCGAGGCCGCCGCGGCCGTCCTGGACGGCGCCGAGGGTGTCACCCTTGACTACCTCGCCCTGATCGACCCGCACGCCTTCACCGAGGCGGCGGACGACTTCCAGGGCGAGGCGGTGCTGGCCGTCGCCGCGAAGGTGGGCTCGACCCGCCTGATCGACAACGTCCGCATCATCGTTCGGTAATTCGGTAATTCGGTAATTCGGCAATTCGGTAATTTCGGCACTTCGGCAGTTACCCCTTCCGGCATGCACTCACAGGAGGCGTGACCACATGCTCCGCACCATGCTCAAGTCCAAGATCCACCGGGCCACCGTGACCCAGGCCGACCTGCACTACGTGGGATCCGTCACGGTGGACGAGGACCTGCTCGACGCCGCCGACCTGCTCCCCGGCGAGCTGGTCCACATCGTCGACATCAACAACGGTGCCCGGCTGGAGACGTACACCATCGCCGGCCCGCGCGGCACCGGCGTGATCGGCATCAACGGCGCGGCCGCCCGCCTGGTCCACCCCGGCGACCTGGTCATCCTCATCGCCTACGGGCAGATGGACACGGCCGAGGCGAAGGGCTACGAGCCGAAGGTCGTGTTCGTGGACGCGGACAACCGGATCACCGGCTTCGGCGGCGACCCCGCCGAGGCCCCGGAGGGCAGCGGACTGCTCCGCGGGGACGCGGCGTACCGTGACGAGGACGGCGCGGCCACCACGGCCGCGCGCTGAAGGAGCCGCTGAGCCATGTCCGTTACGCATCGCCTCACCGCCCCGGCCCCGGGTTGGACCGCGACCACCGACGTGGTCGTGGTCGGCTCCGGCGTCGCCGGTCTCACCGTCGCCCTCAACGTCCGCAAGGCCGGCCTGCGGGCCATGGTGGTCACCAAGGCGATGCTGGACGAAGGCTCCACCCGCTGGGCCCAGGGCGGCATAGCCGCCGCCCTGGGCGAGGGGGACACCCCCGAGCAGCACCTGGACGACACCCTGGTCGCCGGCGCCGGGATCTGTGACGAGGAGGCCGTGCGCACCCTCGTCACCGAGGGCCCGGACTCCGTCCGCCGGCTGATCGAGGTCGGCGCCGCGTTCGACCGCGACGAGGCCGGCGAGATCCTGCTCACCCGCGAGGGCGGCCACCACCGGCACCGGATCGTGCACGCGGGCGGGGACGCCACCGGCGCCGAGGTCTCCCGCGCCCTGGTCGCCGCGGTCCGCGAGGACCCGGACCTCGAACTGATCGAGCACGCCCTCGTCCTCGACCTGCTGACCGACGCCGAGGGCCACACCGCCGGCCTCACCCTGCACGTGATGGGCGAGGGCACCCGCGACGGCGTCGGCGCCGTCCGGGCCCGCGCGGTGGTGCTCGCCACCGGCGGCATGGGCCAGGTCTTCGCCGCCACCACCAACCCGCCCGTCACCACCGGAGACGGCGTGGCCCTGGCCCTGCGGGCCGGCGCCGCCGTCACCGACCTGGAGTTCGTCCAGTTCCACCCGACCGTGCTCTGGCTCGGCCCGGAGGCCGAGGGCCAGCAGCCGCTGGTCTCGGAGGCCGTGCGCGGCGAGGGCGCCCACCTGGTGGACGCGGACGGCGTGCGGTTCATGGTCGGGCAGCACGAGCTGGCCGAGCTGGCCCCGCGCGACATCGTCGCCAAGGCGATCACCCGGCGCATGCAGGAGCAGGGCGCCGACCACATGTACCTGGACGGGCGGCACTTCGGCGCGCAGATGTGGGAGCACCGCTTCCCGACCATCCTCGCCGCCTGCCGCGCCCACGGCATCGACCCGGTCACCGAACCGATCCCGATCGCCCCGGCCGCGCACCACGCCTCCGGCGGCGTCCGCACCGACCGGCACGGCCGCACCTCCGTCCCGGGCCTGTACGCCTGCGGCGAGGTCGCCTGCACCGGGGTGCACGGCGCCAACCGGCTGGCCTCCAACTCCCTGCTGGAGGGCCTGGTCTTCGCCGAGCGGATCGCCGCCGACCTGGCCGAGCGGCACGCGGCCGGCGAGCTGCCCGAGCGCACCGTGGACGTGGGCGCCGCGCAGGCCGCCCGGCCGGTCCCGCTGCCGCCCTCCGAGGCGCGCGCCGAGATCCAGCGGCTGATGTCGCGCGGCGCGGGCGTGCTGCGCTCCGCCGCCCTGATGGCCGAGGCCGCGGCGGGGCTCGCGCTGATCTCCGAGCAGGCGTACGCGCACGTGGCCGAGGAGAAGCCGGCCGACCCCCGGGTGGAGACCTGGGAGGCCGCCAACCTCCTGCTCGTCGGCTCCGCCCTGGTCGCGGCCGCCGCGCAGCGCGAGGAGACCCGCGGCTGCCACTGGCGCGAGGACTTCCCCGAGCGCGACGACGCCCACTGGCGGCGCCACCTGATCACCACCCTCGCCCCCTCCGGCGACCCCGTCAGCACCCCTGAGGAGCAGTAGAACCATGACCCACTCCCACGAGGAACTCCCCCTGGCCGACCAGGGCGGCTGCGGCGACGGCTGCGCCTGCGGGGACGGCGAGGGCTACGAGACCGGCCTGGACCCGCAGTTGGCCGAGCTGCTGGAGGACGCCGGGCTGGACCCGGTCGAGGTCGAGGACATCGCCACCCTGGCGCTGGCCGAGGACCTGGCCGGCGGCGAGGACGTGACCTCGGTGGCCACCGTGCCCGCCGAGGCCGTCGCCACGGCCGACTTCACCGCCCGCGAGGCCGGCGTGGTGGCCGGCCTGCGGATCGCCGAGGCCGTCGTCTCGCTGGTCTGCGAGGAGGAGTTCGAGGTCGAGCGGCACGTCGAGGACGGTGACCGGGTCGAGGCCGGCCAGGTCCTGCTGTCGATCCGCTCGCGTACCCGCGACCTGCTGACCGCCGAGCGCAGCGCCCTCAACCTGCTCTGCCACCTGTCCGGCATCGCCACCGCGACCCGGGCCTGGGCGGACGCCCTGGAGGGCACCGGCGCCGTCGTCCGGGACACCCGCAAGACCACCCCGGGCCTGCGCGCGCTGGAGAAGTTCGCGGTGCGCTGCGGCGGCGGCGCCAACCACCGGATGGCGCTCTCGGACGCCGCGCTGGTGAAGGACAACCACGTGGTCGCCGCGGGCGGCGTGGCCGAGGCCTTCCGGGCCGTCCGGGCCGCCTACCCGGAGCTGCCGGTCGAGGTCGAGGTGGACACCCTGGAGCAGATCACGCCGGTGCTGGACGCCGGGGCGGACCTCATCCTGCTGGACAACTTCTCCGTCGAGCAGCTGAAGGAGGCCGTCGCGCTGGTGGCCGGCCGGGCCCGGCTGGAGGCCTCCGGCGGGCTGACCCTGGCCAGCGCGCGCGAGGTCGCCCAGACTGGTGTCGACTTCCTCGCCGTGGGCGCGCTCACCCACTCCTCGCCGGTCCTGGACATCGGCCTGGACCTGCGCGCCTGACCGTCCGGAGTCGACCGCAGACCCGTCCCGACTCGCAGAAAGCGTCCCCGTGCTCCTCACCATCGACGTCGGCAACACCCAGACCACACTCGGCCTGTTCGACGGCGAGGACGTGGTGGAACACTGGCGGATCTCCACCGATCCGCGCCGCACGGCCGATGAACTGGCGGTGCTGCTGCAGGGGTTGATGGGCAACCACGCCGCGGTCCGGGAGGCCGTGGTGGATGGGCTGGCGATCTGCTCGTCCGTTCCCGCCGTGCTCCACGAGCTCCGCGAGGTGACCCGCCGCTACTACGGCGACGTCCCCGCGGTGATCGTGGAGCCCGGCGTGAAGACCGGGGTGCACGTCCTGATGGACAACCCCAAGGAGGTCGGCGCCGACCGGATCGTCAACGCGCTGGCCGCCAACCACCTGTACGGCGGGCCGTGCATCGTGGTCGACTTCGGCACCGCGACCACCTTCGACGCGGTCAACGCCCGCGGCGACTACGTCGGCGGCGCGATCGCCCCCGGCATCGAGATCTCCGTCGAGGCGCTCGGCATGCGCGGCGCCCAGCTGCGCAAGATCGAGCTGGCCCGCCCGCGCAACGTGATCGGCAAGAACACCGTCGAGGGCATGCAGTCCGGCATCCTGTACGGCTTCGCCGGCCAGGTCGACGGCCTGGTCGAGCGGATGGCCCGGGAGCTGGCCAAGGACCCGGACGACGTCCAGGTCATCGCCACCGGCGGCCTGGCGACGCTGGTCCTCGGCGAGGCCACCACCATCGACGTCCACGAGCCCTGGCTGACCCTGATCGGCCTGCGGCTCGTCTACGAACGCAACCGGCCGAGCTGACGCTCCCCGGCGCGGGGCCGGGCGGTTCCTCCCGTCCGGCCGATCGTGGGTTGTTCGGCGCGACGTTACCGACAAATCGGATATTCCTCACGTAGTGTCAACCCATGCCTACGCCACACGGATCGCGCGGCGGCATGGCCTTCAGCGCCGACGAAGTCCGCGTGCTGCGCCGCGCCCTCGCCCACGCCCTGCACCCCGCCGTCCCCGTCCACCTCCAGCGGCCCGACCGCACCGCCTGCGCCGGCCCGGGCGCCGAGCTGTGGGCCGAGGACGTCCAGGACGCGCTGTACCTGACCGAGGCGATCGACGAGGCCGTCCAGGAGGGCGGCCGGCTGCGCGCCTTCCTGCTCGCCGACCTCGGCCGCTACCGCTCCGCCCTGCCCGGCGGCGCGACCGGGTACCTGGAACGGCTGGAGGAGGCCGTGGCGGACGGGTACCTGCCCGGGCCCGAGGACCTCACCGCGCTGCGCGGGCTCACCCGGCAGCCCTGCGGGCAGCACGAGCGGGCCCGCCGCTCCCGGCTGGCCGGCCGCTGCCACGCGCTCGCCGAGGCGGCCGTCCGCGAACGGCTCGCCCTCACCTCCGGGCAGCACCGCCACCTGGTGGCCGTACCGAACCCCGCCGCACCGCCGAGCAGTCTCCCCATCCCTGTTGGAGGACGGATCACCATGAGCAGCACCGACTCCCGCGACTCCCGCCCGGAGCAGCCCGCCGCCGCCCCGCCGGCCCCGCCCCGCCCGCACCGGATGCCCACCCCCGCCGAGCTCTTCGGCCGCCGCCCCAAGCCGCCCGCCCGCCCCGAGCCCCCGGCGGACAGCGCGCCCGAGAACGTCGAACTCGCCACCGGCACCGGCTGAGCCCGCCGGCCCCGCGTCTGAGGGGAGAGCGCCGCGCGGCGCTCTCCCCTCAGACGCAATCCGGTCGCGGAGCACGGTGTGCGGCTGGCTACCCTTGTGGGGTGAGCGATCAGAGCCTTGTTCCCGCGACCGACGACCTTCCCGAGCAGATGCGCGTCCGGCGCGAGAAGCTGGACCGGCTCCGGGCGGCCGGTGTCGACCCGTACCCGGTCGGCTTCCCCCGCACCAGCACCATCGCGGACCTCCGCGCCAAGCACCCCGACCTGGAGCCCGACACCGCCACCGGCGAGCGCGCCGGCATCACCGGCCGGGTCATCCTGTCCCGCACCGGCGGCAAGCTCTGCTTCGCCACCCTGCGCGACGGCACCGGCGACCTCCAGGTGATGCTCTCCCTGGACAAGCTGGGCGCCGAGCGGCTGGCGGCCTGGAAGGGCGACATCGACCTGGGCGACCAGGTCGGCGTCGAGGGCGAGGTGATCACCTCCAAGCGCGGCGAGCTGTCGGTGATGGTGGACCGCTGGGAGCTGACCGCCAAGTGCCTGCGGCCGCTGCCGGACAAGCACAAGGGCCTGACCGACCCGGAGGCCCGGGTCCGCCAGCGCTACGTCGACCTGATCGTGAACCCCGAGGCGCGCGAGATCCTGCACCTGCGCAGCAAGGTGGTCCGCTCGATCCGCCGCACCTACGAGGACCGCGGCTACATCGAGGTCGAGACCCCGATGCTGCAGCCGGTGCACGGCGGCGCCAACGCCCGTCCGTTCAAGACGCACATCAACGCGTACGACATCGACCTCTACATGCGGATCGCCCCCGAGCTGTACCTCAAGCGGCTGGTGGTCGGCGGGGCCGAGAAGGTCTTCGAGATCAACCGCAACTTCCGCAACGAGGGCGCGGACTCCACCCACAACCCGGAGTTCACCTCGCTGGAGTCGTACGAGGCCTACGGCGACTACGACACCCAGGCCGAGCTGATCCGCGAGACGATCGTCAACGCCGCCCGGGACGCCCTGGGCACCACGGTGATCAAGGGCGTCGACGCGCACGGCGTCGAGCACGAGATCGACCTGGCCGAGCCGTGGGCGGAGGTCAGCGTCTACCCGGGCATCTCCGCGCACCTGGGCGTCGAGGTCACCCCGGCGACCACCGTCGAGGAGCTGCGCAAGCTGGCCGCCGAGCACGGCATCCCCTTCGAGAAGGAGTGGGGCCACGGCCAGATCGTGCTGGAGATGGTCGAGCGCCTGCTGGAGGAGAACGCCGTCCGGCCGACCTTCATCAAGGACTACCCGACCGAGGTCTCCCCGCTGACCCGCCAGCACCGCTCGATCGCGGGCGTGGCCGAGAAGTGGGACCTGGTGATCTTCGGCACCGAGATCGGCACCGCCTACTCGGAGCTGGTCGACCCGGTCGAGCAGCGCGCCCGCCTGACCGCGCAGTCCCTGCTGGCGGCCGGCGGCGACGTCGAGGCGATGCAGGTGGACGAGGACTTCCTGCGCGCCCTGGAGTACGCGATGCCCCCGACCGGTGGCCTCGGCCTCGGCGTGGACCGCCTGATCATGCTGCTCACCGGCAAGAACATCCGGGAGACCGTGCTCTTCCCGCTGGTGAAGCCGGAGCCGAAGGCTTCCGCCGCGACGGCGGAGAAGACCGAGGAGGAGTGACCTGATGGACTACGTCAGCGCGATCGTGCCGCCGCTGGTCATGGCGATCGGCTTCGGCTTCCTGGTGCGGGCCATCGTCCGCAGCCAGGGCGGGGCCCAGAAGGCCAAGGAAGACCTCGACTGACGCCGTCAGCCGCTCGGAGCACCGGCGCGCCGCCATTCCCGATTAGCGGGGGTGGCGGCGCGCCGGTTTGGCGCACTTCACAAGATTTGCCCCATTCACTCCCTATCCTGGCCGCACTATGGTCCGGCAACTCGGCGAACTAGAGAACGCCATCATGACCCGGGTGTGGCGGTGGAACCGACCGGTCACGGTTCGCGAGGTTCTCCTGGATCTGCAGTCGGAACGCGAAATCGCGTACACGACGGTGATGACCGTCCTGGACAAGCTGCACAGAAAGGGCTGGCTGCGCCGGGAGCGGGCCGGCCGGGCCTATCGATATGAACCGGTCTCGTCCCGAGAGGCCTACACCGCGGCGCTGATGAACGACGCGTGGGCCACCAGCGACAATCCGGCGGCCGCCCTGGTGCACTTCTTCGGGCTGATGTCGCCGGAGCAGCGCGAAGCCCTGCGGGACGCCTTGCGGGTGGCGGCGCTGTTCCCGCCCGATCCGCCGCCGGCGGATTCCGCGGCGGCCGGACCGGATACCGGGGAGACCGCGCCCGGCGCGACGCGATAACGTCCCGCCCATGGAGGTCACCATCCGCCGTGCGCGGACCACCGACGTGCGGGCCGTGCGCGGCCTCATCGACGCCTACTCGCGCGACGGCATTCTGCTCGACAAGCCAACGGTCACGCTGTTCGAATCCGTCCAGGAGTTCTGGGTCGCCGAGCGCGACGACAACGGCACGGTGGTGGCCTGCGGCGCACTGCACGTGATGTGGGAGGACCTCGCCGAGGTCCGCACCCTCGCGGTCGATCCGTCCTGCCGGGGCTTCGGGGTCGGGCACCAGTTGCTGGAGAAGCTGTTGCAGACGGCCCGCTGGCTCGGCGTCCGTCGGATTTTCTGCTTGACGTTCGAGGTGGGCTTCTTCGCGAAACACGGTTTCGTGGAGATCGGTGAGCTTCAGGAAGCCGATGAGGCCTCGGCGGACCCGGCGGCGATCGCCACGGACGTCTATGAAGAACTTCTCCGCTCGTACGATGAAGGTGTCGCGGAGTTCCTCGACCTGGAGCGGGTGAAGCCCAACACACTGGGCAACTCGCGCATGCTGCTCCACCTCTGAGCCGGTCCGCGCCGGTCAAGGGTTTGTGTTTTCCGCAGAAAGGCGCTTTCCTTTCCTTAGGCAATGGGTCGTTTAGCGGAAAGGGAAGCCCGTGGCACAGAGGGTGCAGGTCATTCTTGAAGACGATCTCGACGGCGGGTCGGCGGACGAGACGGTGACGTTCGCGCTCGACGGCGTTGCCTACGAGATCGATCTGAAGAGCGCCAACGCGGAGAAGCTCCGCGGCCTGCTGGCGCCCTACGTGGAGAAGGGCCGCAAGCAGAGCGGCCGGCTCGCCGGCGCCCGTCGCCCGGGCCGCGGCTCGGCACAGCGCCCGGCCGGCGGCAGCGCCCCGGACACCGCGAAGATCCGCGCGTGGGCCAAGGAGCAGGGCATGGAGGTCAACGACCGCGGCCGGGTGCCGAGCATCGTCCGCGATGCCTACGACAAGGCCAACGTCGCCTGACCCCGTCGCGGTCGGCGGGCCGGAGCGGGTGCGGGGCCCCGGCTGTCGCGCACCGGACGACGAAGCACGCGCGGGGCGCGGAGGAATCTCCTCCGCGCCCCGCGGCGCGCCCCCACGGGCCCGCCGGAGAACCCGGTGCGGCGGCCCCCCGGGCCCGGGCTCGGGAGGCCCCACCGTCACGGGCTGTGCGACGCTGTAGGGGCGAAGCGGTAACGCGGACACCACCGGAACGGCGTACCGGCCGTCCCGGCCGGCAGTGAACAGCCGTCGCCGCGGCCCGACTTCTCGCCAGGCGAACACCGCCACCGCGGAAACTGCGCGAGAACCGCCCCGATACCGGGTATGAATGCAGGTGGACGGGTTCTTCGACCCGGCCAGGGGCAGTATGGGCGACCGGCCGGGGCCGGGCCGACTCCGCACCGGCGGTTCATGTTCGCCGATGGCGTAGCGGATTCCGGTGCATCCGGCCCACCTGTGGGAACACCGTTTCCCATCATCAGGTTGGGATTGGTGTCGGCTGGTCGCGCAGCATCTCGCTCCTCTACCGGGGAGTGAATCCGTGGGCCGCGCCGCTGAGCGGGACTAGCATGCGGAAGGACAGGGCGGGGACGGACCCCGAACTGCCCGACCGCTCTGAGGAGCGATAAACGATGTTCGAGAGGTTCACCGACCGCGCGCGGCGGGTTGTCGTCCTGGCTCAGGAAGAAGCCCGGATGCTCAACCACAACTACATCGGCACCGAGCACATCCTCCTGGGTCTGATCCACGAGGGCGAGGGCGTCGCCGCCAAGGCCCTGGAGAGCCTCGGGATTTCTCTTGAGGCCGTTCGCCAGCAGGTCGAGGAGATCATCGGCCAGGGCCAGCAGGCCCCGTCCGGTCACATTCCCTTCACCCCCCGGGCGAAGAAGGTCCTGGAGCTGTCGCTCCGGGAGGCCCTGCAGCTCGGCCACAACTACATCGGCACCGAGCACATCCTGCTCGGCCTGATCCGCGAGGGCGAGGGCGTCGCCGCCCAGGTCCTGGTGAAGCTGGGCGCCGACCTCAACCGGGTGCGCCAGCAGGTCATCCAGCTGCTCTCCGGCTACCAGACCGGCGGCGGCAAGGAGTCGGCCACGGCCGGCGGGCCCGCCGAGGGCACCCCGTCGACCTCGCTGGTCCTGGACCAGTTCGGCCGCAACCTCACCCAGGCCGCCCGCGAGGCCAAGCTCGACCCGGTCATCGGGCGCGAGAAGGAGATCGAGCGGGTCATGCAGGTGCTGTCCCGCCGCACCAAGAACAACCCGGTGCTGATCGGTGAGCCCGGCGTCGGCAAGACCGCCGTGGTCGAGGGCCTGGCCCAGGCGATCGTCAAGGGCGAGGTCCCGGAGACGCTCAAGGACAAGCAGCTCTACACGCTGGACCTGGGCGCCCTGGTGGCCGGCTCGCGCTACCGCGGTGACTTCGAGGAGCGCCTGAAGAAGGTGCTCAAGGAGATCCGCACCCGCGGCGACATCATCCTGTTCATCGACGAGCTGCACACCCTGGTCGGCGCGGGCGCCGCCGAGGGCGCCATCGACGCCGCCAGCATCCTCAAGCCGATGCTGGCCCGCGGCGAGCTGCAGACCATCGGTGCCACCACCCTGGACGAGTACCGCAAGCACCTGGAGAAGGACGCCGCGCTGGAGCGCCGCTTCCAGCCGATCCAGGTCGCGGAGCCCTCGCTGCCGCACACCATCGAGATCCTCAAGGGTCTGCGCGACCGCTACGAGGCCCACCACCGGGTCTCCATCACGGACGCCGCCCTGGTCGCCGCCGCCACCCTGGCCGACCGGTACATCTCGGACCGCTTCCTGCCGGACAAGGCGATCGACCTGATCGACGAGGCCGGCTCGCGCATGCGCATCCGCCGGATGACCGCGCCGCCGGACCTGCGCGAGTTCGACGAGAAGATCGCCGACGTGCGCCGCGAGAAGGAGAGCGCGATCGACGCGCAGGACTTCGAGAAGGCCGCGTCCCTGCGCGACGACGAGAAGCAGCTCCTGCAGGCCAAGGCCAAGCGCGAGAAGGAGTGGAAGGCCGGCGACATGGACGTCGTCGCGGAGGTCAACGAGGAGCTCATCGCCGAGGTCCTGGCCACCGCCACCGGCATCCCGGTCTTCAAGCTGACCGAGGAGGAGACCTCCCGCCTGCTGCGCATGGAGGACGAGCTGCACAAGCGCGTCATCGGCCAGAAGGACGCCATCAAGGCGCTCTCCCAGGCCATCCGGCGCACCCGTGCGGGCCTCAAGGACCCGAAGCGCCCCGGCGGTTCGTTCATCTTCGCCGGCCCGTCCGGCGTCGGTAAGACCGAGCTGTCCAAGACGCTGGCGGAGTTCCTGTTCGGCGACGAGGACGCGCTGATCGCGCTCGACATGTCCGAGTTCTCCGAGAAGCACACCGTCTCCCGGCTGTTCGGCTCCCCGCCCGGCTACGTGGGCTACGAGGAGGGCGGCCAGCTGACCGAGAAGGTCCGCCGCAAGCCGTTCTCGGTCGTGCTCTTCGACGAGGTCGAGAAGGCCCACCCGGACATCTTCAACTCGCTGCTGCAGATCCTGGAGGACGGTCGCCTGACCGACTCCCAGGGCCGCGTGGTCGACTTCAAGAACACCGTCATCATCATGACGACCAACCTCGGCACCCGGGACATCTCCAAGGGCTTCAACCTGGGCTTCGCGGCCACGGGTGACACCCAGACCGGGTACGAGCGGATGAAGGCGAAGGTCGGCGAGGAGCTCAAGCAGCACTTCCGCCCCGAGTTCCTGAACCGCGTCGACGACATCGTGGTGTTCCACCAGCTGTCCGAGGACGACATCATCCAGATCGTCGACCTGATGATCGCCAAGGTGGACGAGCGGCTCAAGGACAAGGACATGGGCCTGGAGCTCAGCGTCGAGGCCAAGAAGCTGCTCGCCAAGCGCGGTTACGACCCGATCCTGGGTGCCCGTCCGCTGCGCCGCACCATCCAGCGCGAGATCGAGGACCACCTCTCCGAGAAGATCCTCTTCGGCGAGCTGCGGGCCGGCCACATCGTCGTCGTCGACGTCGAGGGCGAGGGCAAGGACGCCAAGTTCACCTTCCGCGGCGAGGAGAAGTCGGCCGTCGCCGACACCCCCGCCGAGGTCGCTTCGTCCGGCCCTGACCTGACGAAGTAGAGGAACATTTAACAGACAACTTCACAGCTGAGAGCCCCCGGCGTTCGCGCCGGGGGCTCTTGGCGTTCCGGATGTCCTTCGCAGGCCCGGGACCTGGCGTTTTCGAACGATTCGTCACCTGACGGAAAGTCGGCGAGCATAGCGCCGTGGCCATGTCACGGTCAAGGTCTATCTTTTCCGACCCCACTTCGGTCAAATGTCGTCCACCTGTCTTTCATATTGGTTTACCGGGCCTTGGCCAAGAGTCGGCCCCGGCGGGGAGGACGTCACAACGTTGAAGACCACCAGGAGAGCTGCGGCGGTCGCCACCGCCGCGGCGGTCATAGTCACGCTCGGCGCGGGGCTGTTCCCGAGCAGCGCCGTCGCGTCCGGCTCGGCGCCGGTGCCCAAGGACCCGGCCGACGCCGTGCAGTCCGTCAACACCGAGCACAACATCCCTGGTCCGCTGACCGCGAAGGTGGAGGCGGAGCAGAAGGCCGCCACCGAGCAGCTGCTCAACGGCACGGCCCAGGTCGAGCAGCACAACGGCTCGACCAGCGTGAAGCTCGGCAAGGACAAGTACGTCGAGCTCGCCCGTGAGCGCACGGACAAGATCTTCACCATCCTCGTCGACTTCGGCGACCAGGTGGACAACACCACCAAGACTCCCGACGGCAAGGTCAAGTACGGCGGCGAGGCCGGTCCGAAGCACAACGAGATCGCGAAGCCGGACAGCGCCACCAACAACTCGACCGCGTGGCAGGCCGACTACAACCAGCAGCACTACCAGGACCTGTACTTCTCCAAGGACAAGCCCTCGCTGAAGACCTTCTACGAGAAGCAGTCCTCGGGCCGCTACTCGGTCGACGGCGTGGTCTCGGACTGGGTGCGGGTTCCGTGGAACGAGGCCCGGTACGGCTCGGACTACTGCGGTTCCAACGTCTGCCAGAGCGCGCAGGACCTGATCCGCGACGCCGTCGACATCTGGTACAAGGACCAGGTGGCGAAGGGTCAGACCCAGGAGCAGATCAAGGCGACCCTGGCCTCGTACGACCAGTGGGACCGCTACGGTTCGCACCACGACGGGAACTTCAACCAGCCCGACGGGTACATCGACCACTTCCAGATCGTGCACGCCGGTGAGGACAAGTCGGCCGGTGGCGGCAAGCAGGGCAGCAAGGCCCTGTGGGCGCACCGCAGCTACGTCTACGGCAACCTGACCGGTCAGGCGGGCCCCGCGGGCAACAAGCTCGGCGGCGTGCAGGTCGGCGACACCGGCTTCTGGATCGGCGACTACACGATGCAGCCGGAGAACGGCGGCCTCGGCGTCTTCGCCCACGAGTACGGCCACGACCTCGGTCTGCCGGACCTCTACGACACCGCGGGCAAGGGAATCGACAACTCGGTCGGCTTCTGGTCGCTGATGTCCTCCGGCTCCTGGCTCGGCGAGGGCAAGGACAGCATCGGCGACATGCCGAACGACCTCGACGCCTGGAGCAAGTACAAGCTCGGGTGGCTGAAGGCCGACCACGCCAAGGCCGGCACCGAGTCGACCCACCACATCGGTCCGGTCGAGTACAACTCGAAGCTCCCGCAGGCGCTGATCGTCGACCTGCCGAAGAAGAGCATCACCACCGAGATCAACAAGCCGTTCGGTGGCAGCACCGAGTGGTGGAGCGGCAGCGCCGACAACCTCAACGTCACGCTGACCCGCGACATCGACCTGACCGGCAGGACCAAGGCCAGCATCAACGCCAAGGCCTGGTACGAGCTGGAGCCTGACTTCGACTTCGCCTTCGGCGAGGTCTCCGCCGACGGCGGCAAGACCTGGACCGTCGTGGACGGCACCTGGAACGGCGCCGCGCTGCCCAAGGAGAACGGCCGCCCGGCCATCAGCGGCCTGACCGCCGCCTGGGGCGACCTGTCCTTCAACCTGGACGCGTACGCCGGCAAGGCCGTCAAGTTCCGCTACCACAACACCACGGACGGCGGCCTGCACTACCGCGGCCTCGCGGTCGACGACATCTCGGTGACCGCAGACGGCGCCACCGTGTTCAGCGACGACGTCGAGAAGGGTGACAACGGCTGGACCGCGGACGGCTTCACCCGGTTCGCCGGCTCGTACACCAAGGACTACGCGCAGTACTACATCGCGGAGAACCGGCAGTACGTGTCGTTCGACCAGACGCTGAAGACCGGCCCGTACAACTTCGGCTGGGCCACCACCAAGCCGAACTGGGTCGAGCACTACGCCTACCAGCCCGGTCTGCTGATCTGGTACTGGGACGAGTCCCAGACCGACAACAACGTCAGCGCCCACCCGGGCCAGGGCCTGATCCTGCCGGTCGACTCGCACCCGACCCCGCTGAAGTGGTCGGACGGCGCCCTGATGCGTCCGCGCATGCAGGGCTTCGACTCGACCTTCGGCTCCCGTCGCGTGCCGGCGCTGACCCTGCACAAGAACGGCGTCGAGACGGTCATCCCGAAGTCCAAGGGCGTCGACGAGTTCAACGACCTCAAGGACTGGTGGTCGAAGGACAACCCGTACAGCGGCGTGAACGTCCCGAAGACCGGCACCAGCATCGAGGTCGAGAACGAGTCCTCGAACTACCTGGAGACCTGGATCCGCGTCCGCCCGGTCGACAACATCTGACCGAGCGGACCGTAGGAGCCCTCCGGCTCCACGGAGTCCGACCAGGCGGCCCCGGCCGCCGTCCGTCCGGCCCGTCCCCGCACCGCGCGGGGGCGGGCCGGACGCTTTTGTGCGCTCGCCGGCGGCTCGAACCACGGCGGCGGGTGGGGCTTCTCACAGCGGCCCGGGCCGGTACGAGCGGCGGTAGTAGCGCGGGCGGCGGGGCGGCCCGGGGCAGCCGCCCAGGTGAGGACGATCCGATCTCATGATCATTACTCCGTCGGCTTGAATCTCCGGCACCACGCTGACTACACGCCGTAGTACGTCACCGCGTTTGGGAGTCCGCTCGGTGACGGTTACACCTGAGTGGTCCCCCGCTCAGCACACGCCCCGAACGGGCCCTTCGTGCTGCCCTCCTACGATCCGTGAGGTACGGCAACCGATGTCCGACGTCCCGTCCGTGCAGCCGGCCCTGCGCCGTCTCGCCGCCCACGCGGTGGCCCAGGCGGCGGCCTGGCAGCCCCGGCTCGGCCGTACCCTCCGCACCGTCCGCACCCACGCCGCGCCGCTGCGCACGATCGCCGCGCCCCGGCACACCACCCTGCCCGGCAGCCGCCAACGGGCGGAGCGCGACCAGGCGGTGGTCTCCGCCGGGGCGGCCGCGGTGCTGCTCGCCGGCGCGCTCCTGGTCGCCACGCCCGGCAGCGCCGCGGCGCAGACCGTGCGGCCCACCACCCCGGGCTCCTCGGCCTTCACCGCGCCGCAGGCCGCGGTGCCCAGCCCGGGGATCGTCCAGCTGACCGGGCCCAGCCCGTACCGGCTGCCGGGTGACGGGAACTCGGCGCGGGAGTCCGTCGCGGTGGCCGCCAACCTGCTGCCGACCGAGCCGCCGGCCGCTGCCCCCGCGGCGGCCCCGGAACCCGAGCCCGCGCCGGCCCCCGCACCCGCCCCCGACTGGTCGGCACCGGTGCCGGGCGCGCCGACCAGCAACCCGTACGGCGTCGCCAACTCCGAGTACGCGGCCGGGTACCACACCGGGGTGGACTTCGCGGTCGCCCCGGGCACGGCGCTGCTCGCGGTCGGCAACGCGACCGTGGTGTCGGCCGGTTGGGACGGCGCGTACGGCAAGGAGGTCGTCCTGCGGCTCGCGGACGGGCACTTCGCGCAGTACGCGCACCTGTCCGCGGTCGCCGTCGCGGCCGGCGACCGCGTGTCGGCGGGCGAGCGGATCGGGCTGTCCGGGAGCACCGGCAACTCGACCGGGCCGCACCTGCACTTCGAGATCCGCACCAGCAACCGCTACGGCGCGGTGGTCGACCCGATCGCGTACCTCGCGGGGCACGGCGTCACCGCGTTCTGACCTTCCCGCCCCGGCGCCCGGCCCC
This sequence comes from Kitasatospora sp. NPDC094028, assembly GCF_049543595.1. NCBI lineage: Bacteria > Bacillati > Actinomycetota > Actinomycetes > Kitasatosporales > Streptomycetaceae > Kitasatospora > Kitasatospora sp. NPDC094028. Next base: position 174,764 of record NZ_JBMVFA010000006.1, on the reverse strand, counting down.
GGACCCCGGACCCGCCCCGGAGGTCAGGGGCGGGTCGGGTCGGCGATCCGGCCGGCGATCTCCAGGGCGACCGTCCGGGCGGCCTCGGTGGCCTCCTCGACGGTCGCCTTCCGCCTCGGCTCGCCCCACACGTCGTCGACCGGGCCGCACCCGCCGTCCGCGGTCTCGCCGTCCTTGCTGTCCTGCTGGAGCAGGAACATCGCCGAGTGGATGGTGAACAGCGACATCGCCGCCCGCAGCCGGTCCGGGAAGTCCGCGCCCGGCCCGTGCACCAGCTGCATCATGCTGACGATCCGCTCCCGGAAGGCCAGGCCGGCCGGGGACTCCCGCATCGCGGGCTGGTTCTCGTGGAAGAAGCGCAGCAGCGGCGCCCGCGCGCCCATGCCGTCCGCGAAGCGGCGGATCAGCTCGTCGCGGAGCTCGGGGCTCCAGGTCTGCTTCCGGCCCCACTCGATGGTCTCGTCGATCGGCGCGGACATCCGGTCGACGATGCCGAGGACGATGTCGTCCTTGGTCTTGAAGTGGTAGTAGAGCGCGGCCTTGGTGACACCCAGGTGGTCGGCGATCTCGCGCAGCGAGGTCTGCTCGTAGCCCCGCTCGGAGAAGAGCTCCAGAGACACCTCGATGATGCGAGCCCGGGTGTCGCTGCGGGGGCTGTGCGGTGTGCCCATGGCCTGCCTCATGACTGCGTCGGTGACTACTGCTGCGGACCCCGGGTGGACGTCCGCCCCGGGCACATTCTCCCTGCCCGGGAGGCCGCTCGGGAAACTGGCTTGACGACCGGCTAGGAAACAACTTACCGTGCCGACGATCGATAAACTAGCCGGGCGACAAGTAAGTGATCGCCATCGCCGCCGCAGCGCGGCGCGACGCCCGTCCGCAAAGCTCGTCCAAGCAGCTCGTCCGAGAGACCTCCGGGAGACCCACCCCATGTCACAGTCCAAGACCGCCGGCCCGGCACCGGAGGGCAAGACGGCCGAGGAGGAGCAGCCGCGGTCACCCCGCGAGATCCGCCTCGTGATGATCGGCCTGGTCGTCACCATGCTGCTGGCCATGCTCGACAACCTGATCGTCGGCACCGCGATGCCGACGATCGTCGGTGAACTCGGCGGCGCCGAGCACCTGTCCTGGGTCGTCACCTCGTACATCCTGGCCACCGCCGCCTCCACCCCGATCTGGGGCAAGCTCGGCGACCTCTACGGCCGCAAGGGCACCTTCCTGACCTCGATCGTGATCTTCCTGGTGGGCTCGGCACTGTCCGGCCTGTCGCAGAACATGAGCGAGCTGATCGGCTTCCGCGCCCTGCAGGGCCTGGGCGCCGGCGGTCTGATGGTCGGCGTCATGTCGATCATGGGTGCGCTCGTCCCGCCGCGCGAGCGCGGCAAGTACCAGGGCATGTTCGCCGCGGTGATGGCGCTCGCCACCGTGGGCGGCCCGCTGATCGGCGGCTTCATCACCGACCACCTGAGCTGGCGCTGGACGTTCTACATCAACCTGCCGCTCGGCATCGTCGCGCTCGCCGTCGTCACCGTCACCCTGAAGCTGGCGAAGGTCCGCAACAACGCCCGGATCGACTACCTGGGCGCCCTGCTGCTCACCACCGGCATCGTCTCGCTGACCCTGATCACCACCTGGGGCGGCCAGCAGTACGCCTGGGGCTCCAAGCACATCATCGGCCTGGCGGTGCTCGCGCTCGCCGCGCTGATCGCCTTCTGCTACGTGGAGCAGCGGGTCGAGGAGCCGATGCTGCCGCTGAGCCTGTTCCGCAACCGGAACTTCACGATGGTCTCGATCATCGGCTTCATCGTCGGCTTCGTGATGTTCGGCTCGACCGTCTTCCTGCCGCTCTACCAGCAGATCGTCCAGGGCGCCTCGGCCACCAACTCCGGCCTGCTGCTGATGCCGATGATGTTCGGCATGCTGGTCGTCTCGCTGGTCGTCGGCCAGGTCGTCACCAAGACGGGCAAGTACCGGATCTTCCCGATCATCGGCACCGTCGTGATGACCACCGGCATGATCCTGCTCTCCACCATGGGCATCGGGACCAGCAGCTTCACCTCGGCCTGCTGGATGATCGTGCTCGGCGCGGGCATGGGCTTCCTGATGCAGATCACCATGCTGCTCGCGCAGAACAGCGCGGAGCAGAAGGACATGGGCGTGGCCAGCTCCACCGCCACCCTGTTCCGCACCATCGGCGGTTCCTTCGGCGTCGCCCTGTTCGGCGCGCTGTTCAACAACCGGGTCGCCGACACCATGAAGGAGCAGCTGGCCGGCAAGCAGCTGCCCCCCGGCGGTCTGAAGGACCCGGGGCAGATGAGCCCGGCCGACCTGCGCCAGCAGCCCGAATTCCTGCAGGACGCGTACCACCACGCGGTGTCCAACGGCATGCACACCGTCTTCCTGTGGGGCGCCGGCGTGGCCGTGATCGCGCTGGCCGCCGCGGTGTTCATCCGCGAGGTGCCGCTGCGCGGCGCCGGCCCGGGCGCCGACAAGCCGGCCGAGTCCTCGCTGGAGGCGGCCGCCGCCTGACGGACGGCACCGACCGACACACGACGGCGCCCCGGGAGGATCGTTCCTCCCGGGGCGCCGTCCTCGTCCGGTCCTACTGGGGCAGGCGGTAGACGCCCTGTTCGACCGGCTCGACCAGGCCGTCCGCGACCAGGCCGTCCAGCGCCCTGGCCCGCTGCACCGCGTCCGGCCAGACCGCGTCCAGCCGGGCCTGCTCGACCGAACCGTGCGCCTCGCGCAGCACCGCGAGCAGCTTGCCGCGCACCTGGCGGTCCGTTCCCTCGTAGGTCTGGCCGCGCCGGGCCGGGCCCTCGTACGGCGGGCAGCCGGCCCGCTGCCAGGCGCAGTGGGCGAACAGCGGGCAGTCCCCGCACTCCGGGCCGCGGGCGGTGCAGACCAGTGCGCCGAGCTCCATCACGCCGACCGCCCAGGTGGCCGCCGTCTCGGCGTCGGCGGGCAGCAGCGCGGTCGCCGTCCGGCGCTCCGCGGCGGTGGTGGCCTGGGCCGGGTACTCGACGCCGGTCACCGCGCGGGCGAAGACCCGGCGGACGTTGGTGTCCAGCACCACGTGCCGCTGGCGGAAGGCGAAGGAGGCCACCGCGGCGGCGGTGTACTCCCCCACCCCGGGCAGTGCGAGCAGCGTCGCGTGGTCGTCCGGGACGGCGCCGAGGTGGTGCTCGGTGATCGCCACGGCGGCGGCGTGCAGCCGCAGGGCGCGGCGCGGGTAGCCGAGCCGGCCCCACATCCGGACGGCCTCGCCGGCCGGCTCGGCCGCGAGCTCGGCCGGGGTGGGCCAGCGGGCCATCCAGGCCTGCCAGGCGGGCAGCACCCGCTTCACCGGGGTCTGCTGGAGCATGAACTCGCTCACCATGACGCCCCACGGCGTGGCGTCCGGGGCCCGCCAGGGCAGGTCGCGCTTGCTGGCCTCGTACCAGTCGAGGACGGTCTCGTGCAGCACGGGGAGAGGCAGTGGCAGCCCGGGGGCGGCGGTGGCGGTGGTGATGGCAGTCATGGCCCTTCGATCCTCCCATGCCGGGCGGGCGAGCCGAAGTGGAGGACGGAACTCCGGACGATGCGGGGAATTCACCGGGATTCCGCGCATGGAAGCTCCCTCGAACAGCTCAAATGGCGGATCATGTGAAGGAAGGGGCGACTGTGCGGTGTTGGTGAGTCAACAGGCACACACAGTCTCGTAGAGTTTGGGCGTGCCCTCTCTGCGTCAACCCGTGGGACCTCTGCCGGCCTCGATCTACTGGCGCCGGCGCGTCGTCGTGCTCGCCGCCGTGGTGGCGGTCGTCGCCCTGATCGCCTGGCTGATGAGCGATCAGGGAGGCGGTGACGGCGGCTCACCGAGCAAGGCCGCCCAGGCCGTACCGTCCCAGTCCCCGAACCAGACCCCGGCCCCGGCCATCACGCCCGGTGCCCCCTCCTCCGGCCCGGCGGCCCCGCCCGGCGGCGGCTCCGGAGGTTCCGGCGGCTCCGGAACGTCCGGCGGCTCCGGCGGCTCCGGCGGCTCCGGCGGCTCCGGCGGCTCCGGCGGCGACGTGAGCATCAACGGCGGGGCGACCGGGGCCAACCCGGGCTCCGGCGGCGTCACCGGCGGCTCCGGCGGCGGTGCTGGTGCCAACCCGGGCTCCAGCGGCGGCACTCCGCCGGTGAACACGGCCGACGTCATGAAGCTCCCGCTCTGCGTCTCCTCGCAGGTGGCGCTGGAGCTGACCCCGGTCCAGAACCCGAACCAGCCGAAGGACAAGCAGCAGCTGGTCCTGACGGTCAAGAACTCCGGCGCCGCCTGCCGGGTGGACCTCGGCCGCACCACCTCCGCGATCACGGTCACCTCCAACGACCGGATCTGGTCCTCCGCCGACTGCCCGTCCGACAAGGGCGCCAAGTGGGTGCAGGTGCCGGCGAACGGCAGCCAGGGCGAGACCTTCACCTGGGACCGCAGCCGCAGCAAGCCGGAGTGCGCCACCCCCGACGCCGCCCCGGTGCCGGCCGGCAACTACCAGGTGGTCGCCGAACTCAGCGGGCTCTCCGGCGAGAAGGTGCTGGCCCGGGCGCAGATCAAGCTGGAGGGCTGAGCGCGCCGCCCCGGACGGACCGGAGCCCCCGACCGCGCGGTCGGGGGCTCCGGTGTTCCGTCTGCCGTCCGGGACGGCTCAGACGTAGCGCTCCAGGATGGACGATTCGGCAAGGCGGGACAGGCCCTCGCGGACCGAGCGGGCCCGGGTCTCGCCGACGCCCTCGACCGTCTGCAGGTCGTCGATGCTGGCCGCGAGCAGCTTCTGCAGGCCGCCGAAGTGCTCGACCAGGCGCTCTATGACCGTGTTGGGCAGGCGCGGGATCTTCGCCAGCAGCCGGTAGCCGCGCGGCGAGACCGCGGAGTCCAGCGACTCCGGCGTGCCCGAGTAGCCGAGCGCCTTGGCGACCGTCTGGAGGTCCAGCAGCTCGGCGTGGGTGAGCGCCTCCAGATCGGCCAGCACCTCGGTGACCGTCCGGCCCTTCTTGGCGGCCCGCTCCGGGAAGTAGTCCCGGGCGACGAGTTCGCGCTCCGGCTCCACGCCCGCGATCAGCTCGTCCAGCTGGAGCGAGAGGAGGCGGCCGTCGATGCCGAGCTCCAGCACGTAGCCGGCGATCTCGGTGGCGATCAGCCGGACCATCTCCAGGCGCTGGGCGACGGCGGTGACGTCCCGGACCGTCACCAGGTCCTCGATCTCCAGCGCGGAGAGCGTGCCGGCCACCTCGTCCAGGCGCAGCTTGTAGCGCTCCAGGGTGGCCAGCGCCTGGTTGGCGCGGGACAGCACGGTGGTGGAGTCCTCCAGCACCCGGCGGGTGCCGTTGACGTACATGGCGATCAGGCGCATCGAGTGCGAGACCGCGACCACCGGGAAGCCGGTCTGCCGGTTGACCCGCTCGGCGGTGCGGTGGCGGGTGCCGGTCTCGTCGGTGGGGATGGTGGAGTCCGGCATCAGGTGGACGCCGGCCCGGACGATCTTGGTGATGTCCTTGTCGAGCACCACCGCGCCGTCCAGCTTGCACAGCTCGCGCAGCCGGGTCGCGGTGAACTCGACGTCCAGGACGAAGCCGCCGGTGCAGATGGACTCGACGGTCTTGTCGAAGCCCAGCACGATCAGGCCACCGGTGTTGGCCCGCAGGACCCGTTCCAGACCGTCACGCAGGGCGGTGCCGGGCGCGATGGCGGTGAGGGAGGCCCGCAGCAGGGCCTCCTCGCGGGAGGCCTTGTCCGCCCCCCGGTCGCTGGCTGCCACGTGACTCCTCCGGTCGACCCCGTGCCGCGCGCCTCGCGCCGTGCGCCGGTCCGCGGTCTGTTGCTCTGTCGCTCAGTACCGCTCGGTACTGCCTTCTGGCCAATGAGACTGGGGAAAGTCTAACTGCGTGCGGCTTCGGCAGGGCTTGGGTCAGCGCAGTTCGTCGGAGTCGAGCGGCTCCCAGCCGTCCATCAGCTCGTCGGGGTGGGCCGCGACCTGGGGTGCGCGGGGGGCCGGCGGGGCCGACGCGGCCTCACCCCGCGCCTCCCCGCGCGGCTTGGCGGCGGAACGGCGGCGGCCCGGGATCGCCCGCAGCGCCTCGCCGATGTCGGCCACCTCCACCACCTTCATGCCCGGCGGCACCTTGCCCGGGTCCGGCGGGACCAGGGCGTGGGTGAAGCCCAGCCGGTGTGCCTCGGCGAGCCGGCGCTGCACGCCCGTCACCCGCCGCACCTCACCCGCCAGGCCGACCTCGCCGATCGCCACCAGGTTGCTGGGCAGCGGGGTGTCGGTGGAGGAGCTGGCCACCGCGAGCGCCACCGCGAGGTCGGCGGACGGCTCGGACAGCTTCACCCCGCCGACCGTCGCCGTGTAGATGTCCTGCTTGCCGAGCTTCACCCCGCCGTGCCGCTCGACCACGGCCAGGATCATCGCGATCCGGGGCGACTCCAGGCCCGAGGTGGTGCGGCGCGGGGAGGGGATCTGCGAATCCACCATCAGCGCCTGCACCTCGGCCACCAGCGGGCGCTTGCCCTCCAGGGTGACGGTGAGGCAGGTGCCGGGGACGGGCTTGTCACGCCGGGTCAGGAAGAGGCCGGACGGGTCGGCCAGGCCGACGATGCCCTCGTCGTGCAGCTCGAAGCAGCCCACCTCGTCGGTGGCGCCGTAGCGGTTCTTGACCCCGCGGATCAGCCGCAGCCGGGCGTGCCGGTCGCCCTCGAAGCTCAGCACCACGTCCACCAGGTGCTCCAGCAGGCGCGGGCCGGCGATCTGGCCGTCCTTGGTGACGTGGCCGACCAGCAGGGTGGCCATGCCGCGCTCCTTGGACGCCCGGATCAGCGCGCCCGCCACCTCGCGGACCTGGGCCGGGCCGCCGGGGGCGCCGTCCAGCTCGGCGGAGGCGATGGTCTGCACCGAGTCCAGGATCAGCAGGCCGGGGTTGACCGCCTCGATGTGGCCGAGCACGGCGCCGAGGTCCTGCTCGGCGGCGAGGTAGAGGTGCTCGGAGAGGGCGCTGATCCGGTCGGCGCGCAGCCGGACCTGGCCGGCCGACTCCTCGCCGGTGACGTAGAGGGTGCGGTGCTGCGCGGTGGCCGCCTTGGCGGCGACGTCCAGCAGCAGGGTGGACTTGCCGACGCCGGGCTCGCCGGCCAGCAGCACCACCGCGCCGGGGACCAGCCCGCCGCCGAGCACCCGGTCCAGCTCCGGCACGCCCGTCGAGCGGGCCGTCGCGACCTGGCCGTCCACCTGGGCGATCGGACGGGCGGGCGCGCTGACCGGGCCGGCGGCGGTGGTGCGGATCGGCACCGCGCCGTACTCCTCGACCGTGCCCCAGGCGTTGCACTCCGGGCAGCGGCCGACCCACTTCGGCAGCTGGTTGCCACACTCGGTGCAGCGGTAGGCCGGGCGCGGCTTGGCGGTGGTCTTGGAACGCGGAGGCATGCGGCACACGGTAGCGGGTGGGTCCGACAAGGGCGGGACGGCGAGCGGGGCCGGGGGCAGGGGGCGGGAGCGAGGGCCGGAGCGGGGCGGGCGCAAGGGCCGGGGCGGGGCGGGCGCGCGGGCGGGCGGACGCCAGTGGGCGCGCCGGGCATCCACACAGATGGGCGATGTTGTTACCCGAAAGAAGTACATACGCGCCGAATGGCGGGGACCGGGTGCCCGGTGAACCTACCTTCGGACGGGTGACGACGCGTATCGAAAGGACGCCGGGCGCGGCCGGGGTGCGCCCCGGCGGCGGGGCCTCCGCCGGGGCGGAGCGGCCGGCGGGGGTGCGGCACCGGGCCGGGGCACCGCTGCGGGCCGCCGCCGGGACGCGGGCCGAGGCCGTGCTCGCGGCGTACGACCGGCAGGTGGACGGGCTGTTCACCTACTGCCTCTCGGTGCTGTGCGAGCACGACGCCGCCGCCGACGCCCTGCGCGAGGTCCGCGAACTGGCGCGGCGCCACGGCACCCGGCTCGCCGAGCCCGGACTGCTCCGGGCCTGGCTGTTCTCGCTGGCCCGGTACTGCTGCCTGCGGCGGCTCGCGGACGGCAGCGGCCGGGAGCCCGATCCGGAGCTGCCGGAGGCCGAGGCGGCCCGGCGGCGGCGCGAACTGGCCTCGCTGGCCTGGCCGGAGGCGGCCGGCACCGACCCGGAGCAGCGCGAGGCGCTGGAGCTGTCGGTGCGGCACCGGCTGACCCCGCTGGAGGTCGCCGCGGTGCTGGGCCTGGCGTTCGAGCAGGCCCGGGCGCTGCTCGCGGGCGCCGAGGCGGAGGTGGCCAGGACCCGGGCGGCGCTGCTGGTGCTGGGCGTGGGCAGCTGCCCGGAGCTGGACCGGCTCGGCGGGGCCGGGGCGGAGTCCTGGCGGGACTGGGTGCTCGGGCCGGCGCTGCGGCGGGAGCTGGTGCAGCACGTGGTGGACTGCCCGACCTGCCGGGGGACGGCGGGGCGGGTGGCCGGGGAGGCCGTGGACGGCGCGGCCGGGCTGTCGGGTCTGGCGCTGCTGACCGCCCCGGCGGCGGAGGTCGCGTTCCTGCCGGTGGCGGGCGTGCCGGCGGCGGGGGCGCGGGGGGTCGAGCCGGGGCTGCGCTTCGACCAGGGCGGCTTCCCCCGGCACCGGGCGCCGGACGCGGGCCGCGGGCTGGCGATCCGGCGGCGGGTGGTGACCACCGGGGTGCTCGCGGCCGTCCTGGCGGCGCCGGTGGTGGCGCTGTGGGCCGGGCACCGGGGCGGCGGCGGGGCGGGGGCGGCGGCCTCGGTGTCGGCGGTGCGGGTGGACGAGGGCGGACGACCGGCCGGGCAGCGGCTGCCGTGGGGGGCGGGCGACGCGGGCGGTGCCGGGGCGGGGCGGCCGGGGGCCGGGGTGCCGGGGCTGGAGTTGGCCGGGGCGGGAGCGGGCGTGGGCGGGGTGGGTAGTGCAGAAACGTTGCTGCCCGGATTTCCGCGGCTGACCTTTCAGGGCCCCGCCGTCCCCGTGCCCGCCCGGGGCGCCACCCCGCTCGGCAGCCCGGCCCTGGTCGCCGCGCCGGCCCCGCTCGCCCAACAGGCCTCCGCGCCCGGCGGCGGGACCGACGACCCGGTCGCGGGCGGGCTGCTCACCGTCGAGGCCGGCGAGTACGGCAGCCGCACCGTCCTCACCCTCACCAACTCCGGCGCCACGGAGATCCGCTGGCGGGCCGTGACGGACGCGGGCTGGCTCCGGCTCAGCCGCGACTCCGGGACGCTCGCGCCCGGCCAGCGGATCACCGTGATCGTCACCGTCGACGAGGACCTGGCGCCCGGCACGCACTGGACGGCCCGGATCGCGCTGCCGCCCTCGCAGGCGGTGGTCACCCTGGAGGGCGGGCCGCACAACCGGGGCGGCTCGGCCTCCTCGCCGCCGGAGCCGTCCGCGACGGCGCCCTCGACCGGCCCCTCGACCGGCGGGCCGAGCGGCGGCGGGGCGAGCGGCGGGGCGACGGGGGCGCCCACCGCGGGGCCGTCCGCGAGCGCCACGGCCCCGCCCTCGCACGCACCCTCCGGCGGCCCGGCGACGGGGGTACCGTCGACGCCCGCCGGGTCGGGCTCGCCGTCCGGGGCGCCGAAGCCCTCGGCGCCCGCCTCGGGGGCGCCCACGGCGACGGCCTCGCCGCACCCGGGCGGAACGGCGGCGGCCTCGCCGGCGGAACGGTAGCGGGCGTGACGGGCGGCTTGGCGGGGCGGTAAGCGGGCGTGACGGGCGGCTCGGCGGGGCGGGCGGTCAGTCCACGCGGACGATCGGCGGCACCTGGTAGCTGCCGTCCAGGACGGCCGCCTCGGGCTGGTAGATCCGCATGATCGGGCGGAACTCACCCACCGGAGTGGGCAGCCAGTTGGCCGCCGCCGTCGCGTCCTCCGGCTGCTCGTGCTGGAGGGTCACGGTGAGCGAGCCGTCCGCGCCGTACACCAGGCCGGGGGTGCGGTCGCCGATCGAGTAGCGGTCGATCGGGTTCTCCACCAGGTAGTAGTCCGGCAGCGCGTACATGGTGACCGACCAGAACGCCTCGGCGGGCGGCGGCTGGTCGAAGTGGAGGGTGTAGCGGTGCGCGCCGCTGAGCGGGCGGCCGTCCGCGTCGTCGTAGGTCATCGCGTACGAGGCCTCGTAGGCGTGGTTGCCCCAGAGGCCGGCCCGGGCGGCGGCGGCCCGGCTGAGGTAGGCGGCGCGGCGGTCGGGGATGCGCCACTCCGGGTCGTCCAGGGTGCCGGGGCCCAGGTGGTCGGAGTTGTAGTCGAAGAGGTGCAGCGCGCCGCGCCACTCGCCGAGCGGGTGATCCTCGGCCGGGCGGGTGGCGTCCTCGACCCGCTCGCGGCCCGCCGCCAGGCCCTTGGCGAGCGCGAACGTCCACTGCTCGGCCGCCGCCCGGTACGGCGAGGCGCCCTCGTCGAGCAGGCCGAGCGGGGCGAACCGGCGCTGGTACTCGATGTCCTGCGCGGACGGCGGGAAGGCCCGCATCCAGACCCGCAGGCGTTCGAAGAAGGCCAGCCGCTCGGGGACGTCCTGGTCGGGCTCGGGCAGGCCGGCCACCAGGCCGCCGGGTTCCAGCGGGCGCAGGGTGAGGCCGTCCTGCAGGGCCCGGACCCGGGGCAGGTCCTCCGGGCCGGCGCAGGCGAAGCGGCCGACGATCGTGCCGACCGTGGTCGGCAGCTCGATCACCCGGGCCGGGTCCGGCGGGGTGCCGTGCCAGTCGGGCGGGACGATCAGCCAGGTCTGCTCGCCGGTGCCGGTGGCGCGGCGGCCGAGGTAGGCGGTGTTGGCCGTCCAGGCGTCGATGAACTGCAGCACGTAGTAGGCGCCCGCCGCGTCCGCCACGTTCAGCACCAACGGGCCCTCGGAGAGGTCGAGTTGGGCGATCGAGTAGATGGTGTCGTTGTTCACCGAGACGAAGTGGTCGCCCGGGCCGGCCAGCCGGGTGGCGTGGCTGAAGTGGTTGAACCCCGCCGCCGGGAGGGTGCCCAGGCCGCCCTGGGTGAAGCGCTCGACCATGGTGAGGCCGGCGACCAGCGGATAGCCGTAGACGTACGCGTCGGCGGCCAGGGCCTCCAGCTCGGGCTGGGTCATCGGAGGGTCCTTCGCGCGGGAGGGACGGGGGTCGGCGGGACGGCGGGACGGCGCCCGAACCGGGAGTAGGGGTACACGTCGGATGCTAAGGGGGGCCGGGTGGGGCGGCATGCCGAGCGCGCGGCGCGCGGGCGGTGGGCTCGGGGCCACGGGAGGCGGGCTCCGGCCCGCGGACGGCGGGCTCCGGCGCGCGCACGGCCCCGCTCTGCTCAGCGCTAACCCCCGCTCGCGGGGCCTGCGATCGGGGCAGGCTGACCGGCATGAAGATCCTGCTGCTCGGTGGCTCGTCCTTCCTCGGGCGGGCCTACGCCGCCGAGGCCCTCGCCCGCGGCCACCACGTGACCACCTTCAACCGCGGCCGCAGCGCGGGCGACCTCCCCGGGGTCGACGCCGTCCGGGGCGACCGCGACAGCGCCGAGGACCTCGCCCGGCTGGTCGACGGCCGCAGCTGGGACGCCGTCGTCGACACCTCCGCCCAGCAGCCCGCGCAGGCCGCGCTCTCCGCCCGGCTGCTGCGCGACCGGGCCGCGCACTACACCTTCGTCTCCTCAGTGCACGCCCACACCGACTGGGCCGTCCAGGTGATCACCGAGGACTCGCCGCTGCTCCCCTGCCCCGCCGACGCCCCGCCCGGCCGGCCGTTCGGCCGTGAACTGAAGGCCGGCTGCGAGCGCGCCGTGCTGGAGCACTTCGGTACCGGGCGGACGCTGGTCCTCAGGAGCGGGCTGCTCATCGGGCCGCACGAGTTCGGCGGGCGGCTGCCCTGGTGGCTGGAACGGATGGCGCGCGGCGGGCGGGTGCTCGCCCCCGGCGATCCGGGACGGACCGTCCAGGTGATCGACGTCCGGGACTTCGCCGCCTTCGGGCTCGACCGGCTGACGGCCGGGACGGCGGGCCGGTTCCTCACCACGGCGCCGCCGGGACTGCTCACCTTCGGGCAGTGGCTGGAGACCTGCCGGGAGGTCGCGGGCGCGCCGGACACCGAACTCGTCTGGGTGGACGACGCCGCGCTGCTCGCCGAGGGGCCGGACCAGGTCACGCCCTGGCTCGAACTCCCCTTCTGGGCACCGGACCTGCCGGACTGGGCGCACATCTGGCAGGTCGACAGCAGTCGCGCCCGGGCCGCCGGCCTGCGCTGCCGCCCGTTCGCCGAGACGGTACGGGACACCTGGGCGTGGCTGCGCACGCGCGGGCCGGTGGACGACACCGACGCGGAGGGCCGCAAGGGACGGCCGGACGCGGCGTTCCGGCAGGGCATCGAACCGGCCAAGGAGCAAAGGCTGTTGGCCGCCCTCGGCTGACGCGCCAGGGGGCGGGAGGTCGGCCCCCTGGCGCGAGCCCCCCGGTCAGTGCGTGCGGCGGGTCACCAGCTCGGCGAGCGCCAGCAGTTCGTCGGCCGCGGACGGCTCCGGCACGGCCACGGCCAGCTGCGCCATCGCCGCGGCCATCCGCTCGCAGGACTCGCCCTGCGCCCAGCCGCGCCCGCCGGCCCCCTCGACGGCCACCGCGCACTGCGCCAACTCCTCGGCGCTCAGCTGGCGTTCGAGGACGTACAGCTCGGCGAGCCGCCGCCCCTGCGGGGTGTCGGAGCCCAGCGCCGCCACCACCGGCAGCGACTTCTTGCGGGCGACCAGGTCCGCGCCGACCGGCTTGCCGGTCACCGCCGGGTCGCCCCAGATGCCGATCAGGTCGTCGATCAGCTGGAACGCCAGGCCGATCTGGCGGCCGAAGCCGTCCATCGCCTGCGCCGCCTCGTCGGAGCCGCCCCCGTACAGGGCGCCCATCGCGCAGGCCGCGCCGAGCAGCGCGCCGGTCTTGGCCTCCGCCATCGCCAGGCACTCGGGCAGCGACACGTCGTCCCGCCGTTCGAAGGCGCAGTCGATCTGCTGGCCCTCGCACAGCTCGACCACGCAGTCGGCGAGCCGACGGATCGAGCCGCGAGCGGCCGGGTGGGCGTCCTCCGCGAGCAGGCGCAGGGCCAGCGAGTGCATGGCGTCCCCAGCCAGGATGGCCTCGGTGGTGCCGAACACCCGCCAGGCGGTGGGGCGGTGGCGCCGGGTGTCGTCCCGGTCGATGACGTCGTCGTGCAGCAGGGTGAAGTTGTGCACCAGCTCCGCCGCCGCCGCAGCCGCGACGGCGTCGCCGGGAGTGCCGCCGAGCGCCTGGGCCGCGGCGAGGACCATGGCCGGCCGGATGGCCTTGCCGGAAGGGGCGGTGGCGGGCGAGCCGTCCGCCTCCCACCAGCCGAAGTGGTAGCCGGCGACCTTGCGCATCGCGCCGGGCAGCGAGTCGACGGCGGCCCGCAGGACCGGGTCGACCAGGCCGCGGGCGCGTTCGATGACGTCCGCCGCGACGGCCGCGTCGCGGTGCTCGCTTCCCTCTTTGTGCTCTCGCTCCAGCGTGGGACTCGTCATGGGTTTCTCCCGTGGACGCCGGCGCCGCGTCGCTCGGGACCGGGCGCCGGCTGTCGTTTCGTGGGCGGCCGTGAGCCGGCCGGGTCGACATCGGTCCGGCCGGCTCACGGTGAGGTGTTCGGCGAATTCCGCGCGTCCGTCAGCGCTGCGCGACGTCCACGTTCTCCAGCACGCCGACCGCGTCCGGAACGAGGATCGCGGCGGAGTAGTACAGGCTGACCAGGTAGGAAATGATGGCCTTGTCGTCGATTCCCATGAAACGCACCGAAAGGCTCGGCTGGTATTCGTCCGGAATTCCGGCCTGGTGCAGGCCGATGACGCCCTGATTGTCCTCGCCGGTCCGCATCGCGATGATCGACGTGGTGTGCCCGCCGATCACCGGGATCTTGTTGCACGGGAAGATCGGCACCCCGCGCCAGGAGCCGACGTGCTTGCCGTCGACCTCGATGGTGTCCGGGTAGAGGCCGCGCCGGTTGCACTCGCGGCCGAAGGCGGCGATGGCCTTGGGGTGGGCGAGGAACATCTTGGTGCTGCGGCGGCGGCTGATCAGCTCGTCCATGTCGTCCGGGGTGGGCGGGCCGGAGTGGGTCTGGATCCGCTGGTCGTAGTCGGCGTTCTCCAGCAGGCCGAACTCCGGGTTGTTGATCAGCTCGTGCTCCTGGCGCTCGCGCAGCGCCTCGATGGTCAGCCGGAGCTGGTGCTCGGTCTGGTTCATCGGCTGGTTGTAGAGGTCGGCGACCCGGGAGTGCACCTTGAGGATCGTCTGCGCGACGCTCAGCTCGTACTCGCGCGGCTTCAGCTCGTAGTCCACGAAGGCGCCGGGCAGCTCGTACTCGCCCTGGTGGCCGGCGGAGAGGTCGATCGCCGCCTCGCCGTGCTTGTTCTGCGCCTGCTGGAAGCCGTTCAGGTACTCCATGATCTGCAGCTGCAGCGACTCGGAGCGGTCGTGCAGCTCCTGGAAGGACGGCCAGGCGAGCACCATCACCGTGCCGGACGTCGCGGCGCGGACGGTGTACGGCCAGGTGCCGTCCTCCTGCTGCAGCGCCTCGTCGCCGAGGTGGTCGCCGTCCGCGAGGGTGCCGACGACCGTCTCCTCGCCGTACTTGCCGGTGCCGAGGCGGTCCAGCTTGCCGTGCGCGATGAGGAAGACCTCGGTGATCGGTGCACCGGAGGCGACCAGCACGTCGCCCGCGTCGAACTGCCGCTGCACGAAGCGGCCGGCCAGCTCCGTCAGCACCGCCTCGTCCTCGTAACCGCGCAGCACCGGCACCTCGGCCAGGGTCTGCGGAACGACGCGCACCTCGGAACCGGTCTTGACGAAGCTCACCCGACCGCGCCCCACCGAATGCCGCAGGCGGCGGTTCACCCGGTAGGTACCGCCGGACACCTGGACCCAGGGCAGTTTCCTGAGCAGCCAGCGCGGGCTGATGCCCTGCATCTGCGGCGCGGACTTGGTGGTCGTGGCGAGGTTGCGCGCACCCGCCGTGCTCAGACTCTGCTGCTGCCGGATCTCCGACTGTGCACCTGGCTGCGCACCGGGCGCAGGAATACCGGCATTGGTTTCGGTCGACATAGGGGGAGCCCTTCGCATACCCGATGAAACGTCGCCTGCACATTCATGTTGCAGCTTCATGGTGGGCCCGTTCGGGTGCGCTCCGCAATCACTCGTTCGAGTGGTTCGGAATAACCGAACAAATAGTATGACTCGATCACCCGATCGAAATGAATTCGCTCATTCATTCGCCATGGCCTCGGGTACCGCACCGCCCTCGGGCCCATCCTGCCCCATCGACGCCCCGGCCCGCGCCTCCCCTTGACAGATCGACTCGCCATCCTGACGGATCGCCAAGCCCCCTGCTACAGCGGCCCGTTCCAGTCCAGCGTCGGCTCCAGCACCCCCTCCAGGGTGAGCAGCCAGCGCTTCACCTCGATCCCGACCCGGCCGCCGCCGAAACCGCCGATCCCGTCCGCCGCCACCACCCGGTGGCACGGCACCAGCAGCGCGACCGGATTCGCCGCCATCATCTGCCCGACCGTCCGGGCCGCCAGTCCGGGCTCGGTGACGTCCTCGAACACCCCGCTGCGGGCGGCCAGTTCGCCGTAGGTGATGGTCCGGCCGTACGGCACCTCGCGCCAGAGCGTCTGCAGCACCGCGCGGTGCGGGCCGGAGCTGCGGCTCCAGTCGATCGGCAGGCCCAACTCCCGGCTGCGGCCCGCCAGATAGGCGGTGATCCGGTCGGTGACGAGAGCCGCCTTCGACGCGTCGGTGCACGGCGGCAGCTCGCCGTCCCGCCCGCCGTAGCCGGCCGCCGCCACGCCCTGCGGCGTCACCGCGATGTGCATCGGGCCGCTCGGCAGCGGCGTCTCCACGGTCAGCCAGGACATCGACCAGGACTGCGGCACGTTCGGGCCCCCACCCTCCGCCGGGCCGGCCGCCGGCCACCGGCCGGACGCCCGGGGGGCGTGCGCGCGGTGCCCGCCCCGCGCGCCATCGTACGGCGGGTCGCGGGGCGGGTCGGGCGGGGTGTGCGGCGGGGCCGGTGGCGGGCCGTGGGGCGGGACGGCCTCAGAGCCGCCCCTTCAGTTCCGCCGAGAGCGTCCGCGCCCAGTGCGACAGCTCGGCCCGGTCCGGCGCCCGCCCCTCGCAGAGCACGGCCAGCTGCCCGTCCCCGATCCGGTTCGGGCCGGGGATCTCCAGCAGGTACGCCAGCTCCGCGAGCACGACGGCGAGCCGGTCCGCGTCCCGGTGCTCCAGGGTGACCGCGGACTCGTGATGGCTGATGGTGAGCGAACCGGGCATGGCAGGCCTCCTCCGTACGCCCCCGCCCCTCCACCGTACGGCCGCCCCGGGCCGCGCGCCCGCCTGGGACCGGCGGAGCCGGACCGGCCCCCGCTCACGCCTCCCACGGCGGGACGGCGCGGCGGCTGGTCGGGAGCAAGTCGTCCAGGGTGGCGGCCAGTTGGGGCAGGGCGGGGCGGGCGGCCGGGTCGAGGCGCAGGCAGGCGTCGATCGCCTCGGCGAGCGGGCGGGGGAGGCGGCGGGCGGTGCCGACCGGGGTGACGGGGGTGACCGGGGTGACCGGGGTGACCGGGGCGCCTGGGGCGTCGGCGCCGGGCAGCGCGCCGGTGGCGGCCTCGTAGAGGGTGATGCCGATACCCCAGACGTCCGCCGCCGCCGTGAGGTCGGCGCCGTCCGCCTGCTCCGGCGCGAGGTAGCCGTCCGTGCCGACGCCCGGGCTTCCCGGCCCCGGCGGGCGGGCGATGCTCAGGTCGAGCACCTTGGCGCGGCGGCAGTCGATCACGATGTTGGAGGGCTTGAGGTCGAGGTGCAGCAGGTTCTTCCCGTGCAGGTAGCGGATCGCCGAGCAGAGGTGCAGTCCGAGCAGGGCCAGGTCGGTGGCGGCCGGGCGGCGCGCGCGGCGGTCCAGGAGGTGGGCGAGGGTCTCGCCGGTGAGGGTCTCCAGGACGGCGTACGGCTGCGGGCGCTCGCCGGTGCCGTAGCCGCGCACCAGGTGCGGGTGGGTGAACTCGGTCAGCCAGCGGCCCTCCCGGAGCAGGCGCTCGCGCAGCTTGCGGTCGCGGCGGCGGTCGGGCCGGAGCACCTTGACCACGCAGCGGCAGTCGCGCTCCTCGCTCCAGGCGTCGTAGACGTCCAGCCAGCCGGTGCGGCACAGGTGGGCCAGCACCTGGTAGCCGGGGGCGACGGCCGTCCCGGCGGACAGGGGTTGCCGGGCGCTCACCGGAAGGCCTGCGGGAGGGGCGCGGCGGGCGCCGGCCGGGTGGGCGCGGACCGGGTGGACACGGACCAGGTGGACGGCGGCGGGGGCGGCGGCGGGTCGTCGACCGGCACGGGGTCGGCTCGGGCGAGCCGGGCCAGCCGGGCGTAGCCCTCGTCGCGGGCGAGGAGTTCGGCGTGGGTGCCGCAGGCGGCGACGCGGCCGTCGCGCAGCAGCACGATCCGGTCGGCGTTCCGTACGGTCAGCAGGTTGTGCGAGATGATGATCGTCGTACGCCCGCTCATCAGCCGCCCCAGCGGCTCCAGGATCCGCCACCCGGACTCCGCGTCCAGCCCCGTGGTCGGCTCGTCGAGCAGCAGGACCGGCGCGTCCCGGACCATCGCCCGGGCGATCGCGATCCGCTGGCGCTGCCCGCCGGACAGCAGCCGCCCGTGCTGCCCCACCACCGTGTCGTAGCCCTGCGGGAGCCGGCGGACGAACTCGTCCGCGTCCGCCGCCCGGGCCGCGGCCACGATCTGCGCCTCGGTCGCGCCCGGCCGCCCGTACCCGATGTTCTCCCGGACGGTGCCGTGGATCACCAGGGTCTCCTGCAGCAGCACCGCGATCCGCTCCCGCAGGTCGGTGACGGCCAGTTCGCGCAGGTCGAAGCCGTCCAGCCGGACGGCGCCGCGCTCCGGGTCGTAGAAGCGCAGCAGCAGCTTCGCGGCCGTCGACTTGCCCGCCCCGCTCTCCCCCACCATCGCCACCGTCTCCCCCGGTTCGGCGCGGAAGGAGACGTCGTACAGCGCGACCCCGGTCGTGCCGGGGTAGCGGAACCACACCCTGTCGAAGGCCACCGCGCCCTGCCCCCGGGGCGGCCGCACCGGCCTCGGCGGATCCGCCACCTGCGGCCGCTGGTCGAGCAGTTCGATGATCCGCTCGGCGGCCGCGGCGGCCGAGTAGAAGCCGTTGCTGAGCCGCGAGATCCCCCGGATCGGGCTGTACAACCGGCCCAACAGGGCGACGAAGACCAGCAGTTCGCCGAGCGTCAGGCGGCCCCGGGCGAGCTCCCAGGCCCCCAGGCCGAGCACGACCAGTGCCCCGACCAGCTCCAGCATCTCCACGATCGGCGCGAACAGCGCCCGCAGCCGGGTCGCCGCCATCGTCGCCCGGAACCGCGCCAGGCTCTCCCGCTCGAACCGCTCCTGCTCCCAGCCCTGCCGGTTGTACGCCTGCACCAGCGCGATGTTGCCCAGCGTCTCCTCCGCGAGCGCGCTCACCGAACCGCTGCGCCGCCGCCGCTCCCGCGAGGCCGCGTGCACCCGGGCCGAGAAGCGCCGCGCGGTCAGCCAGAACAGCGGCGCGACCAGCAGGGCCGTCGCGGCGAGGTCCCAGCGCAGGTAGAACAGCACCCCCAGGAAGACGGCCAGCTCGGCGACGTACGCGACCGCGTCCAGGACGCCCGAGAGCAGGAAGGTCTCGACCGCCTCGACGTCCGCGGTCAGCCGCGACAGTACGTCGCCGAGCCGCCGCCGCTCGAAGAAGCCCAGCGAGAGGCCCTGCAGGTGCCGGAACACGTCCGACCGCAGGGCCAGCAGGAAGCGCTCGCTGACCCAGGCCGAGGTCGTCTCGTCCGCGAAGCGCAGGCCGCCCGCCGCCAGCGTCAGCCCGGCGTACCCGAGCGCGATCGGCAGGAACAGCGCCAGCCTGTGCGGCACCAGCACCTCGTCGACGACGACCTTGAACAGCCAGATCGCGGCCGCGTCGACCACCGGGCCGAGGAGGACGAACCCCAGCAGCAGGGCCAGCCAGCGCCGCCCCCCGCGGGTGTAGGGCCAGAACCGCCCGAAGGTCCGCCGCAGCGGCACGGCCGGGGCCGGCGCGACGACCGGGTCAACCCGGCCGTCGCCGTCACCGGTGTCCACGGCCGTCAGCCGCCGCAGCGACCACACGCGCTTCGTCCCAGCCAGGGACCATGACCGGTCCGTCAGCCGTCAGTGCCGCGAGTGCGAGCCGCGACGACGACGGCGACCGGTCGTCTTGGAGTCCTTGGTCTCCTTGCCGGTCCCGGTCCGCTTCCGCGGATGCCGCATCGCCGGCACCAGGTTGGCCAGCATGCTCATCACTGCCACCTTTCTCTCGAACGCACCCCCACCGATGGGTACGCACCGGACGGCGGCGATGCTCACCCGCCCCGCCGACCGCCCCCCGGGGAACGCCGAAGGGCCGACCCCACCGGGGCCGGCCCTTCGAACTCGCGGAGCCCCCTGTCGGGTTCGAACCGACGACCCCCGCTTTACAAGAGCGGCCGTCCGTCACCCTCCGTGACCTGGAGTGCTCCCGCCCTGCCAGTTCCCCGGCCACCGCACCGCCGGCGCCCGCGATTGACCGCCACGTACCGCCTGATCTGGCACTCCTCTGGCACGCAGGAGTCCCTGCTACAGCTCATGGGGCGAAGGCTTCGGTACGTCGGGGCAATAGACGCCGCCTACCTGCAACAGGGACCGTACCGAGACGCCCGATCCCAGTCTCGGGATCAACGTCCGAGGAACGAAGAATTAAAGAGAGCAAGCAGCGCCGCGCCAGCTAGGCAGCTAGTACGCTCTCTCGCTAACGGACCACAGGCGCTACCACCGGCACGCCCGGGCCATAACGCTGCCTCATCACGTGCTGGAGCGAAGCAGGATGACAGTTGGCCGCTACCGGCAGCATGACGTCAGCGCCAGAGCACGCATCCTCCTCCCCAGAAGGTGGCTTCAAATTGAAGACAATCTCATTCTTCAACCACAAAGGCGGAGTGGGAAAGACTACGCTGATCTATAATGTTGGGCTAGCCCTAGCCCGCAAGGGAAAGCGAGTTCTTTTCGTTGACGCGGATGCGCAAGGAAACCTGACGAGCGCAGCAATCCCGGCAGTAGAAATCGAAGAACTATTTAACCGCGAAGGCACCATTTATGGGGCCCTCAAGCCCATAATCGAAGGATCTGGGGACCTTTCTTCGATCCACCCGTCGAAAATTCGAGAAAATGCCTGGATAATTCCCGGCGATATTCGTCTAAGTGAATTTGAGGAGTTCAGCTCAATCGGCTGGACTGAGGCGCTGGCCGGAACGCCCCGAGGAGCTCGGACAAGTGCCGCCCTATTTCGCCTAATCAAGAACGCGGCCGACCTGGTAGAAGCAGACTACTCCCTGATTGACCTTGGCCCAAATGTAGGTGCGCTCAACCGCACTGCGATCCTTGCATCTTCCGGATTCGTCATCCCACTAGCCCCCGACCTCTTCTCGGTTACCGCCCTTCCCAGCGTGGGGCGAAGCGCAGCCAGATGGATAGAGGACTGGGCCATCGCCCGCGAATCTATTTTGCGCCGAAATCCGAATCTCGAATTCCCTCTACCAGTCGGCAAGCCCTCCCCCCTGGGCTACCTAACACAGCAGTTTGCGGTGTATCGGGACCAACCGGCCGCAGCGTTCCAGGTTTGGAACGAAAGAATTCCATCCGCCTACAAGGCTGGAGTGGTTGATGAAATTTCGCCGACCGGTGTAGTAATTCCGTCCGGAGACCACCTAATCGGCCGCGTCCCAAACCTTTCGAGCTTGGTGCCGATGGCCCAGCGAACCAACCGGGCAGTCTTCGAACTAAGCGGTTCGGAAGCACGCGGCGCACAGTTCACGCGCGCGCGAAGGACCCTTGAACTATTCAACCAGCTGGCTGCCGAGATTGCGCGCCGCGTCGAAGAGGTGGACTGAGGTAATGGCAATCTTCCTCGACACCAACGTTCTTCCTCGGCAGCGGGTGGTCAGGAACGTAATCATCTCAACCATCCTGCGCGTTGCAAAGGCAAAAGGGATGGCAGTAGCCATTTCCTCCGTTGTGCTAGATGAGTCCCTGAGCCAGAGACGACAGGTGGCGACCTCGACCGTCGAATCCCTGTCTACAGCAATCTCCGCAATGTCGAAGTTAACTGACCTTGATCCGATCTACATCCCTGGAATTGAAGAGATCGTTGCGGACTGGGAAGGACAGCTGAGAGACGCTTTCCAAGTTATACCAGTAAACGGGGATGATGCTGCCGAGGCCCTCTGGAGAGAGGCCTTGCGGAAAAAGCCCGCGAAATCTGATGGCACAGGTGCTCGCGATGCAGCCATCTGGCTTACGGTAAAGCGCTCGCACTGTTCGTCGCCGGGAGGTCAAACACACTTTGTCTCTGATAACTGGAAAGACTTCGCCGCCCCGGATAAGAAAAGTCTCCACCCGGACCTTGCTGCTGAAGTATCCGATAGTGGCCCGTTTCACTACCATCGGAAACTAGAAGATCTACTCTCCGTTCTCGCGGTTCGGCGGCCCGTTCATGTATCCCGCGACCCATTTGGCGCCGAGATCCGAGACGACATACTGTCTCAAGTCCACGCCATGGATGACGGCATGGAAATCGAATGGGCAGGGGTCACTGAAGGGGATGTCCTTGACGAGCATCTGATCATCGAAGACTCGGGGAAATTCTCCGGATATGAGGTCGGAGAATCAGTGGTGTACTACATCAAGATGAATTCAATCGTCGAGTTTACGTATGAATCGACATCCATAAATGTTCCACTAGAGATCGGCTGCTGGGTCCTCTACGATCGCAGCCTGGTAAACGTCGCCGAAGTATCGGTGGAAAGGTTCTCTATCAGGCGGTGAGGCCCGGCATTCCTTACATGCTTTCGTAGGTCCGTTTCGATGCACCTACCCGCTGGCAACCTCTGGGAGGTGGAGCGGTTTTGGCCGGTGTCCTGTCCGGGCTGGGGTCGGGCATGATCGGGGGGCCGTAAGCTGCTGCGACTCGGTCAGGGCTTTTGGGCCTGACCGCAGTTTGGCCGAGTGGCCCCCCGGTCTTGCTCGACGCGGGTCCCTGCCCGGGGAGGTGGGTAAAACCGCGGAGCCGCCCGCCCCAGCCACGCCCTTGACGCCCAAGGCGTGCTCGTCGGCTCCCCGCAGGCTGCTCGCTGCGTCCGGTACCTGACCAAGTACCTCACCAAGTCCGTCGCCGAGTGCCACACCCCGGCCGGCGAGACCGAAACCGACCACGTCGACCGCCTCGCCGCCGAACTCCGCTACGAACCCTGCTCGCCAACCTGCGCCAACTGGCTCCTCTACGGCATCCAGCCCAAGAACGCACACCCCGGCCTGCGCCCCGGCGCCTGCCGCTCCCGCGCCCACAAGCGCGAGCACCTCGGCTACGGCGGCCGCCGCGTCCTGGTCTCCCGCAAGTGGTCCGGCAAGACCCTCACCGACCACCGCGCCGAACGCCGCACCTGGGTCCTAGACGTCCTCGGCGACACCGCCGCCCGGTCCGAGCCCAACCGCTACCTGTGGGAGCCCGTCCGCCCCGGCGACCCCGACATGGCACCCCTCGCCACCCGCCTCCTGCGCGCCGTCGCCGAACGCGTCCGCTGGCGCCAGGCCCTGGACGAAGCCCTGGCCCGCGCCGAAGGCTCCGGCTTCCCGACGATCGCCGCCACTCCCGAAAGGAAGACAGCATGACGACCCTGGACCCGCTCCTGACCACCGCCCAGGCCGCCGAACTCCTCGGGACCACCGAGCGGTTCCCCCGCCGGCTGATCGCCGAGCGCCGCATCACCTTCGTGAAGGTCGGACGCCACGTCCGCATCCCGGCCTCGGCCCTCGCCGAGTTCATCGCCGCTCGCACCGTCCAGCCGGTCACCGTCCGGCGCACTCAGCTCAGGAGGGCCGCCTGATGGCGAACACCAAGGGAAACCGCCGACGCTTCGGCTCCGTCCGCCAACTGCCCTCCGGCCGCTGGCAGATCCGCTACCCCGACCCGGTCACCGGCCTGATGCACCCGGGCGAGGAGACGTACCCCACCAAGACCGACGCCGAGGTCGCGCTGACGCTCATCGAGGCCGACATCAAGCGCGAGCAGTGGACCGACCCGGACGCCGGGAAGGTGAAGTTTGGGGACTTCGCCGACGAGTGGCTGAAAGACCGGAAGTTGGAGGACACCACCAGGGAGCGGTACAAGGGTGTGCTCCGGCTGCACATCAAGCCGACGTTCGGCGCGCGCTTCGTGTCCGAGATCACGGCGGCCCGGGTCCGGACGTTGCGAACTCGACTCCTGGAGTCAGGCGTTGGCGAGCCGACCGTCGTCAAGGCGTACCAGCTTCTCCGCAGCATCATGACCACCGCCGTAGACGATGAGCTGATCAAGCGCAACCCGTGCCGGATCACGGGCGCCGACACGTACGACGTCCCGGAGCGTCCGGTCCTGACGGTTCCCGAGGTGTACGCCGTGGCGGCGGCCATCCAGCCGCAGTGGCGGGCGCTCGTCCTGCTCACCGCGTTCACCACGCTCCGGTTCGGCGAGTTGGCCGCGATCCGCCGGCGGGACGTCGACCTGGACGCCCGAACCCTCTGGGTCCGGCGGAATCAGGCCGAGCTGAGACCAAGGCGCCCAATAGCCGCGCCAGCTTCCGCCCGGTCGCCTTCCCCGCTCTGATCGTCCCGGACCTGGAGCAGCACCTTCAGCGCCACGCGGCCAAGGGCCAGGATGGGCTGTTCTTCGTCGGCCCCCGGGGCGGCACGCTCCGCCGGAGCAACTTCCGCGACGACTGGACAGCGGCCAAGGCCAAGGCCGGCGTCTCCCCAGACATCCACTTCCACGACATCCGGCACACCGGCAACAACATCGCCGCGCAGAACGGGGCCAGCACCCGGGAGCTCATGACCAGGATGGGCCACAGCACCACCCGGGCCGCGCTGATCTACCAGCACATGACCAGCGACCGGGACCGTGCCATCGCCGACAAGATGGGCGAGGCCGCCCGCAAAGCTCTCGGCGAGGACGACGAACCGCCGGCCGCTTCTGGCACGTCCGCGGCGCACCCCGAATAGCACCCCAGCACAGTGAAGGGCCAGCTCGACCGAGATCACCTCGGCGAACTAGCTCTTCGCGCATTGATCTCCCTGCCGGGTTCGATCCGGCGCCCCCGGCTTTACAAGCTCGACCGCTGGCGCTCACCGGTGGAGCAACGCCCACAGGCCTCCTCCGCCACCTGCGAGAAGTGTGATGACTCCAGCCGCCTTACGGGAGAGGTAAATGCTAATGGTCAACCGCAGGTGGGTGCCGACTTCGATCTTGATCTTGCGAGGCTTCGCCCGTGGCGAGTCCGCTGTCATGAGGATTGCCCGATTCTTGAAGTGCTCGCCGGAAAGGGTCCGCTGCAGAACAGTCGCCACGCTTGAACTGCTTGTGGGGGCTGCCCTACCCATGCTTCCGAGGCCTACGGGCGCCATCGACAATCGCATCGACGATGTCGTCGTATGACAGGCCAGCCGCGGTGGCCGTCCGGACGACGCGTTGCCCGGTGAAGCGGTCGAGCGAAGGCGCTTCCCCGGACAGGCGGGTCGCCCATGCCCGTACGCCACGCAAGGCATTGAGCGCACCGGGCCGGGAAATATCGAGCATGCTAGGCCAGGAGATGTGGTCCGGGCACACTCCCAACGATGTCGCGTAGATGGGGCAGCCGGGTTCATGGCACTGTTCCCGAATGTCGCCCGGGGCTAGCCGAACGTGGAATCGTGGCAGGCTGGCGCGCACCTCAACATTGCTCTCGGGCAACGTCTCGATGCCAAGGGGTTCGTTCAGGGCGGCACGAATGGCAATGGCGTGCTGAAGCAAACTGTCGTACGGAGCTGCGGTGTCTGCCCGAGCAACTCCGGGCCGTCCCAGTTCTTCTCCCAGCTCGCCGGCATTCCGATCCCCGCTCGCACGAACTGTGCGTAGGGCGTCGGTGTATCGAATCCCATGCCTCGCGGCAAACTTGCGGGCGCGCTTGCGCTCGGTATTTTGACGCCTAGTCACGCTGAGCTCCAGTCCGGCCCGCTGCCCACGCCCGCCGCCGGTGAAGATCAACCAGAAAAACGGATGGCAAATCGAACGCGGGTCCCGGAAGACCTTGGCCATCGACGTAACCATGCGGCGTGGGCACAGGTGACAGTGGCTCGGGCGGTGCGCGTCCAGCCCTGCGCAGACTCTAGCGCAGCCAAGCGCCAGCCAACTCCGAAGATTCGGGAATTCGATTGAAGGCACGCGCCACCCCTGGAACTCCGACCGACTGGACGGGCTGTTCTTCGTCGGCCCCCGGGGCGGCACGCTCCGCCGGAGCAACTTCCGGGACGACTGGACGGCCGCCAAGGCCAAGGCCGGCGTCTCCCCGGACATCCACTTCCACGACGTCCGGCATACCGGCAACAACATCGCCGCGCAGAACGGGGCCAGCACCCGGGAGCTCATGACCAGGATGGGGCACAGCACCACCCGGGCCGCGCTGATCTACCAGCACATGACCAGCGACCGCGACCGTGCCATCGCCGACAAGATGGGCGAGGCCGCCCGCAAGGCTCTCGGCGAGGACGACGATCCGCCGGACGCTTCTGGCACGCCCGTGGCACAGCCCGACTAGGACCCCCGCAACGACGAAGGGCCAGTTCGACCGGAATTACCCCGGCGAACTGGCCCTTCATGGTGTGAGCCCCCTGTCGGGTTCGAACCGACGACCCCCGCTTTACAAGAGCGGTGCTCTGGCCAGCTGAGCTAAGGAGGCACGGTGGCCGTCCGCGATGGATCACGGCGGCACCGGGGGCAGTCTACCGGGCCGGGGTGTCGGGGTGGGGGGATATCCGGTGGTTGGCGGGGTGGGTGGGGGCGGGGCGGGTGTGATGGAACCGATGCGGAATCGGGGCGGGCGGGGGGCTGACAAGCGGCGGGGGCGCAGGTAGCGTCGCCGGGAGTCGGTTCGTGCGGTGGTTCAGACCAGTGACGGACCGGCGGCGAAAGACGACACCCCTTTACTCGGATCGTCCGGCACGTTCCTGCCGGTGAAGGAGAGAACGACCATGGCTTCTGTCACGTACGACAAGGCGACCCGCGTCTACCCCGGGGCGGACAAGCCCTCGGTGGACGCGCTGGACCTGGACATCGCGGACGGCGAGTTCCTCGTCCTGGTCGGCCCGTCCGGCTGCGGCAAGTCGACCAGCCTGCGGATGCTGGCCGGTCTGGAGGACGTCAACAGCGGCGCGATCCGGATCGGCGACCGCGACGTCACCCACCTGCCGCCGAAGGACCGGGACATCGCGATGGTGTTCCAGAACTACGCGCTGTACCCGCACATGACCGTGGCGGAGAACATGGGCTTCGCGCTCAAGATCGCCGGCGTGAACAAGGCGGACATCCGCACCAAGGTCGAGGAGGCGGCGAAGATCCTCAACCTGACGGAGTACCTGGACCGCAAGCCGAAGGCGCTGTCCGGCGGTCAGCGCCAGCGCGTCGCGATGGGCCGCGCGATCGTCCGCGAGCCGCAGGTCTTCCTGATGGACGAGCCGCTGTCGAACCTGGACGCCAAGCTCCGCGTCTCGACCCGTACCCAGATCGCCGGCCTGCAGCGCCGCCTGGGCATCACCACGGTGTACGTGACCCACGACCAGACCGAGGCGCTCACCATGGGCGACCGGGTCGCGGTGCTGAAGGACGGTCTGCTGCAGCAGGTCGACACCCCGCGCAACATGTACGACAAGCCCGCCAACGTGTTCGTGGCCGGCTTCATCGGCTCCCCGGCGATGAACCTGGTCGAGGTGCCGCTGGTGGACGGCGGCGTGAAGTTCGGCGGCTCGGTGGTCAACATCTCGCGCGAGAACCTGGCCGGCGCCGGCTCCGACAAGACGGTGATCGTCGGTGTCCGCCCGGAGCACTTCCAGATCGTGCCGGCCGGCGGCATCGAGGGCGTCGCGGTGACCGTGAACGTGGTCGAGGAGCTCGGCTCGGACGGCTTCGTGTACGGCACCACGCAGCTCGGCGGCGAGGACAAGGAGCTGGTCGTCCGCGTGCCCGGCCGCCAGATCCCGGCCCGCGGCGAGACCGTCCACGTCGTGCCGATCGCGCACGAGACCCACGTCTTCGCCACCAGCACCGGCGAGCGCCTGAGCGTCTGCGACTGATCCGGCGGCGGTTTCGACGGAGCCCGCCCGACCTTCCCGGTCGGGCGGGCTCCGTCCGTACACCCCGTGTCAACACGGTGCAGGGACGAACCCGGACACCGTGTCACTCGATGGTGTAACGGAGGGCGAACCGGCCCCTACCCACCGCTACGCTCCTGAGCGTGAAGCAGCTTGTGCGCCGTATCGGCCAGACCGTCGCCCTGACCCTGCCGGTCGTCCTGGTGACCACCGGCACCCTCGCCGTGACCCGGGTCCCGTGGGCCCCGCCGACCGGCCTCGACCAGCAGGTCGTGGCGGCGTCCAGCGGCGACGGCGCCGGGATCGGCCGTTCCGCGGGGACCACCGCCAAGTCCTCGGACGCGCTCGCCCCGCAGGAGTCGCTGCGGGTGGCGCTGCTGGACGAGCTGCGCGCGAAGAACCCGTCCGCCGCGCTCGACCTGCTGGAGCGCTCGATGCGCGAGCAGCCCGCGCTGACGCCGTACTGCACCTCGCTGGCCACGGAGTTGGGCAAGGCGGCGGTGCGCAAGTACCAGGGCGACGTGCAGCGGGCCCGGTCCTTCGCCCGCCCGGTCTGCGACGGCGCGTTCGCGGCCGGCGTGGTCGGCTGACGCACCGGGTGGACCGGGGTGGCGGAGCGCCCGCCACTGCGGCAACTCGGCGCCGCCCGGCGCTGGTTGGGGCGCGCGCCCGCCCGGCGCGGCTTATCGTTCAGCCATGACCGCTGACTCCGGCCCCGCCGCCGCACCCGCGTCCCCGCCGCACCCGCAGGCCGCGCCGCCGCTCCAGACCCGGGCGACCACGACGCCCGTCACCCAGGCCGTGATCCTGGCCGGCGGCCAGGGCTCCCGGCTGCGGCCCTACACGGACGACCGCCCGAAGCCGCTGGTCGAGATCCCGGGGACGGGCACGCCGATCCTGGGCCACCAGCTGGCCTGGCTGGCCTCCGAGGGCGTCACCGACGCCGTCGTCTCCTGCGGGCACCTCGCCGACGTGCTGGAGGAGTGGCTCGACAAGGCGGACCTCCCGCTGCGGGTGCGCACGGTGATCGAGGCCGAGCCGCTCGGGCGCGGCGGCGGCCTGAAGTACGCGGCCAAGGCGCTGCCCCGCCCGGAGGAGCCCTGGTACGCCACCAACGGTGACATCTGGACCCGCTTCAGCCTGCGCGACATGGCCGCCTTCCACCACGAGCGGGACGCCGTCGCGACGCTCGCGCTGGCCCGACCGCGGATCCCGTGGGGCGCCGTGGAGACCGACCAGTTCGGCAACGTGCTGGACTTCATCGAGGCGCCGCCCTCGCCGTTCCTGATCAACGCCGGCCTGTACGTGTTCAGCCCGGAGTTCGCCGAGCTGCTGCCGGACGTCGGCGACCACGAGCGCACGACTTTCCCGCAGCTCGCCCGCAGCAAGCGGCTGGCGGGCTACCAGCTGCCCCAGGGCGTCTACTGGCGCGCGATCGACACCGCCAAGGACCTCACCGAGGCGGCCAAGGAGCTGGCCTCCGGAGCCGGCCGGGCCCCGCAGTAGACCGCCGCGCCCCGTCGCGGAGGGGCGCCCTCACGCGCTCACACGCTCACACGCTCACGCTTTCACACGCTCACACGCTCACACGCGAAACGGCGATCGGCCGGGTGCTCCCCCACGGAGCACCCGGCCGATCGCCGGCACGGGAGGGTCAGGTCGCGGTCGGCTCCCCCGGCGCGGAGGACCGGTCGCCGCCCGCCAGGTCGGCCAGCGGGCCGCCGCCCAGGACCCCGCCGAGCAGCCCCGGCCCGGAGCTCGGGCTCTGCTTGGGCGCCGTCCCCGAGCCGCCGGGCGCCGGGGTGCTGCGCTGGGCGGGCGCGGAGCCGGCCGGGGCGCCGGCGGGCGCGGCCGAGGGCTGGGCGGCGCCGGCGCCGCTCTCCGGCTTGCCGGAGTGCTTGCCGCTCGGCGTGGCACCGGTGGGCTTGGCGGACGGCGCGGTGGACGGCGCCGTCGCGCTCGGCGCCGGGGTGGTCGGGCGCGGGGCGGCGGGCGAGGGCGCGCCGGACGCGCCCTGGCCGGGGGCGCCGGACGGGCCGCCGGCCGGCCAGACCGGGGTGCCAAAGTCGGTGGCGGGCCGGGCCGGCGCCTGGTGCGGCCGGGCGCCGGTGCGGACGGCCGCGCCGAGCATCGAGCCGAGCAGCAGGGTCAGGCCGACGACCACCGTGGTGACCACCGCGCCGCGGCGCAGCACCCGGCGGCGCAGGGCGCCGGGCGCGTCCGCGCCGTACCGCCGCCAGGCCTCCAGGTTGAGCCGCCCGTCGAGGGAGGCGAACGGCGCGCCGGCGATGAGCAGCGGGCTCCAGGCTGCCAGGAAGATCAGGTCGGGCGTGTCGTAGACGGGCACGGCCCGCCAGCTGACGGTGAACAGCAGCGCGGCGGAGAGCAGCATCGCCGCGCCGGCCGCGAGCCGCTGCCAGAGGCCGAGGACGGTGAGCACGCCGACCACGATCTCGGTGAACGAGACCACCAGGCCGGCGCCCACCGGGTGCGCCATGGCGAAGGCCAGCAGCGGTTCGGCGACCTTCCACGGGTGCAGCGAGGAGAGCCAGCGCATCATCGAGCCGCGCTCGCCGCCGTCGAAGTACACCGGGTCGCAGAGCTTGCTGAAGCCGGCGTAGACGGAGAGCGAGCCGAGGACGGCGCGCAGCGGCAGCAGCACCAGGCCGAGGTCGACCCGGCGGCCGGGGTACCAGGGCTGCTTGCCCTCGGTGTCGGTGGCGGAGACCTCGGGCAGTTCGCCGCTGGGGGTCCAGCCGTGCGGTTCGCCGATCGGGCCGACGCCGGCGTCGGTGGCGGTGCCGGCGCCCGCGCGGGGCTGGCGCGGGACGGTCCGGGCGCCCGCCAGGGACGGGATCACCTGGGTGTCCGCCTCGTCCTGGGTGCCGGGGCCGCTGAGCCGTACGGCGTCCAGCAGCCGGGTGGCCGCGAGGTCCCCGGGGGCCGCCTGGCCGGTCCAGGTGACGGCGGTGACCCGGCCCTTGCGGCGCGGCGCGCCGCCGACCCCGGCCCCGGCGAGCGCCGGGACGGCGGAGGCGGGGACCACGACCTGCGGGGTGACCAGCGGACGGCGGATCAGGCCCTGGTTCGCGTACGGGTCGCCGAAGGCGGCGCCGGTGGAGAGCAGTCCGGCCGGGGCGTCGATGAGCGGCGCCACGGGCGCGCTGAGCCGGAGCCGGAAACTCGCCTGGGTGCTGCTGAGACGCGCGGGGTCCGAGTCCACCTTGACGGTGTTGAGGCCGGGGCCCGCGCCCGCGTCTATCCCGGTGCTGCCGCCGAACAGGGGGCGCCGAGGTGTTCTGGTGTCCACGCCCGTCTAACCGGGTGACGGCCGGTTAGGACACTCTCCCGGGTGGATGTGCGGCGCACACTTGAAGTGATCATGAAAAAAGTGATCGGGCCCGATCGGGCCCGATCACTTCTCACCCGAAATACGGGCAATTCAGAAGACCGGCTGCGGACGAGCACCTATCTGTGCTCACCGCTCGGCGGCCTCGACCGCCCACGGCTCGGCGGTCAGCGCTCGGCGGTCAGCGCTCGGCGGTCAGCGCTCGGCTCAGCGCTTGGCGCGCAGCCGCGCGGCCTCGTACAGCACGATGCCCGCCGCGACACCGGCGTTCAGCGACTCGGTCAGGCCGGACATCGGGATCCGCACCCGCATGTCGCAGGTCTCCGAGACCAGCCGGGACAGGCCCTTGCCCTCGCTGCCCGCGACGATCACGACCGGGCCGGTCAGCAGCTCCAGGTCGCCCAGCTCGGCCTCGCCGTCGGCAGCCAGGCCGACCACCATCAGGCCGGCCTTCTGGTAGGCCTCCAGGGTGCGGGTCATGTTGGTGGCCCGGGCGACGGGCAGGCGGGCCGCGGCGCCGGAGGAGGTCTTCCAGGCACCGGCGGTCATCCCGGCCGCGCGGCGCTCGGGGATGACCACGCCGTGCGCGCCGAAGGCGGCGGCGGAGCGGACCACGGCGCCCAGGTTGCGCGAGTCGGTGACCCCGTCCAGGGCGATGATCAGCGCGTCCTGGCCCGCGTCGGCGGCGTCGGCCAGCAGGTCCTCGGGGTGCGCGTACTCGTACGGCGGCACCTGCAGCACCAGGCCCTGGTGGTTCATCCCGCCGGTCATCTGGTCCAGCTGGGGGCGCGGGGCCTCCATCAGCGGGATGCCGCGGTCGTTGGCGGCCTGGAAGGCGTCGCGGACCCGGTCGTCGGTGTCGATGAACTGCTGGACGTACAGCGCGTTGGCCGGCACGTCGCCCTGCAGGGCCTCGACCACCGAGTTGCGGCCGAAGACCAGCTCGGCGCTGCCCGCGCCGCCGCGGCCGCCCCGGCCGCCGGCCCCGGCCCGGCGCATGCCGGCCCGCGACTTGGCGTCCCGCTCGCGCTTGAGCGCGGCGTTGGCGGCCCGCTGCTTGGGGTGGCCCTTGCGCTCCTCGCCGGGAGGGGTCGGGCCCTTGCCCTGGAGCTGCTTCCGGCTGTGCCCGCCGGTACCGACAGACGCACCCTTCTTGGATCCGGGGTTGCGGCGGTTCCTGCGCTGGCTGTTGCCGGCCATGGCTGTACTTCCTGTCTGTCCGGCATGCCCGGCCGCCCCCGCTATCTCCGGCGGCGGCCGACGGCATGCGCTACGTCATGCGGGAGGGCCGCACCGGTCTGGTACGGCCCACCCATCACCCCGATCGTCAGATGGGGTTACTGGTTGTTGATCGTCCAGCGCGGGCCGGACGGGGTGTCCTCGATCGCCAGTCCGGCCAGGCCGAGCTGGTCGCGGATGGCGTCCGCGGTGGCGAAGTCCTTGCGCTCGCGCGCCGCCTGCCGCTGGTCCAGGACCAGGCGGACGAGCGAGTCGACCACGCCGTGTAGGTCCTCGCCGCGCTCCGTCCCGGCCCAGTGCGGGTCGAGCGGGTCGAGTCCCAGTACACCGAGCATCGCACGGACCTCGGCCAGTCGCGCCACCACGCTCTCCTTGTCGTCCGCGTTCAGGGCGCTGTTGCCCTGGCGGACGGCGGTGTGGACGACGGCCAGCGCCTGCGGCACACCGAAGTCGTCGTCCATCGCCTCGGCGAAGGCCGGCGGCACCTCGGGCGCCGCGTCGACCGTGCCGCAGCGCTCGACGGCGCGCTGGATGAAGCCCTCGATCCGGCCGAAGCCGGCCTCGGCCTCGCGCAGCGACTCCTCGCTGTACTCGATCATCGAGCGGTAGTGCGGGGAGCCCAGGTAGTAGCGGAGCACGATCGGGCGCCAGCGCAGGACCATCTCGGAGACCAGCACCGAGTTGCCGAGCGACTTGCTCATCTTCTCGCCGGCCATGGTGACCCAGGCGTTGTGCGCCCAGAAGTTGGCGAAGCCGTCGCCGTAGGCCTTGGACTGGGCGATCTCGTTCTCGTGGTGCGGGAAGATCAGGTCCAGCCCGCCGCCGTGGATGTCGAAGGCGCTGCCCAGGTACTTGTGGGCCATCGCCGAGCACTCCAGGTGCCAGCCGGGGCGGCCGCGGCCCCACGGGGTCTCCCAGCTCGGCTCGCCCGGCTTGGCGGTCTTCCACATCGCGAAGTCGCGGTGGTCGCGCTTGCCGGTCTCGCCCTCGCCGCTCGGCTGGCGCAGGTCGGCCAGCTTCTGGTTGGAGAGCGCCAGGTAGTCGGGGTAGGACTTCACGTCGAAGTAGACGTTGCCGTCCGCCTCGTAGGCGTGGCCCTTCTCGATCAGCCCGCGCATCATCTCGATCATCTCGGTGATGTGCCCGGTGGCGCGCGGCTCGACGGTCGGCGGCAGGCACCCCAGCGCGTCGTAACCGTCGTTGAAGGCGCGCTCGTTCGCGTAGCCGATCTGCCACCACGGCGTGCCGAGCTCGCGCTCCTTGGCGATGATCTTGTCGTCGATGTCGGTGACGTTGCGGACGAAGGTCACCTGGTAGCCGCGGTAGGCGAACCACCGCTGCATGATGTCGAAGTTGAGCCCGGACCGGATGTGCCCGATGTGAGGCGCCGACTGAACGGTAGCGCCGCACAGGTAGATCGAGACACAACCCGGTACAAGCGGGACGAAGTCGCGTACCTGGCGGGTGCTGGTGTCGTACAGACGAATGCTCACAGCGTCAAGCGTAGTGGGCGGCGGGGGGTGCCCCGCCACTTTCCCCGGGGACGGCAGGCCGCGTTCCCGGGGAACGGCACGTCGGCGGGGGCCGTCAGATGTTGCCGACCACCTTGCCCGGGGTGAGCCGCACCACCACGCGGACGTCGTCCGGGCCGTCCCAGGTGTACGTGTCCACGCCGCGGTACTTGGCGGCCAGCTCGTCGATCAGCTCGCGGCCGCCCTCGGTGGTCATCGTCACCGCGCCGCGCACCTCCAGGTACTCGTACGGGCTGTCCGCCGGGTTGACCAGCAGCGTGATCCGCGGGTCCTTCACCATGTTGAGGTACTTGCGGCGGCCCTCGACGGTGGAGAACAGGATGTCCTCGCCGTCCCGCTTGACCCAGACCACCGAGGACTGCGGGCTGCCGTCCGGCTGGATCGTGGAGACCACGGCGAAGCTCTTGCCGTCGATCAACGCCTTGGCACGGTCGGAGAGTTGGGCGCTCATGGGAACCTCTTCTCGTCGGCGGCGGTACGGCCCGGGGATGAACTCCGCGCGGGCTCCGGGCCGAACACTACCGATCCGGTACCCGTCACATCAGGTGAACACCCGTGTGCTGTGGGTTTGTTCCCGCGGCACCGGGCCACCCCGCCGCCGGTGCGGCGCCGGCCGTCAACGCCGCTCGTACACCAGGGCGGTGGCGATCGCGGCCAGCCCCTCGGCCCGGCCGGTCAGGCCCAGGCCGTCGGTGGTGGTGCCGGAGACCGACACCGGCGCGCCGACCGCCCCGGACAGCGCGGCCTGCGCCTCGTCCCGCCGCTTGCCGATCTTCGGCCGGACGCCGATCACCTGGACCGAGACGTTGCCGATCTCGAAGCCGGCCGCGCGGACCAGCCGGGCCGCCTCGCCGAGCAGCGTCACCCCGGAGGCGCCGGCCCACTCGGGCCGGTCGGTGCCGAAGTGGGCACCCAGGTCGCCGATCCCGGCGGCCGAGAACAGCGCGTCGCAGGCGGCGTGCGCGGCGACGTCGGCGTCCGAGTGCCCGGCGAGCCCGAACTCGGCGCCCGGCCAGTCCAGTCCGGCGACCCGGAGCGGGCGGCCGGCCTCGAAGGCGTGCACGTCGGTGCCGATCCCGACGCGCGGGATCACGGGGAGCATCGGCTCAGCAGGCATCGGCTCAGCAGACATCGGCTCAGTAGGCATCGGCGGCCCTCCTGCGGGCGAGTACGGCCTCGGCGAGCACGAGGTCCAGCGGGCGGGTGACCTTGAACGCCTCCTCGTGGCCGGGCACCACGACGACCGGGCCGCCGTAGCGCTCCACCAGGCCGGCGTCGTCGGTGACGGGCGGCGCGTCGGCGGAGCCGGCGGCCTCCTCGGCCAGCGCCTTGGCGTGCACCTCGACCAGGGTGGCCCGGTCGAAGCCCTGCGGGGTCTGCACCGCGCGCAGGGTGTTGCGCTCGGGCGTGTCGAGCACCGGCTCGGGGCGGCCCGGGTTCGGCTCGACCCGCTTCACGGTGTCGGCCAACGGCACCGCGGGCACCACCGCGACGGCCCCGGCCCGGACGGCGGCCGCGACGGCGTCCACCACCTCGACCGGGACGAGCGGGCGGGCCGCGTCGTGCACCAGGACGATCCCGACCTCCTCGGGGATCGCGGCCAGGCCGAGCCGGACGGACTCCTGGCGGGTCGCGCCGCCGGCCACCACCCGGATGTCCTTGCCGTCCAGCCCGTGGCTGTCCAGCAGGGCGACCACCTCGGCCACCCCGTCCGCGGGCGCGGCCACCACGACCAGGCCGACCGCCCGGCTGCGGGCCAGCGCCCGGACGGCGTGCACCAGGAGCGGCACGCCGCCGAGCTCCCGGAGGGCCTTCGGGGCGCCGGGCCCCAGCCGCTCACCGCGTCCCGCGGCCGGCACCACTGCTGCTGCGACTGCTGCTGAGGCGTTCAGGTTTCACTCCTTCGGCGAAGTGGGTATGGCCTTGGCGTGCCCGGCGGGCGCCGGACCCCTTCCGAAGAGCCACGGTCCAACCGCCCGCCGCACAGCTCCGCAGAAACGGTCCTGCGGGCCAGCGCCGGTCCGGGCGGGAGGCGTCGTCCGGACACGCCTCAGCGCCCGAAGTGCCACTGCACCACTCCCGGACGGTTCGTCCGAGGAGCGGCGCGCCGGCACCGGGCGCTGTGAGCGGTGGGCGACAGCCCGACTGCACTGCGGCTACGCGCGCACTACGAGGCGAGCACCTCGTCGAGCAGCGTCTCCGCCTTGTCCTCGTTGGTGTTCTCCGCCAGCGCGAGTTCGCTGACGAGGATCTGGCGCGCCTTCGCGAGCATGCGCTTCTCGCCGGCCGAGAGGCCGCGCTCGCGCTCGCGGCGCCACAGGTCGCGCACGACCTCGGCGACCTTGATGACGTCGCCCGAGGCGAGCTTCTCCAGGTTCGCCTTGTAGCGACGGGACCAGTTGGTCGGCTCTTCGGTGTACGGTGCGCGCAGCACCTCGAAGACCCGGTCCAGACCCTCCTGGCCGACCACATCGCGCACGCCGACGAACTCCGCGTTCTCGGCGGGCACGCGGAGCGTCAGGTCTCCCTGCTGCACCTTGAGCACCAGGTAGGTCTTGTCCACACCTTTGATCTGGCGAATTTCGATGGCCTCGATCAGCGCGGCCCCGTGATGGGGGTAGACCACCGTGTCGCCAACCTTGAACGTCATGTGACAGGACCCCTTCCGTGGCTTTCCAGAATAACACGCCCCAGGCCCGGCCCGAAGGGCGTTTTCGCAGGTCAGGGCGGGTCTCGGGGCTTGACAAGGACCCCCATGACGTGCTGCGACCGGTGTTCGAGAACGGCTTCCCGCAGGTCGGAGGCGGTTCCGGTGCCCGACGAAACCTTGCGCAACGCCCCCGAAACCATGATTGGATCTTGAGTTTTCGTCACCGTTCGGGTCGCATCCACACCGTTATTCGATCTGCATCGAAGCGTGTCCTGTCCGTGATGCGGACCGGTGGCTCCTCCGGCTGCGACCCGGGCACCCCGAGCGGGCGGCCCGGCAGCCGGCGACCGCGCCCGGGATGCATCCGGGATGCGTCCGGACGGCCCTCTGCGGACCCCGGGAGTGCGACACGGGGACCTCCCCGTGAAGAGCGCATAAGTGAGGTCGATAATCTGAGACCTGACCTGTCGACACGTGACCTTTAGGAGAAGCCGCCGCCGTGAGCCGCAGCCTTCGACGCGGCAGCATCGCCGCCATCGCCGCCATCGCCATCGCCTCCCTGTCGTCCTGCGCCGCCGGCAACACGCCGGACACGCTGCAGATCAAGCCGGACAACGCGGCTGCGACGATCGGCACGAGCCTCCGACTGAACAACATCGTGATCGTCACCCCGGTCAAGTCCGCGGGTGACTACACCGGCCCCGCCAACGTGGTCGTGAACATCGCGAACTCGGGCAGCAACACGGTCCAGCTGAAGTCCGTCACCGTCGGCACCGGCGGCAGCGCGACCTTCGCCGACGCCGCGGGCGCCCCGCTGGCCGCCATCCCCGTCCCCGCGGGCGGCGCGGTGGCGATCGGCGGCCAGGGCAACGTGGCCGCCACCGTCCCCTCGGCCTCCGTCACGATCGGCGGCTTCGCCAAGACGACCTTCACGATGCAGGAGGTCGACAAGGACAACAACCCGGTCGGCGCCCCGCAGACGGTCACCGCCGACGCCGGCGTGAGCTCGGACTCGGACGTCAAGAACAAGGACATCTACAACGGCTACGGCCCGACCGTCGCCCCGTCCACCACGGCCCCCGCCAAGCCCGCCTCGCCGTCCGCGAGCGCTCCGGCGACCCCGGGTGCCGGCGCCACCACCCCGGCCGCACCGGGCACCACCGCCACCCCGGGCGCCGGTGCCACCACCGGCGCGGCCACCCCGGTCGGCACCACGCCGACCGCGCACTGACCCCGTCCCCGGCGGGCCCGCTCCGGGCCCGCCGGGGACCACGCGGAAGGCCCCCTCCGACTGCCGGAGGGGGCCTTCCGCGTTCGTCCGGTACGGGCGGTCACCCGTACGGGCCGTTTACGGCTCGAACTTGTAGCCGAGGCCGCGGACCGTGACCAGGTAGCGCGGCGCGCCCGGGTCCGGCTCGATCTTGGCCCGCAGGCGCTTCACGTGGACGTCCAGGGTCTTGGTGTCGCCGACGTAGTCCGCGCCCCAGACCCGGTCGATCAGCTGCATCCGGGTGAGCACCCGGCCCGCGTTGCGCAGCAGCATCTCCAGCAGGTCGAACTCCTTGAGCGGCAGGTCGACCTTGGCGCCGTCCACCGTCACCACGTGGCGGTCGACGTCCATCCGGACCGGACCGGCCTCCAGGGCGCCCGGGCCGCCGCCGTTGTCGCCCGCGCCGCCGTCCTCGCCGCGGCGGCGCAGCACCGCGCGGATGCGGGCGACCAGCTCGCGGGTCGAGTAGGGCTTGGTGACGTAGTCGTCCGCACCTATCTCCAGCCCGACGACCTTGTCGATCTCGCTGTCCTTCGCGGTCACCATGATCACCGGGACGTTGGAGCGCACCCGGAGCTGGCGGCAGACCTCGGTGCCGGGCAGGCCCGGCAGCATCAGGTCGAGCAGGACGAGGTCGGCACCGTTGCGTTCGAACTGCTCCAGCGCGTCGGGGCCGGTGGCGGCCACGGCCACCTCGAAGCCCTCCTTGCGGAGCATGTACGAGAGGGCGTCGCTGAACGACTCCTCGTCCTCGACCACCAGTACTCGGGTCACGATCAGGCCTCCGGGGCAAGCTGGGGGGTTGTGTCTGACAGGGGGTGTTCCCGCTCCCCGGCGGGGAGCGGACGGGCCGTACCGGACGAACGGTCCGCAGTGAGGGTTCGGGGGGCCTCGGCCGGGCCGGCCGGCTTGGCCGACTTGGCCGACTTGGCCGCGGGGACGGCGAGGTGGTCGGGCTCGTCGGCGAGGTCGTCGCCGGGCCCGTCGAAGTCGTCGCCGAGCTCGTCGTCCAGGTCCCCGTCCAGGTCCTCGTCGAGCTCGTCGTCGGCGGGCGCCTGGCCGGCGGGCAGCCGGATGGTGAAGGTGGACCCCTGGCCCTCGACGCTCCACACCGAGACCGTGCCGCCGTGCGAGGCGGCGACGTGCTTGACGATGGACAGGCCGAGGCCGGTGCCGCCGGTCTGCCGGGAGCGGGCCGGGTCGACCCGGTAGAAGCGCTCGAAGACCCGCTCGCGGTCCTTCTCCGAGATGCCGATGCCCTGGTCGGTCACCGAGATCTCGATCAGCTCGCCGTCCGCCTCGCCGAGCGCCGCGGCGCTGGAGATCCGGCGGGTGGCGATGGCCACCCGGGTGCGCGGCGGGCTGTAGTTGACGGCGTTCTCCACCAGGTTGCCGAGCGCGGCGGCGAGCTGGCCGCGGTTGCCGTGCAGGTAGAGGCCGGCGACGCCGCCGGCCGAGATCAGGATCTGCTTGGCGGCGGCCTGCTGGCGGCAGCGGTCGATCGCCTCGGCGATCAGCTCGTCCACCGCGACCGGCTCCGGGTCGACCATCAGCCGGTCGTCCTGGACCCGGGAGAGGTCGATGATCTCCTGCACCAGGCTGGCCAGCCGGGTCGCCTCGATCTGCATCCGGCCGGCGAAGCGCTGCACCGCCTCCGGGTCGTCCGACGCGTCGGCGACCGCCTCGGAGAGCAGCGACAGGGCGCCGACCGGGGTCTTCAGCTCGTGGCTGACGTTGGCCACGAAGTCGCGGCGGACGGCCTCCACCCGGCGGCGGTCGGTCTGGTCCTCGACCAGCACCAGCACCAGCCGCGAGCCCAGCGGGGCGACCCGGACGGAAACCGCGAGCGGCTCGGCCGCGCGGGCCGCGCCGGGGCGGGGCACCTCCAGCTCGACCTGGCGGATCTCGCCGTCCCGGCGGGTGGCGCGGGCCAGCGCGAGCATCTGGTCGACGGCGACCGCGCCACCGCGCACCAAGCCCATCGCGTAGGCGGCCGAGCTGGCCTTGACCACCTCGTCGGCCTCGCCCAGCACGATCGCGCAGGAGCGGAGCACGGAGAGCACGGTGTCGACACCCGGCGGGAGCGGGGGCTCGGCCCCGGTGGCCAGCGGCTGGTGCCGGCCGTAATGCTTGCCGCCGGTGCCGCTGTTCCTGCCCCGGGCTTGTTCGCGCTCGCTCCAGCGGAAGGCGATGGAGGCGGTGAGGCCGACGCCGAGCCCGGCTATGGCGCAGGCAGCGGCGGCGGCCACGTTCACGTCCATGTGGCCAGCGTAAGCGCACGGCCAGGGCACTCCCCAGGACCCCGATCAAGGCATCGGCCATGCGTTGCCGAGAATTCACCTTCACGTGGCCGCCGATTCACCGTGGCGGCCGTGCTCCTTCGCCCGGGCGGCCGAGAGTTGGCCATGCAGCCCGTGTGGGTGAGATCGGTGCGCCGAACCAGGGGCATCGTCTCGGGGGTGCGCGTACCATTCGCGCACACCAGCAGCGGTCACCCGAACACCGGGAACAATGGTCGGACGGGCTGACCGGTCGGCACCGCCACCGACACAGCTACTGAGGAGAGAGCATGCGCGACGCGTACCACGAGGAACTCGATGCGATCGGCGACAGCCTGATCGAGATGACCCGGCTGGTCGGGTCGGCCCTGGGCCGGGCCACCACCGCCCTCCTCGACGCGGACCTGGCTCTGGCGGAGAGCGTGATCGCCGCCGACGAGAAGATCAACGAGCTGCACCACGACCTGGAGAACCGCGCGATCGACCTGCTCGCGCGCCAGCAGCCGGTCGCCACCGACCTGCGCATCGTCGTCACCTCGCTGCGGATGAGCGCCGACCTGGAGCGCTGCGGCGACCTCGCCCGGCACGTCGCCAAGGTCGCCAGAATGCGCTACCCCGAGACGGCGGTGCCCGGCGACCTGCACTCCACCGTCCTGGAGATGGGCCAGCTCGCCCAGCGCCTGGTGGCCAAGGCGGGCCTGGTCATCGCGACCAAGGACGTCGACAAGGCGCTGGAGATGGAGCAGGACGACGACCGGATCGACGCGCTGCACCGCGAGCTGCTCTCGCACCTGATCGACGAGCGCTGGCACCACGGCATCGAGACCGCCGTCGACCTCACCCTGGTCGGCCGCTACTACGAGCGCTTCGCGGACCACGCGGTGTCGGTCGCCAAGCGCGTGGTGTACCTGGTGACCGGTGAGCACGTGGCCGAGTTCATCGCCTCGACGGAGGCCGCGGAGGCCGCGCCGGCCGAGTGAGCGGCCGCGTGACACGGGCGCGTGACACGGGCGGACGGCCCGCAGCCCGGGCCGTTCATCCCGCTCACCCCCAGGGGTGAGTAAACCTGCGGCGGGGGTGGTGTGGGCGCACGGTCTCCGTACGCCCCGCCACCGCGCGCCCGTTGACGCTCCCTCCGAACGGCGGCTTCACTCGAAACCGCAGGCACCGACGTGTGCCCGTCATGAGGAGGGAACAGCTCGATGAAGGCCCACCCGACCCGCACCGCACCGGCCCGCGACACCGTCGAGCCGCCCGTCCCGAACCTGCTTCCCGTCCTCGCCGCCGGCTGCGGGTGCGGCCCCGGCTGCGGCTGCGGCTGCCAGTCCGGCGCGCCCTGCCAGTGCGGCGGCGCGGACGGCGGCTGCTGCGGCGGCCACTGAGCGCCGCTTTCCCCGGTCACGTGCGGGTGCCCGGCCGTCGTGGGAGACGGCCGGGCACCCGGCGTTCCGGGCCGGCCGGACGGCTCAGAACTGCACGTCGGAGCAGGAGTAGAAGGCGTTCCCGGTGTCGGCGATCGTCCAGACCGCGACGACCACCTGGTGGCCGGTGCGCCCGCCCGGGACGGTCGCGGTGTGGCTGAGCGTGCTGGGCACCTGGTAGCCGCCGTACGGGACGGTCAGGAACGGCGTCAGGTCCAGGTTGGCCCGGGTGATCGGCTGGCTCGCGTCGTAGCCCGGCTTGGTCAGGTAGTACTCGAAGTCCGTGGTGGCGTGCCGGGCGGTGAAGTTCCAGGTGAAGGTGAGCTGTTGGCCCGCCGTCACCTGCGTGGTCGGCCAGGCGCCGCCGTGCGGGTCGTCCAGCTCGGCGAACCGCGCGTTGCCGCCGGAGCAGATGGTGCCGTCCGCGGGCCCGAGGCTCGGGAAGCCCTTCGGGCCCTCGACGCTCTGCGGCTCCCACTGGATGTCGCCGCAGTCCCAGGGGACGCCGTTGACGTGCTCGTCGCAGAGCGCGGCGCGGCTCGGCGGTGTGGTGATGTACCCGTGGGCCTGCGCCGGGAAGGCGAGGGCGATCGGGACCGCCAGCGCGGCGACGGCCGCCCCGACGACATGACGTGTGCGCATGGTGCTCCTCCGTGGGGGTGGATGGAGTGTGCGCCGGGCGGCGGACGCGCGCGCGTGGGGGTGCGGCAGCCCGGGACAGGGGAACCCGTGGCATGCCTGCGCCAGCCCGGTGCCCTCACGGTAGGAGCCCCGCCCACCGCCGTCAATGGTCTGAACCATTTTGGCCACGCCCCGGCCGGGCCGCCCCAACTCGGCCACCACACCCACTGGTTGGCGCCACCCGACGCGCCCACCACAACGCCAAAGGCCCCGCCCCCGGCGAACCGGAGGGCGGGGCCCCGAAGGCGTCGGGCCCGCGCCGGGCCCTGCAGCCCGCCTGACTTCCTGCCCTACTTCTTCCCCTGGTTCTTGACCGCCTCGATGGCGGCCGCGGCGGCGTCCGGGTCGAGGTAGCGGCCGCCCGCGGTGACGGGCTTGAAGTCGGCGTCGAGCTCGTAGACGAGCGGGATGCCGGTCGGGATGTTGAGGCCGGCGATGGCCTCGTCGGAGATGCCGTCGAGGTGCTTGACCAGCGCGCGCAGGCTGTTGCCGTGGGCGGTGACCAGGACGGTCCTGCCGCCGGCGAGGTCCGGGACGATGGCGTCGTACCAGTACGGGAGCATCCGCTCGACGACGTCCTTCAGGCACTCGGTGCGCGGACGCAGCTCGCTCGGGATCTCGGCGTAGCGGGCGTCGCCGGCCTGCGAGTACTCGTTGTCATCGGCCAGCACCGGCGGCGGGGTGTCGTAGGAGCGGCGCCACAGCTGGAACTGCTCCTCGCCGAACTCGGCCAGGGTCTGGGCCTTGTCCTTGCCCTGGAGGGCGCCGTAGTGGCGCTCGTTCAGGCGCCAGCTGCGGGAGACCGGGATCCAGTGGCGGTCGGCCTTGTCCAGCGCGATCTGCGAGGTGCGGATGGCGCGGCGCAGCAGCGAGGTGTGCACCACGTCCGGGAGCAGACCCTCGGCGGCCAGGAGCTCGCCGCCGCGGGCGGCCTCCTTCTCGCCCTTCTCGTTGAGGTCGACGTCGACCCAACCGGTGAACAGGTTCTTCTGGTTCCACTGGCTCTCGCCGTGGCGGAGCAGGATGAGTCGGTACGTCGTGTCAGCCATGCGGCCCAGCTTAGTGGAGGGCGAAAAAACCCCTGGGCCGATCACCGGGGCGGCGAGTAACGTGTGCGACGCGCACCTGCCTCTTACATGCGTCGGCCGGTCGGGCCTGCCCGCGTCGCCTCGGCCGACGCGCCCCCACGCCTGCCCCCGGGAGCCCCCACATGCTCGTCGCCCTGGCCGCCAATCCCCGGATCCGAAGACTGGTGAAGGAGACGGTGGGCGGGCTGCCGCGCGAGTTCTGGTGGCTCTGGGTGAGCACGCTGGTGAACAAGCTCGGTGCCTTCGTGGTGACCTTCCTGGCGCTCTACCTGACCACCGACCGGGGGTACTCGGCCTCGTACGCGGGCCTGGTGGCCTCGCTGTTCGGGCTCGGCTCGGCGATCGCGGCGCTCGGCGCGGGCGTGCTCGCGGACCGGATCGGGCGCCGGCCGACGCTGGTCGCCGCCCAGCTGGGGACCGCGGCGTCCACCGCCGTGCTCGGCTTCATGGACGGCCAGGTGGCGATCGCCGTGGTGGCCTTCCTGGTCGGCCTCTGCAACAACGCCACCCGGCCGCCCACCTCGGCGATCATCGCCGACCTCGTCCCGGCCGAGGACCGGGTCCGGGCGTACTCGCTCAACTACTGGGCGATCAACATCGGCTTCGGCCTCTCCGCCGCAGTGGCCGGGCTGATCGCCACGCACGGCTACCTCACGCTGTTCGTGCTGGACGCGCTGACCACGCTGGTCTGCGCGGTGGTGATCTTCATCCGCGTCCCGGAGACCAGGCCGCCGGCGGCCGCGCCCGGGGCCGGGCAGAGCGCGGCCGAGCCGCGGACCGGCCTGCTCACGGTGTTCCGGGACGCGCCGTTCATGGCGGTGGTCGGACTGAACCTGCTGCTCGCCCTGATCTTCCAGCAGGGCAGCACCACGCTGGCCGTCGACATGGGCGCCTCGGGGATCACGTCCACCGAGTACGGGTTGGTCATCGGCCTGAACGGGCTGCTGATCGTGGTGCTGCAGATCCCGCTCACCCGGTGGATGGAGGGCCGCTCGCGCACCGGGCTGCTGATCGCCAGTTGCCTGTTCGCCGGGTGGGGCTTCGGGCTGGCGGCGCTGGCCGGCTCCTCGGCCTGGTTGTTCGCGCTCTCGGTGGCGGTCTGGACGGTCGGCGAGATCCTGAACGCGCCGACCACGATGGGCCTGGTCGCCGAGCTGGCGCCGGCCCGAGCCCGCGGCCGCTACCAGGGCGTCTACTCGCTCTCCTGGTCGCTCGCCTCGTTCCTCGGGCCGGCGGCCGGCGGGGTGCTGCTGGACCGGGCCGGGCCGGGGACGCTGTGGCTGGTGTGCGGGCTCTGCGGCACGGTCGCGGCGTTCGGGCACCTGGCGCTGGGCCGCCGCACCGCCCGGGCGGCGGCGTGCCGGAGCGCGGCGGTCACGGAGGTGGCGGCGCCCGTCGAGGCATCCACCACGGCATCCGCCGGGGCGGTCGAGCAGGCCCCGGCCGGCGCCTGAGCGGGCGCCCGGCCGGGCCGGTCAGTCCGCCGCCGGCGTCTCCGGGGCCCCGGCGGCCTGCGGGGCGGCGGCCAGGTGGGCGAAGGCGGCCAGGTTGCGGGTGGACTCCCCGCGCTTGGTGCGCCACTCCCACTCGCGCCGGATCGCGGTGGCGAAGCCGAGCTCCAGCAGGGTGTTGAACGGCTCGTCGGCGTTCTCCAGCACCGTCCCGAGCAGCCGGTCCACGGTGTCCGGGGTGAGCGCCTCCAGCGCGAGCCGGCCGGCCAGGTAGACGTCGCCGAGCGCGTCGATCGCGTACGCGACGCCGTACAGCCGGGTGTTGCGCTCCAGCAGCCAGCGGTAGACGGCCTCGTGGTTCTCGTCCGGGCGGCGGATCACGAAGGCGTTCACCGACAGGGTGTGGTCGCCGACCCGCAGGGCGCAGGCGGTGTTCAGCTTCCGGGTGCCCGGGAGGGTCGCCACCAGGGTGTACGGGTCGGCGGCGGCCGGCTCCCAGGCCACCCCGGCCTCGTCCAGGGCGGTGCGCAGGAGGGTCAGGGCCTCGTCCTTGGTGCGGATTGCCATGGGGGTGACGTTACTCGCCGGTACCGGCGAGGCGC
The DNA here is from genome assembly GCF_049543595.1 of Kitasatospora sp. NPDC094028. Classification (NCBI taxonomy): domain Bacteria; kingdom Bacillati; phylum Actinomycetota; class Actinomycetes; order Kitasatosporales; family Streptomycetaceae; genus Kitasatospora; species Kitasatospora sp. NPDC094028. The sequence continues at coordinate 130,003 of NZ_JBMVFA010000006.1, read as the reverse complement.
ACGGGACGGGCTCGGACACGGACGGCCTCGGACACAGGACGGGCTCAGACCAGACGGCGCCGGGCCGCGGCCAGCCGCCCGGCCGGGCGGGCGAGACTGCCGGCGTACACCTCGGCGGTGCTCGCCGCCGCGGTGCCCCAGCCGAAGCCGGCCGCGTGCCGGGCCGCCGCCGCGCCGCGCCGGGCCACCAGCTCCCGGTCGGTGACGTACGGCTCAAGCGCGTGCGCCCACGCCTGCGGATCGTGCCCGGGCACCAGGCTGCCGGACTCACCGTCCCGCACCGCGACCGGCAGGCCGCCGACCGCGGCCGCCACCACCGGGGTGCCGCAGGCCTGCGCCTCCAGCGCGACCAGCCCGAAGGACTCGCTGTACGAGGGCATCACCAGGGCCGTCGCCGCCCGGTACCAGTCCGCGAGCTGTGCCTGGCCGACCGGCGGGTGGAAGCGCACCACGTCGCCGATGCCCAGCTGGGCGGCGAGCTTGTGCAGGCTCTCCGGGCGGGCCAGCCCGGTACCGGACGGCCCGCCGACCACCGGCACGACCAGCCGCTCGCGCAGCTCCGGGCGGCGCTCCAGCAGCGCGGCGACCGCCCGCAGCAGCACGTCCGGCGCCTTCAGCGGCTGGATCCGGCCGGCGAACAGCAGCACGGCGGCGTCCTGCGGCAGGCCCAGCCGGGCCCGGGCGTCCGCGCCGGCCCCGGGGGCGCCGGGGCGGAAGACGTCCAGGTTGACCCCGGGGTGGACGACGGCCAGCTGGTCCGGCCGGGCGGCGTAGTGCAGCGCCAGCTCGGCGGCCTCCTCGGTGGTGTTGGCGATCAGCCGGTCGGCCGCCTCGACCACCTGGGTCTCGCCGATCACCCGGGCCGCGGGCTCGGGCGTGTCGCCCTCGGCCAGCGCGGCGTTCTTGACCTTCGCCATGGTGTGCATGGTGTGCACCAGCGGCACCCCCCAGCGCTGCGCGGCCAGCCAGCCGACCTGCCCGGAGAGCCAGTAGTGCGAGTGCACCAGGTCGTAGTGGCCGGGCCGGTGGCCGGCCTCGGTGCGCAGCACGCCGTGGGTGAAGGCGCACAGCTGGGCCGGCAGGTCCTCCTTGACCAGGCCCTCGTACGGCCCGGCGGTGACGTGCCGCACCAGCACGCCGGGGGCCAGCTCGACGGTCGGCGCGTCGTCCGAGCAGATCGCCCGGGTGAACACCTCGACCTCGATGTTCAGCTCGGCCAGCCGCTTGGCCAGCTCGACGATGTAGACGTTCATCCCGCCGGCGTCCCCGGTGCCGGGCTGGTGCAGCGGCGAGGTGTGCACGCTCAGCATGGCTATGCGGCGCGGGCGGCGGCGGCCCGGGACGAGCGACTGGAGCCGGCCGCGCGCGGGCGCGGCGGGCTGGGCACGGCGTACCGAACGGACGGGGTGCTGGATCACCTGGCTGAAGCCTCCTCGTGTGCGGCCCGTCCCGGCGGTCCGCGTCCGGGCCGCCGGCTGTCCGGTGTGCGCTGCCCCGTCCGGGCACACATCACCACCAGTGTGCCAACCACACCACGCGGGCCGGGCATTCCCGGTCCGCGAACCGAGATGACAGGAGCAGGCCAGTTCCCCCGGCCGCGGCGACAGCCGCGCTGGTCAGGGGCGGTGCGACCGCCGGACCGTCTCCTCCCGCGGGCGCCGACTACCCTTCTCGGCATGGCCGCCACCTTCGACCCCGCCTCCGCCGCGCCCTCCCGGGGGCGGACCGGCCGGCCGGTGGGCACGGTCACCCGGGGCACCACCAACACCAACCGGCTGCGCCGGATGGACCGCTGGATCGCGCACGCCCTGGGCGGCGCGCTGCGCGCCGCCGAGCGGCCGCCGGTGGCGGTCGACCTCGGCTACGGCGCGGCGCCGTGGACGGCCGTCGAGCTGGCCGGGCGGCTGCGCGCGGTGCGGCCGGACGTCCGGGTGGTCGGGATCGAGATCGAGCCGGAGCGGGTCGCCGCCGCGCAGCCGTACGCGGTGCCGCCGCTGCTGACCTTCCGGCGCGGCGGCTTCGAGGTGCCGCTGGACGGGGGCGCCCCCGCGCAGCTGATCCGGGCGGCCAACGTGCTGCGGCAGTACGAGGAGTCGGCGGTGGCCGGGGTGTGGGAGCGGCTGTGCGCCCGGCTCGCGCCGGACGGGCTGCTGGTCGAGGGCACCTGCGACGAGATCGGGCGGCGGCACGTCTGGGTGGCGCTCGGCCCGGAAGGGCCCCGGACGGTGACCTTCGCGGCCCGGCTGGGCGGCCTCGGGCAGCCCTCCGACCTGGCCGAACGGCTGCCGAAGGCGCTGATCCACCACAACGTGCCGGGCCGGCCGGTGCACGCCTTCCTGGCCGACTTCGACCGGGCCTGGGCGGCGGCCGCGCCGTACGGGGCGTTCGGGGCGAGGCAGCGCTGGGTGGCGGCCTGCACGGCGCTGGCGGGCAGCTGGCCGCTGGTGGACGCGCGCGGGCGGTGGCGGCAGGGCGAGGTCACGGTGCCGTGGACGGCGCTCGCGCCGTAGGACCCCCGCGGCCGGGCGTGCCGGACGTGCCAGGCGCTGCCCCGGGGGCTGTCCCGGAGGCTGCCCCCGGGGGCCCACTGATGCCATCCGCGCATTCACTCGAACGAGTTATCGAATACCTCTGGCGTGTTGACGCCCCGCCACGCCACCATGGAGGCCGCCGAGCGGCGGCAGCGCGGACCGCCCGCCGTTCGCCGTGCCGCCGGTCGCTCCACCCTCAGCCGTCCCGCCCGAACAGCTCCGCCCGGGCCCGTTCGAACACCCGGTACATCTCCTCCCCGAACAGCACGAACCGCACCTCCGCCAGCTCCGCACCCGCCCGCGCGTCACCGCTCGCCAGCACCTCGGCGACGGTGGAGAGCGCGATCCGGGCCGCGTCCGCCGGCGGCCAGCCGAAGATCCCGGCCGACACCGCCGGGAACGCCACCGTGCGGGCGCCCAGCTCCGCCGCCGTCCGCAGCGACTCGCGATAACAGGAGGCCAGCAGCCCCGCCCGCTCCTCGTACTCCTCGTCCAGGAACACCGGCCCGACCGTGTGCACCACCCAGCGGGCGGGCAGCCGCCCGGCCGTGGTGGCCACCGCCCGTCCGGTGGGCAGCCCCTTGCCCCAGTGCGAGGCCCGCAGCCGGCGGCACTCCGCCAGGACCTCCGGCCCGCCCCTGCGGTGGATCGCGCCGTCCACCCCGCCGCCGCCCAGCAGCGACGAGTTGGCCGCGTTCACGACCGCGTCCACCTGCTGTTCCGTGATGTCACCCTCAACCAGGGTGATCCGCGTCACCATCCGTCGCCCCCGTCCCGATCCGCTCCGGCGCCCCCGGTTGCGGGCCCCGTCCGTCGTCCGAGTCCGATCACCGGACCACTGACCACCCTGCCACCGGCGTGGCACGAGCCACAACGGAGCCGGTCGGCCGAAGAAATCCCCGGAGATCACGTTATGGTCGCGAGAAGTTCCCCGCCGCACGGTGCCAGCCGGGCACTGCGGACGGACGCCGGCCGTTACGCATGCGGGGAAAGGGAGGAACCACCGATGCCCGCAACGGGAGACGGGCGGGCACCTGGTGCCGCGGACCAGCCGGACGCCCACGACGGCGTCCGCCACAGCCGTGCCCGCAACCACCCGACCGCCACCGGCCCGGCGACCGCTCCCCCGATACCTCACCCCCGCACCCGCGCCTCCCACCTGGGCGACGCCCCGGCACCGGCCGAGGCCGCCGCCGGCGCCGCGCCGCTGCGGCTGCTGGTCATCGAGGACGACGCCTCCGACGCCCAGCTGATCAAGGCCGCGGCCGCCGAGAGCGGCACCTCGATCGCCCTGCACTGGGCCCGCGGGCTGGACCAGGCCACCGAACTGCTGGCCCCGCCCGCCCCCTCCGCCCGGCGCGGGCGCGCCCGCGGCCCCGAGTTCGACTGCGTGCTGCTCGACCTCGCCTCCCCCGCCGACCTGCCGCGCCCCGATTGGGCGCACCTCCCGGCCGTCGAGGCCGGGGGAGCCTCGGACGGGCTGGAGGGCCTGCACGAGCTGCTCCGCCGCGCCCCGCACACCCCCGTCGTGGTGCTCACCGACGCCGCCGGGGCGGAACTCGGCGCGGCCGCGGTCGCCGCCGGCGCCCAGGACTTCCTGATCAAGCACGAGACGGACGGCCCGCTGCTGGCCCGCGCACTGCGCTACGCCGTCGAACGCAAGCGCGCCGACGAGTCCCAGCGCCGCCTGGTCGAGGCCGAACTGCGCGGCCAGGAGAACGCCCGCCTGCAGCGCCACCTGCTGCCCACCCCGCTGCTCGACGGCGCCGGGCTCTCCTTCACCCGCCGCTACCGCCCGGGCCGGCGCCGCGCCCTGCTCGGCGGCGACTTCTACGACGCCGTCCGCACCGACGACGGCACCGTGCACGTGGTGATCGGCGACGTCTGCGGCCACGGCCCGGACGAGGCCGCGCTCGGCGTCGCGCTCCGGATAGCGTGGCGCACCCTGGTCTTCGCCGGCCTCACCGGCGAGGCCCTGCTCACCACCCTCCAGCACGTGCTGGAGCACGAGCGGCGCAGCGACGAGATCTTCGCGACGCTCTGCATGCTCGTGATCGAGCCCGGCCGCACGGGCGCCGACCTCGACTCGCTCGGCGTCTGCGAACGGGCCCGGCTCTACCTCGCCGGGCACCCCGCGCCGCTGCTGCTCGGCCGCGACCACCGCCCGGTCACCCTGCCCGCCGACCTCGCCGGGCCCGCGCTCGGCCTGCTGCCCTGCCACGACGGGCAGGCCGCCTGGCCCGCCCACGAGGTCGAACTCCAGCCCGGCTGGCGGCTGTTGCTCTACACCGACGGCCTGATCGAGGGTCGGGTCGGGGCCGGGTCGCGGCGCCTCGGGCAGGACGGCCTGGCGGACCTGGTCGCCGACCACCAGGGCGCCGGACTGACCAGGGGCCGGCTGGTCGACAGCGCCATCGCCGAGGTCGAGGAGCTGAACGGCGGCGCGCTGACGGACGACGTCGCGGTGCTGCTGCTGGAGCGCAACCCGGTGCAGCTGATCCTGGGCTGACGCCCGGCGGACGCGCGTCGGCCCGGTCGGGGGGTTCCCCGGCCGGGCCGACGTCGTTCCGTGACCGCCGTGTTCGGCGCCTGCCGTGTCCGGCGCCCGCTCACCAGGGGCCGTACGGGCCCGAGTTGCTGCGGCCGCCGCCGCGGCCGGTGAGCGCCTGGATCGCCGGGCGGACGTCCACCATGTAGACGATCGCCGCGACCAGCCCGGCGAGGGTGAGGAAGCTGGAGAGCGGCATCGCCCCGAACAGCAGGTCCAGGCCGAACGCGATCCCCAGGATCACCAGCCAGAACTGCTTGGTCTTCTTGTCGGCCGCCCGGTAGGCGTCCTCGCGGCGGACGGCCGCGTCGACCAGGGCGTACAGCTTGAAGCCGAGGATCGCCACCGCCGCCCACCAGAACGGGTTCAGGTAGTCCAGGGCCAAGATCTGGAACACTCCACCCATCGCGGTCTCCTCCGTCGTCCGTTCTGCGGCGCCCGGCCGCCCATCCTGGCACGGGTGACCGTCCGCTCTGCTCTCAACGTCCCGCAGTCACCGGATGTGCCCCGTTCGGCGGCTCTTCACGCCTTCCTAGCGGTGGCCGTCCGACCGGTCGTCCGCGGCCTTCCGGGCGCGGCCGGTCTTCTTCGGCGCGGCCCTGGGGGCGTCCTCGACCGGCTCGGCCGCGGCCGGCTCGATCTCGACCTGGACCGACTCCGGCTCCGGCTCCACGCCCGGATCCGCCGGCGCGCCAGGGCGGGCCTTCTCCACCGCGACCTTGCCGCGCTCGGCCAGCTCGTCGTACGTCTCCCGGGCCTTCACCGCCAGCTCGACCGCGCGGGCCACCTGCTGGAGGGCGAAGCCCTGGGCGCGCTCCTGCAGCCCCTTGAGGTCGGTCGGCAGGGCGGTGACCGCCTCGGTGACCTTGGCCTGCGCCTCGGCCACCAGCGACTGCGCCTCCTGGAACCGGGCGGCCGCCTTCTCCTGGGCGCCCTTCGGGTCCGTCGCCAGCGCCTCCACCCGGCCCGGCACCTCGCGCAGCTTCTCGTACGCCAGGTCCCCGGCGCCGGCGAGGGCGTACAGCGGGGTCGGGTCGGTGAGGGTCTTCTTGATCTCGTCCGTGATCGGCATGGTTACCGGTCCTCCCGGTGGGTGTTCTGGGCGGCTGGGCCGTCGGTCGTCGCGTCGGCGGCCGGGGCGGCGTTCTCCTTGAGGAAGGCGTCGTAGACCGCGAGCAGGGCGTGCTTCTGCCGCTCGTTGATCAGCGGATCGGCCAGGATCGAGGCCCGCAGTTCGTGGCCCTCGCCCCGCCGCTCCTCCAGGATCCCGGCCTGGACGTACAGCGTCTCCGCCGAGATCCGCAGCGCCTTCGCGATCTGCTGCAGGATCTCCGCGCTCGGCTTGCGCAACCCTCGCTCGATCTGGCTGAGGTACGGGTTGGACACGCCGGCGACCTCCGCCAGCTGCCGCAGCGAGTACTGCGCGTTCCGGCGCTGCTCCCGGATGTACTCGCCCAGCGAGCCGACGTTCAGTGAGGCCATGCCGACAGCCTGCAACACCCCGCTTGCAAATGCAAGCAGGGCGCTAGCGGCAGCAAACGGCTCAGGCGGTGGCGGCGACGGAGCCGGCGTCGGGGTCGGCGTCGGGGTCGGGCAGGCGGACGGGCATCAGGACGGAGAAGGTGCCGGGCCGCCCGGGGGTGCGGACGGCGAGCGGGGCGATCGGGCCGCCGAGTTCGAGCAGCAGCTGCTCGGGGCGCCCGGCGGTGAGGGCGTCCAGCAGGAAGTCACGGTTGACGGCGATGCCCGGGCCGCCGGCCGGCTCGGCGGCGACGGTGAGCCGGCCGTCCGGGGTGGGGGTGAGGACGGTGACCTCGCAGTCGGCGCCGTGCGGGCCGGAGGGAACGGTGCGGGTGGCACCGGTGGCGACGGCGGCGCGCAGTTCGTCCGCCGGCAGGGTGATCCGGTGCCGCGGTTCGAGCCTGGTGACGGCCCGGTGGTCGGGGTAGTCGAAGTCCAGGGCGGCGCCCTCGATCCGGTGCCCGCCGGCCTCGGCCCGGACCAGGCCGCCGCCGAGGGTGAGCACCGCCTCGGCCGGGCCGGCGGCGAGCAGCGCGCGCAGCGCGTCCACCAGCGGGGTCGGGACGATGATGCCGGCGCTCGGTTCCTCGGGCGCTCCGGCGGCCGGGACCTCGGCGAACGCCATCCGGTAGCGGTCGGTGGCGACCAGCCGCAGCACCGGGCCGTCCGGCTCGAACAACACCCCGGCGAGGGAGGGCAGTTCGGGGTCGCCGCCGACCGCGAAGCGGACCGCGTCCAGGGCGGCGGCCAGCTCCCCGGCGGGGACGGCGAGGCGGACTCCGGCGGGCGTGGTGGTCATCGGCTGCTCCCTCTGGTCGATCATCGTGCGGATCAGGGAGAGCTCACGGCGGGCGTCGGCGAGACCGTCCTCCAGGCGGCGCAGGTGCGCGTCGAGCACCCGGTGGCCCGCGCCGCTGCCGGGCGCGGCGGCGAGCACCGCGCGGATGCCGGCCAGCGGCAGGCCGACCCGGCGCAGCCGGGCCAGCAGCCGGGCGTCGGCGAGCTGGTCGGGCCGGTACCAGCGGTAGCCGGTCTGCGGGTCGACCCAGGCGGGGGCGAGCACCTCGGCGCTGTCGTAGTAGCGCAGGGTGCCGACGCCCAGGCCGCTCGCGCGGGACAGGGCGCCGATGCTGTGCAGCTCGCTCTCCATGCGGATGACTCTGCGGGCTCGACCTGGTCGAGGGTCAAGCCCGCCCGGTACCGGTGGCGGTGCCGACGCCGACGCCGGGACCGGGCTCGGCGACGCCGGCCGGGCGGGCGTCGGCGGTGTCGGTCACGGCCGGGACGCTACCGCACGGCAGCGGGCGGGGCTCAGGCCCGGAAGGCGTCGTAGGCGGGGGCGAGCAGGGCGGCCAGGTCGCGGCCGTGCGCGGTGATGCCGGCGCGGCCGAGGCGGGCGAGCGAGGAGGCGTCCGGCGTGACGTCCGCCCCGGTGTCGTCCGCGTCCGGCCGCAGGGTGAAGTCGCCGCGCCAGTAGGCGGCGACGTTGACCATCGGGGCGTCCTGGGCAGGCTGTCGCGGCGGCTGCTCGTTCACGCGTCCTCCTCGGCGACGGCGTCCTCGCGGGTCAGGGTGACCAGTTCGCGCAGCTCGTCGAGCGGCAGCTCGGTGAGCCGGTGCTCCCCCTCCGCCACCACGGCCTCGGCCAACGAGCGCTTGGCGGCGAGGAGTTCGTCGATCCGCTCCTCGACGGTGCCGACGCAGACCAGGCGGCGGACCTGGACGTCCCGGCGCTGGCCGATCCGGAACGCGCGGTCGGTGGCCTGCTCCTCGACCGCCGGGTTCCACCAACGGTCCAGGTGGATCACCTGGTTGGCGGCGGTCAGGTTGAGGCCGGTGCCGCCGGCCCGCAGCGAGAGCAGGAACACCCGTGGCCCGCCCGGGGATTGGAAGCGCTCGACCAGCTCCTCCCGGCGGGCGCGCGGGACGCCGCCGTGCAGGTACAGCACCTCCTCGCCGAGCCGGCGCTCCAGGTACGGGCGGAGCATCGCGCCGAACTCGGCGTACTGGGTGAAGACCAGCGTCCGGTCCCCCTCGGCCAGCGCCTCCTCCAGCAGCTCGGCGAGCCGGGCGACCTTGCCCGAGCGCTCACCCAACGGCGAACCGTCGTGCAGGAGTTGGGCCGGGTGGTTGCAGGCCTGCTTGAGCTTGCCGATCGCGGCGAGCACCGTGCCGCGCCGCTCCACGCCCCGGATGCCCTCGACCCGCCGCAGCAGGTCGGCCACCACCGCCTGGTAGAGGCCGGCCTGTTCGGCGGTGAGGTTGCACCAGACGGTCATCTCCTGCTTGGCCGGGAGCTCGGCCGCCACCGCCGGGTCGGACTTGAGCCGGCGCAGCACGAACGGCGCGGTGCGGCGCCGGAGTTCACCGGTGCGCTCGGGGTTGCGGTGCAGCTCGACCGGGATCGCGTAGCGCTCCTTGAAGCGCTCGGCCGGGCCGAGCAGGCCGGGGTTGGCGAAGTCCAGCACGGCGTGCAGTTCGGAGAGCCGGTTCTCCACCGGGGTGCCGGTCAGGGCGATCCGGTGCCGGGCGACCGGCAGCGCGCGGATCGCCCGGGCCTGCGCGGTGCCGGCGCTCTTGACGTGCTGCGCCTCGTCGGCGACGACCCGGCGCCAGCGGATCGCGCGCAGTGCGGCGAGGTCGCGCTGGACCAGCCCGTAGGTGGTGACGACCAGGTCCGCGCCCCGCACGGCGTCGGCGAGTCGGTCGGGCCCGAGGCGTCCGGAGCCGTGGTGGACGTACCGGCGCAGGCCGGGGGCGAAGCGCTCGGCCTCCCGCTGCCAGTTGCCGACCAGGGACATCGGGCAGACCAGCAGGGTGGGGCCGGTGGCCCCCTCGGACTTCTCCGCGGCCAGCAGGGCGAGAGTCTGGACGGTCTTGCCGAGGCCCATGTCGTCGGCCAGCACGGCGCCGAGGCCGAGGTCGGACATCGTCCGCAGCCAGGCCAGTCCGCGCCGCTGGTACGGGCGCAGCTCGGCCCGGAAGTCCGGTGGCGGGTCGGCGGCGGCGGAACCGCCGGCTCCCGGCCCGGCGTCGGCGGTGCGCCCGGCGAGCAGGTCGCCGAGCGGGCCGTCCACCCGGACGGAGGTGACCGGCAGCCCGGCGACGGTCGCCTCCGGGTCGAGGGCGAGCCGCAGCAGGTCGGCGGCGGGCAGCAGGCCGTCGCGCTGCTCGGCGAGGAAGGCGAGGGCGGCGGCGATCTGGGCCGGGTCGGCCTCCAGCCAGGTGCCCCGGACCCGGACCAGCTCCTGCTTGGCGGCGGCGAGGTCGGCCAGTTCCCGCTCGGTGAGCGGGGGGCCGTCCGGGCCGAGCGCGGCCTGCCAGCGGAAGGCGACCACGGCGTCGTGGTCGACCTGGCTGCCGACGGCGAGCGAGCCGGGCGCGGACGGGGCGGCGGCGCGCAGGGCGAGGCCGAGCCGGGGGCGGCGGCGCCACCAGGCGGGCAGCAGCACGCCGAAGCCGGCCTCGGCGAGGGCGGGGGCGGCGGTGCGCAGGAAGTCCAGCGCGCCGGCCCGGTCGAGCGGCAGGGCGGACGGGCGGGCGCGGTGGCGCAGCGCGTCCAGGGCGGGCCAGCGGTGGGCGGCGCGGGCGAGTTCGGCGACCAGGACGTCGGCCGGGTCGGCGGCCCGGCCGGCGGCGTGGTCGACGGCGGCGTGGTCGACGGCGGCGCAGGCGGTCGCGCGGCCGAGCGCGGCCTCGGCGGCGCCGCCCTCGTGCAGGTCGGCGGCGCGGACCAGCAGCGAGGGCTCGTCGACGGCCTGGAGCAGGAACTCCAGCCGCCAGGCGTCGTCGGAGGGGCGGCCCTCCGGGTCGTCCGCGTCGGGGCCGAGCGGTTCGACCAGGCGGAAGCAGAGCCGCAGCGCGGGCTCGGCGGGCTCGGCGGCGGCGTACCAGGCGGCGAGCCGGTCGTGCAGCGCGGCGAAGTCCTCGGGCGGGGCGGCGACCTCGGCGGCGGGGCCGGTGAGGGCCTGCAGCCAGCGTTCGGGGGTGGTGGCGCCGGCCGGGAAGGGCGCCCCGGCCAGGGCGGCGCGGGCCTCGGCGTCCACCAGGGCGCCGAGCGCGTGCTCCAGCAGTGCCTCGCCGGTGGGGGCGGGGGCGGAGGGCCACTCCCCCCGCAGGACGGGCGGGCAGCCCGCCGCCAGCGCGGCGGCCTCGCGGCGCCCGGCCGGGGTGAGGTCGGGCCGCCAGCGGGCCTGCGGGCGGCCGTCGCCGTCGCCGTTTCCGTGGACGGCCCGCGGCAGCACCCGGCCGTGCCCGACCGCCCGCCACGCGAGGTCGTGCACGCCGGTGAGCCAGCGCAGCGAAGGCCCGTGGACGACCTCGACCCGGCCGGTGCCGGGCAGGTCGGCGTCGGTGACGGCCCAGTGCGGGTCGAAGACCTCGCCGAGCAGCTGGGCGGCCGCCCCGGGTTCGAAGAGCAGGGCGGGCACCCGCCAGGGGGTGAGCACGGCGCCGCCGCGCGGCGGGGTGACCGCCAGGTCGGGCGAGGGCGCGGGCAGCGCGCCGACGGTGGGGAGCAGCAGGCCGGCCCAGCGTTCGGGGGCCTGCGCGGCGAGCCAGCCGAGGCCGGGGCCGATACCGCCGAGCAGGGCGGCCAGCTCGCCGGCCGGGCAGGCGTACGGGTGGGCGTGCGGGGCGGGCCGGTCGGACCGGGGGGTGGTGCTGGTCAGGGCGCGGGGGTAGGCGCGGGCGTCCTCGGCCCAGAGCGCCAGCCGGCCGTCCGCCCGCCACAGCGCGTGCAGGACGAACATCGGGACTCCCAGGGGCGGACGGCGGGGCTCTTCGCAGCCTAACCGGGGGATCCGACACTCTTCCGGACGCATTGGTTGAAACTTGTACGAGATGGGGCTACAGTGGAGTCAACAAGTTGAAGCCTAAACAAATGGCTTCGGACCCGAGGAGGAGGTGGGCCCGCCATGGGCCTGTTCAACCGCAGCAAGACCGCCACCACCACCGTCACCGCCGTCCAGACCCCGGCCGGCCCGGACCTCGCCCACCTGAGCGGCGACTGGGCGATCGACGCCATGCACAGCGAGGTCGGCTTCTCGGTCCGCCACGCGATGGTCACCAACGTCAAGGGCCGCTTCACCGAGTACGACGGCAAGCTGCACCTGGACGGCAGCATCCCGGCCAACTCCTCGGCGGAGCTGGTGATCAAGGTCGCCAGCATCGACACCAACCAGGCCCAGCGCGACGAGCACCTGCGCACCGGCGACTTCTTCGCCGCCGACAGCTACCCGGAGATCCGCTTCCGCAGCACCTCCGTCGAGCGGCTGAACGGCGACACCTACCGGATGAACGGTGACCTGACCATCAAGGACGCCACCCGTCCGGTCGTCCTCGACCTGGAGTACACCGGCAGCGCCACCGACGCGTACGGCGCCGAGCGGGTCGGCTTCGAGGGCAAGGCCGTCGTCGACCGCACCGAGTTCGGCCTGACCTACAACGCGGCCCTGGAGACCGGCGGCGTGCTGATCGGCGAGAAGGTCAAGCTCAGCTTCGACATCTCCGCCGTGAAGGCCGCCGCCTGACCCGGCCGCCCCCGAAACGCACCGTCCCTGCCGGTCCCCCCCTCGGCAGGGGCGGTGTTCCGTTCCCGACCGGCCCCGCGGCACGCTCAGCCCAGCAGCGCCGCGTCCGGCGCGGGCAGCCAGCTGCCCGGCGGGCGCCGCAGCCAGCCCTCGGCCGCCCCGAGTCCGGCGGCCGCGCCGGCCAGCGCCCGCAGCCCCGGGTGGCGCTCGCCGGGCCGGTGCACCAGGCTGACCAGGCTCAGCGGCACCGGCTCCACCAGCGGCACGTTCACCGCGCCCGGGATGCGCGGCCCGCCGACCGTGGTGAGCATCGGATCGCCGTGCCGGGCCAGGTAGCGGGCGGTCTCGTCCACCCCCACCGGCGGGACGTACGGCGCGGCCGCCGTCAGTCCGTGCTCGCGCAGCAGCCGGGTGCCGAGGTCGGTCCACTCGGTGGTGGCCGGGTTGCCCGCGCAGACGTCGACCGGGTGCCCCGCGAGGTCCGCGAGCCGCAGCGCGGGCCGGCCGGCGAGCGGGTGGGTGGCCGCCATCATCACCGACATCCGCTCCAACCGCACCGGCAGCTGGGCGAGTTGGTCGCGCACCCCGGCGGGCAGCCCGGCGAAGCGGCCGAACGAGGCGTCCAGCCGGTGCGCCAGCAGCTCGGCGGCCGCGGCCGCCAATCCGCCGTGGAAACGGGCCAGCAGCTCGCCCTCCGGCCAGGCGGCGCGGGCCCGTTCGAGCACCCGGTCGGCGGTCAGGTCCGGGCCGTCGACATCGCTGTTGAGGTCGAGCAGCAGCGGCCGGGCGGCGGCCGCGGCCCCGGCCAGGATCTCGTCGTGCAGCGCGAGCAGCCGGCGCGCCTGGGGCAGCAACCGCCGCCCGGCCGGGGTGAGTTCGACGCTGCGGGTGGTGCGGCTGAACAGCGCGTCGCCGAGCAGCGCCTCCAGGGCCCGGATGTCGCGGCTGAGCGCCTGCTGCGCGACGTGCAGCCCCGCGGCCGCCCGGCCGAAGTGCAGGGTCTCGGCGGTCGCGACGAAGCCGCGCAGCAGACGGGGGTGCAGGTCACGGGGCATGGGCGGCAGACTAACAACCGGGCCGGACCGCGGGGATCATGGGCGACCGGGACGGATCGACAACACCCTGTTGTGAATGCGGCGGAACAGGTGTTGGACCGCGGGCCGCCGCCCCCGCCAAGCTGACGGGCATCCCCACTCCCTTTCCGCCCAGGAGCCCCATGCCCCCGCGCGCCCTCATCCCCTCCTACCGCCGCCTGTTCACCGCCCCCGGCACCGCCGCGTTCACCCTCGCCGGGCTGCTCGGCCGGCTCGCGATGTCGATGAGCGGCGTCTCGCTGGTCGTGCTGCTCACCGAGCGGCGCGGCTCGTACGCGCTGGCCGGCACCGTCGCGGCGGCCGGGCTGGTCACCGGCGCGGTCGGCATGCCGCTGTTCGGACGGCTGGTGGACCGGTACGGGCAGGCGCGCGTCGCCGTGCCGGCCGCCCTGTACGTCACCGTGCCGCTCGCCGCACTGCTGCTGTGCGTCCGGCTCGGCGCACCGGACTGGACGCTGCCGATCTGCTGGGCCGCCGGCGCCGCCGCGCCCAACCTCGGCGGCATGGCCCGGGCCCGCTGGGCGCACCTGTACCGGGACGACCCGGCCGCCCGGCACCTGGCCAACTCGCTCGAACAGTCCCTGGACGAGCTCTGCTTCATGTCCGGCCCGGTGCTCGGGATGCTGCTCAGCACGACCTTCGCCCCGGAGGCCGGACTGCTCACCGCCTGGGCCCTGGGCACCACCGGCGCCCTGCTGTTCGCCGCCCAGCGGCGCACCGAACCGCCGCTCGCCGCGGCGGCGGGCGACGGGCCGCGCGGCGGTTCGCCGCTGCGGGTGCCCGGGCTGCGGGTGCTCGCGCTGACCTTCCTGGCCACCGGCATGGTCTTCGGCTCCACCGAGATCACCACCGTCGCCTACGCCGACGCGCTCGGCCACAAGCCCGCCGCCGGACTGCTGCTGGGCCTGGTCGCGGGCGGATCCTGCGTGGCGGGGCTGCTGTTCGGGCTGCTGACGCCGCGCCGGGCGCCGGGCGCGCGGTTCCTCACCGGGGTGGCCGCGATGGCCGGGGTGCTGTTGCTGCCGCTCGCCGCCGGGCTGGGCGGCGTCGGGCTGGTGCCGCTCGGAGCGGCGCTGTTCGCGGCCGGCACGGCCACCGCGCCGACCATGGTCACCGGGATGACGCTGATCCAGGACCTGCTGCCGCAGCGGCAGTTGAACGAGGGGATGGCGGTGGCGGTGTCCGGCATCGTGGTCGGCATCTCGGCCGGCGCGGCGCTCGCCGGGGCGGTCGCCGAGCACACCGCCCCGGGCACCGGCTACGCCCTGCCCGCCTGCGCGGCCGCCCTCGCCCTGCTGATCGGGCTGGCCGGGCGGCGGCGCCTGCTGGACGCCGGTCGGGACGCCGGCCGGGACGCCGGTCGGCCGGAAAATCCCGCGCCGGCTGTCGGTGCCGCCGTCTAGCGTTCGGGGCATGACGGGGATCAGTTACGTCCGGGGGGATGCCACCGCGCCCGGGGGCAAGGGCGTGAAGGTGATCGCCCACGTCTGCAACGACCTGGGCGGGTGGGGCAAGGGATTCGTCCTCGCGCTGTCCCGCCGGTGGCCCGAGCCCGAGGCCGCGTACCGGCACTGGCACCGGGAGCGCGCGGGGAACGACTTCGGGCTGGGCGCGGTGCAGCTGGTGCGAGTCGGGCCGTACCTCTGGGTGGCCAACCTGGTGGGCCAGCGCGGCATCCGGACCGGCCGCTCCACCGGGGTGCCGGTGCGCTACGAGGCGATCGACGCCGCGCTGGCGAAGCTGGCCGACCACGCGCTGGGCCTCGGCGCCTCCGTCCACATGCCGAGGATCGGCTGCGGGCTGGCCGGCGGCCGCTGGGAGCGGGTCGAACCGCTGGTGACGGCCCGGCTGGTGGCCCGCGGGGTGCCGGTGACGGTCTACGACGCGGGCTGAACCGGCCGGGCCGCCGCGGCCCGCACCCGGCCGGCCACCGCGCCGGCTACCGCGCCGGCGGCCACGCGTAGACGTACTCCGGCAGCACGAAGCCGCCGGGGAAGACCCCGTCCTGTTCGCCGGTCCGCACCCCGCCCTCGCGCTCGTAGAAGGCGATCGCCCGGGTGTTGGCGCGCAGCACCTCCAGGTACAGCTCGGCCGCCGGGTGCCGCTCGGCGACGTGCGCGCGGGCCGCGGCGAACAGGGCGTGGCCGATGCCGCCGCCGGTGAGGCCGGGGCGCACGTGCAGATTGTCGAGCAGCACCCGGCCGTCCCACTCGGGGACGAGGTAGGCGAACCCGACCGTCTCGCCGTCGCGCTCGGCGATCAGCAGTTCGGGGGTCCACTCCGGGCCGCCGTAGTCGACGGTCAGCCGCAGCTCCCACAGCTGGTGCCGCTCGTCGGCCAGCCCGTCGCCGAGCGCCGCGGCGGGGACGAGGTCGCGGTAGGCGGTGCGCCAGCTGGTCGCGTGCAGCTCGGCGACGGCGCCCGCGTCCGCCGGGCCGCCGCGCCGGACGGCGACCTGCCCGGCCCGCTCGGCCCGCTCGCCCTGCCCGGCCCGTCCGCCCGGCTCCCCCGGTCCGCCCGGTTCGAAGCGCTCAGAACTGATCATGTGACGATCCTCCTACGAGTTGGAGTTGAACGCGTTCAATCGATGCCCCTAGAGTGCTCTCACCGAACTTCCGAACGTGTTCCACCTCAGGGGGCGGCGCGTGCGGTACCGGATGCGGAGGGGGCATCCGGTGCCGTACGCACCGACAACCACCCCGGCCCCGGCTCCGGTTAGGCTCGTCCCCGTGGACGACCTGGCAGCGACGAACCGAACGGACGGCGAGCACGGGCCCGCCGACACCCCGGCGGCCCCGCGGGCGGAGCGCGAGCCGCTGCCCGCCGCGGAGAGCGGCGCACTGCCCGGCGGCCGGGCGCAGCCGAAGACCGACAAGAGCGAGGCGACCAGGGCGCTGATCCTGGAGACGGCCATGCGGCTGTTCCAGGAGCGGGGCTACGAGAAGACCACCATGCGCGCGATCGCCGCCGAGGCGGGCGTCTCGGTCGGCAACGCCTACTACTACTTCTCCGCGAAAGAGTTCCTGATCCAGGGGTTCTACGACCGGATGACCCACGACCACGCCGCCGACGCCCGGCGCCGGATGGCGCACACCCGGGACTTCACCGAGCGCCTGGAGATCGCGCTGGCCTCCTGGCTCGACACGGCGGCGCCGTACCACGAGTTCTCCGCGCAGTTCTTCCGCACCGCCGCCGACCCGACCAGCTCGCTGAGCCCGTTCTCCGACGAGTCCCACCCGGCCCGGGCCACCGCCGTCGAGCTGTTCCGCGAGGTCCTGGTCGGCTCCGAGCTGGCGCCGAAGCTGGACGCCGAACTGGTCGAGCTGCTGCCCGACGTGCTCTGGCTCTACCTGATGATCGTGGTGCTGTACTGGGTCTTCGACCGGACCCCGGACACCGAGCGGACCAGGGAGTTCGTCCGGCGCTCCACGCCGATGTCGGCCCGGGTCATCAACCTGTCGCGCTACCGGGTGTTCCGGCCGATCGTCCGGGACGCCAAGGGCCTCATCCAGGACTTCATCCTGCCGACCATCGGCAGGACGGCCGTCAAGTAGCCGGCTCCGCGGCCGGTTCCGCGGCCGGTTCCGCGGTCGATTCCGCGGCCGGTTCGGACAGGCCGGAGGCCGGACCGCCGCCGCGGTCCGGCCTCCGACGGTGTGCCGGCTCAGAAGATGTCCGGCGTCCAGGCCTGCAGCGGGGCGCGCAGCAGCAGATCGGCGGCGGCCGCCGCGCCCGGGCGCAGCTCCGTCACCAGGCCGGCCGCGGCGAGCCGCGCGACCGTCTCCGAGCCGAGGTGGATCGAGCCCAACTCGCGTGCGCCCAGGGCGATGTCGGCGTCGTCGGTGGTCCGGGTGCAGCGGCCGGCGCCGCCCTCGCCGACCTCGATCGCCCAGCGGCCGGAGGCGTAGCCGAGCCCGTCCTCGACCTCCAGCACCACCCGGCCGGGCGCCCCGTACGTCCGGGCGTCGAAGGCCGCCTCGACGTCCAGCACCCGGACCCAGGTGAAGTCGGCGTTGGCCGCGTGCGGGGTGGCCCCGCGCGGGTCGTTGAGCAGCAGCGGCAGCGGGTCGTCCGGGCCGAGGTTGGACACCGAGACCTTGCGCACCCAGTCGACGGAGAGGACCAGGCGCCACAGCGCGGCGGCCGCCGCCAGGTCGAGCGCGAGGAAGTCGGCGACGTTGAGCGTGCAGTTCGGGTAGCTGCCGTCCCAGCTGTCGGTGACCCGGTAGGTCACCAGGCCGGTGACGGTGCCCTCGCCGTCCCGGTGGACGGCCGCGAAGGGCTCCGAGAAGCCCTCGGCCGGGTCCACCACCGCGCCGGTGCGGCGCTTCCACCACTGCGCGGAGCGGGCGATCGCGCCGGGCTGGACGAGCCGCCAGCGGTCGTGCAACTCCGGCCCGATCTCGCCCAGTTCCGCCATGGTCACGAAGTCGACCCGGCCACCGGGGGCGGTCGGCAGGTCCTCGCGCAGCCCCCGCGCGCGCTGCAGGTCGATGTTCCAGCCGTGGCCGCGGGTGGCCGGGCCGAAGCCGTACCGGCCGTAGATGGCGTACTCGGCGGCGATCAGGATGGCGACCGCCGTGCCGCGCCCGGCGGCGGCGGCCAGCTCCCGGCGCATCATGGCGCCGAGCAGACCGCGGCGGCGGTGGGTGGCGAGGACGGACACGTTGGTGATCGCGTCGGCCGTCACGGTGGCGCCGCCCGGCACCGTCAGCTCCACGTCGAAGCCCCTGAACGTGGCGACCATCCGCTCGCCGTCGAGGCCGGCCAGCCAGCGGCCCGGCCGCCAGTCCTCACGGCGCAGCCCGGTCGCGGCCGGCACGTGCGGGCGATGGAACCCCAGAAGCAACGCCCTTTCCCAGGCGGCGACTTCGTCCTCGGCGACCGCCCGGACGGTGAGCCCGTTCACGACGTCCACGGTCGTCTCGTCAATGCTGTTGCCCATGGAGCCCCACCGTAGGGCGGCTCCACGGGCACGGCATCCGATTTATTTCGTGCGCGTCATTCCCCGGCCGCGCCGGTGTGCTCCCCGGCCACGACCACCCAGTGGTTGGTCCGCAGCCGGCGGTCGGCGAAGTCCAGGTCGCGTTCGCCGCGCAGCCGGAAGCCGAGCGACCGACAGATCCCGTTGGACGGACCGTTGGTGACCCCGGGGTTGGCCTCGATCTCGCCCCACCGGCCGTCCCGGGCGGCCTCGTCCAGCAGCATCCGGACCCCCGCCTTGGCCAGGCCCTTCCCCTGGAACTCGGGCAGCACCGCCCAACCGATCTCGGAGACGGTGACGCCGCCCTCCGCCATCGACCAGAGCACCACCCCGCCGGCCGTCCGCCCCTCGTCGTCGAGGATCATCCGGGCCCAGAGGGTGTCCTGCGCGACGCCCTCGACGTCCTTGCGCAGCCGCGCCTCCACCGCCTCCCGCGGCAACGGCCCGCCCAACTCCGCCATCATCTCCGCGTCGCACCGCATCCGGACGTACGCCTCGACGTCCCCCGCCTCGACATTCCGCAGTCGCACCGCGCCCTCCTCCATCGATCGGAGCGGCCACCCTAGCCGCCGCCTCCGACAACCGGCGGCGCCGGTGCCGACGGCCTCCGGGGGCCCTGCCCGGCGACCCACATCTACGGCGACGACCACACCGGCCGATTGACGGCCTGTCAGCACCGGCTCCACCCGGCGCGGGCGATCGGCGCGCCGACTGCCGGCTCTTCTCGGCACCGGCCCGGGCAGGCTCCGGGAGGCCCTCCGGTCCGCGGCCGAGTAGCCTACGGCCGTCGTGATCTTCGATCGGCGGACTGTGGGGGAATCATGGGAGTCGCGGAGCTGCTCGCGGAGAAGGACGCCCGGGCGCGGCGCAGGAGCGCCACGGCGGGCCGGGCCGGCACGGTGGCCGTGTGGCTGGTCGTCTCGGCCGGCTGGCTCTGGACGGGCTACCTCGCCTTCGTGGACACCTGCGAGCCGAACGGCTACCACCGCGACTGCGCGAACCAGAACTCCGTCGTCATCCGGACCGCCCTGCTCACCGGCCTGGTGACGGCCTGCTGGCTGTACGCCCGGGCGGTGCGCCGGATCCGGCGGCTGGAGGAGGAGCTGGACGCGCTGCGGCCGTAGCGCTCCTGCGGTTCACTGGTCGGCGAACGTCCCGCGCACCGAGGAGGCCGACGCCCGTGGCGACGTACGTGATCACCCCGGAGGTGGCCCTCCGGCTCGCCCGGGACGACCGGCCGCTCCCGGACGGGCGGAAGCTGCTCGCCCCGACGCTGCTGCGCTCGCAGCTGCTGGCGCTGCTCTACGGCGCCGTCCGCCGGGGCGAGCTGACCGCGAAGGACGCCGAGCGGGCCCTCGACCGGGTGCGGGCGCTGCGCGTCCGGCTGCTCGGCGACCGGGTGCTGCAGTCGACCGCCTGGCGGATCGCCGAGCGGCTGGACGCGCCGGACACGCTCGACGCCGAGTACCTGGCGCTGACCCGGCTGCAGGCCGACGCCCTGGTCACCCTCGACCCCGCCCTCGCCACCGCCGCCCGCGGCGTCGTCCCGCTCGCCCCCTTCGAGGCACTGTTCGAACACTAGGGCGCGTCAGGGCCGGCCGTAGTAGTCCGGGGTGCCCATGATCCAGAGGCTGGCCTGCTTGATCGGCATGCCGGCGCGCGGGGCCTCGACCATCTGGTCGTCGCCGATGTAGAGGCCGACGTGGTGGATGTCGGCGGCGCGGCCGGTCTCGGTCCAGAAGACCAGGTCGCCGGGGCGGAGCTGCCGGTAGGTCACCGGGGTGGACTGGGCGTACTGGTCGGCGGCGAAGTGGTTGAGCTGCTTGCCGCCGGTGCGCCAGGCCATCATGGTCAGGCCCGAACAGTCGTAGCCGGCCGGGCCCTCGCCGCCCCAGACGTACGGCAGGCCGATCTTGGACTTGGCGAAGGCGACGGCGGCGGCCGCGCCCTCGGCGGACCACGGACGGGCGGCGGGCGGCGGCTGGACGGCCGGCCGGGCAGCGGCGGCGTCCTCCGCCTCGGCGGCGGCCCGGGCGGCGGCCTCGGCCTCGCGGGCGGCGATCTCCTCCAGGGCCTCGCGGCGGCGGCGTTCGAGTTCCACGGTGGTGTCGCGGGCGGCGGCGAGTTCGGCGAGCAGCTGTTCACGGCGCTCGCCGGCCGCGGCGACCTCGGTCCGCTGGGCCGCGAGGCGTTCCTCGGCCCGGGCCTTCGCGGCGCCGACCTCGGTGGCGGCCCGTTCGGCGGCCCCGGTGGCGGCCCGGGCGGCGGCGGAGGCGCGGGCGGCCTCGGCGGCGGTGTCGGTGGCGGCGTCCAGGATCTGCCGGGTGCGCCGGCTGGCCGCACCGACGACGGCGGCCCGGTCGCCGGCCTCGCGCGGGCCGTGGGCGGCCAGCAGGGCGTTGATCGCGGAGAGCTCGGCGCCGCCGCCCTGGCGGTACGTTTCGGCGGCGAGCCGCGCGGCGTCCTCGACGGCCGCCGTGCGGGCGGCTTCGGCGGTGTCGGCGCGCCGGGCGGCGGCGGTCTCCTCGGTACGGGCCCGGGTGAGGGCGAGCTGAGCCCCGTTGTAGGCCTCGACGGCCTGTTCGGCGCTCCGGCCGGCCCGGTCGAGGTCGGCCCGGGCGGTGGTGAGCGCGGCCTCCAGGGCGGTGACCGAGGCGGCCTTGCCGTCGGCCCGGGCGCGGGCCCGGTCGACGTCCTCGGCGCTCGGGTACGGGGTCTCGCCCCGGGCCGGTTCGGCGGCCGGATCGCCCACGGCCGGTTCGCCCGTCGCCGGGGCGGCCTGGGCGGCGGGCAGCAGCCCGAGCAGCCCGGTGAGGGACAACAGGAGGGTCGGCAGGAGTCTGCGCGCCACGCGACATCCCTTCTCATGGGTCACGTGCGCGGGGAAGCCCTCGGACCGCGGCGGGCGGGCAGCGGCCGGGGGCAGCTGCGAGCGCGGGGAGGGGAAACCGACGAATCATCCCATCACGTGACAGAACGGTCACACGACGCTCATGTTCTCAACCCGGACGCGTTTCACACCTCGAACGCGCTCGGCCGGCCGAGTGACCATCGGATGATCCGACCAGGACTCAAGTCCAGCCGGTTGCCCGTGGTATACGAACTACCGGCGCGTCCGGCGGGTGTGCGTCCGCAGGTGGGGGTGTCGCTCGGGCCGGCGCTCCAGCCCGGTCGGACGGACGGCGTACGTCCGGCTGCGCCCGGCCCGGACGGTCCGGCGGAACTGCTGCGCCCGGCGGGACCGGCCCGGGCCGCTGCCGGAGGCCCCGTACGCCGCGCCCTCCGCCGAGGCCGGGCGGGCGGGCGCCGTACCGGAGGCGGCCCCGGAGGCGGCCGCCGAGCGGCGGTCGGCGAGCCGGGCGCGGCGGCGGGCCAGCGCCCGGGCGGCGTGCGCGTCGAGGTGGGCGCTGGCCCGCGCGGCCATCCGCTCGGCCACCCGGTGGGCGGCGGGGTGGTTGGCGGGGACCTTGTCGGGGGCGCCGGCGATCAGGTCGAAGAGCCAGGTGCGGGCTCGGTCCGCGCGCCGGTGCAGCAGGCGTTCGCGCCGGAGCGCGCGCGCCCGCCGGCGGGGGCGCGCGGCGTATCGCCAGCGGGCCCACGGGCTGCTCGGCCGGGCCAGCCGGATCGCGCCGATCCAGGACAGGCCGGGGATCATGATGCCGAGCAGGCCCGTCCACACCTTGCCCTTGAACAGGGTGATCACCGAGGCCAGCGCGTTCACCGAGATCACCGTGATGAGACCCCACCTGGTCTCCTCGCCGGGCAGCGCGCCGAACGGCACGTACCCGACCAGCAGCAGGGCGGTGAACAGGATCCCGAAGATCACCGCGTCCACCGACTTGCGGCCCTGCTCGCTCCAGTACACGTCGTCCAGGTGCAGGATCAGCGCGAACTCGTCCAGCACCAGGCCGCAGCCGATGCCGAAGGCCAGCCCGAACCAGTCGATCCACGGGTGCCCGCCGTAGGTGGCGAACACGCCGACGCCGCCGAGCAGCAGGAAGCCCAGGCCGAACACCATGTGGTGGATGTGCAGGCCGCCGGGGGTCACGTTGCCCGGCCACCAGCGGACCTGGGCGCGGATCATCCGCACGCTGAACCGGATGAAGACGAAGGACGTGATGAAGCCGACCAGCAGCAGGAACAGCGGCTGTTTGTGCGCGGCGACGATGTGCTCGCGGTAGCCGTCCAGCAGTGTGGTCATGCCTCTTACCTTCGTTCCTGGTCCTGCGTCCTGCCTGCGGGGAGATGGCCCGGAGCCCAACGCGCCTCCAACACCGGGCTCAACGCGCGGTCAGAACCCCCGGGTGCGCTTGGCCGCGCGGCGCGGCACCACCGGGTAGAGGGACGGCAGCTCGGCGCCGACCGGCAGCTTCAGGAAGAGCCGGGCGATCTCCCCGCCGAGGTTCACCCCGATCGCCAGCGCCATCGCGATCGCCGCGGCCCGGAAGACCGACACCAGGCCGGCCCCGGAGTGCCCCTGGGCGAAGGCCAGCATTCCGAGGTAGAGCGCCGAACCGGGCATCAGCGGGCCGATCGCGGCGGTCACGTACGGCAGCGCCGACCCGTTGCGCGAACGCGCCATCAGCTGGCCGAAGAGGCCGACCAGGCCGGCCGCCACCCCGGTGGCGGCGATCGGGTTGACGCCCGCGTTGTACACCAGCGCGCCGTAGCTGGCCCAGCCGATGCCGCTGTTGAGCGTGACCAGCGGCAGCGTGCGGCGGTCGGTCTGCAGCAGCATCGCGAAGGCCAGCGTCAGCAGCATCGCCGCGACCATCTGGACCGGCGGGTAGCTGATCCCCACCAGGCTCTCGTCCGGGCGCAGCTTCGCCTCGAAGCCGACGCCGAGGTAGAGGATCACCATCACGCCGATCACGATGCCCGCGACCAGGTAGATCACCTCCAGCAGGCGGGCCGCGGCGGTGATGTAGAAGCCCGTCAGGCCGTCCTGGACGGCGGCGACCAGGGCGCGCCCGGGCAGCAGCGCGAACAGGCCGCCGGTGATCACGACCGAGCCGCGCAGGCCCCAGTCGTTGAAGGACAGCACGATCCCGGAGGCGGCGGCGGGCATCGCGGCCGCCACGAACTGGTAGAACTCCGGCAGCCGGCGGCGGGCCAGCGCGGAGGCCAGCCGGTCGCCGAGCACGGCCGCGACGAAGGCGCTCGCGAAGACCAGCCAGGCCTTGTCGTCGACCTTCCCGCCGACCAGGAAGGTGGCGGCGCCGGCCAGCAGACCGGTGGTCAGGGCGAGCAGCCAGGCCGGGTACGGGTGCCGGTTGCGGCGGATCTCGGCGAGCCGGCGGTAGGCGTCGTTGACCGTCACCTTCTCCGCGGTGATGTCCGCGACCAGCTCGTACACCGCGTTCAGCCGGGTGTAGTCGGAGGTGCGGCGGCGCACCACGCGGTCGGCGGTGACCGGCGGCTCGACCAGCGAGGGCTGGTGCGAGATACCGATCAGGGTGAAGGTGACCTGCGGCTCGCAGCGGTCCAGCCGGTAGGCGTGGGCGATGCCGAGCATCGCCGCCTCGACGTCCTCGGCGGCCTCGCCGCTGGCCAGCAGCAGCTCGCCGATGCGCAGCGTCAGGTCGAGGATGCGAGGCACGTTGCGGGCGACACCGGCCGAGGGGTGCAGCTCGCGGGCGGTGCGTTCGAAGGACGGCCGCTCGGACATCGGGGTGCGCAGCAGGGTGCGCATCCGGTCCGGCCAGGGCGCCTCGCCGGGGGCGCCGGCGGTGAGGTCCGGGATCGGGATGCCGGTGGGCGGGGTGTAGCCAGCCGCTCGCCACTCCTCGGGGGTGAGGGTGTCCTCGGCGACCGAGCGCCGCCGGGCCGGGCGCGCCCGGACGGCGTCCGCGGCGGCTGCGGCCGCGGACGCGTCGACGACCAGCTCGGGGTGCGGCCCGGGTTCGGGCTGGGGCTCCGGCTGGGATTCCGGCTGCGGCTCGGGCCTGGGCTCCGGCTCAGGGGTCAGCAGGCCCTTGGTCTCGGGCACGGGCGGGACGAGCGGGATGACGACGGTGGGCTCGACGACCGGCGCCGGGTGGCCCAACAGGCCCTCGGTGGGCGGTGCCTCGGCAGGGGGCACCGGCTTCGGCGGCGCCTGCCGCGCCTGACGGACCGCCCGGCCTCCCCTCGTCCGCTTGCCCGCACCCGGTCGGCCCCGCTTCGGCACTTCCGCTCCTTGCCGCCCCTGGTGGCCGCCCGGCCACTGTTCGATCGCTGATGACACCTTGCCTGATCGAACTGCTCGGCGCACATGTCCGGGGTGTCGGGTGGGCGGCCCGGCGGGCGCCTACCCGGCGCGGTGGTGCTCCCGCACGGCCGTGGACGGCCTGCCGGAACGGCGGGCCCGCAGCAGTTCGAACGCCACCGGGACCACCGAGAGCAGCACGATGGCGATCAGGATGGCCTCGATGTTGTCCCGGACGAAGACGATCTGCCCCAGGAAGTAGCCGAGCACCGTCACGCCGGCGCCCCAGAGCAGCCCGCGGACGCTCCTGGAGGTCGAGGCTCGGCAATGCGAAGGTAAAGCATTGACAAAGACTCGTCCGCGACCGGAAAGGTTCCCCGGCCGCCACCCGGGGGCCGGGGAACCGCGGCTCAGAGCCCGTAGCGCTCGACGATTCCCTCGTGCCGGGCGGTGTCCGCGCCGGCCGCCCTGGCCAGGTCCAGCCAGGCGAGCGGGTGCGGCCAGTCGCCGGTGAGCCGGTGCAGCAGCGCGTCGGCCTCGGCGGCCGAGGCGGTCGGCGGGACCCCGACCGCCGCGTACAGGCCGGGCAGCGTCCCGTCCTCGTCCGCCGGGTCGGTGATCCGGTACTGCTCGCCGCTGTACGCCCAGACCGCGTAGCCCGCCCGGTCCAGCTCCTCGCGCAGGGCGGCCCACGCCTCCTCGCCGGGCCGGCCGCCGTCGATCCAGTAGGTGGTGAAGCCGGCCGGGTCGAGCAGGGTCAGCACCTCGAACACCGGGCGCCAGCCCTCCCGCTCCTCCTCCGGGGCGTCCTCGGCCGGGTACGGCTCCAGCAGCGCCGGGGCGAACACCACCACGTCGCCGTGGTTGAGCGTCAGGTCGTCGCCGAGCACCGGCAGGACCCGGGCGGTGGCCGGGCCGGTGCGCACGGCCGGGAGGTCGGCCGTCGCGCCGTTGGTGCGGGTGGCGCGGACGGTGACCAGCTGCCATTCCTCGTCCACCGGGCCCGCCGGCTCGTCGAACTCGATGCCGATCCGGGCGCCGGTGGAGCGGACCACGGCCCAGTCCCGGTTGGCGGTCGCGGCGGTGATCAGGTGCCAGAGATCGGGCTCCTGGACGGTGCGGTGCAGTGCGTCCTCGCCGGCGCCCTCGGCGGGCACGGCGTGCTCCAGCAGCTCCTGGTAGAGCCGCTGCGCGGTGACGTGGTCGCCCAGCGCGGTGGCCGCGGAGGCGGCCAGCCGGCGGGTGTTGATCCGGCTGCCGTCCAGCGCCAGGATCGCGCCGCACTGCTCCAGCACCTCGGCCCAGCGGCCCTCGGCGGCGGCCCAGCGGGCCCGTATCCAGTGCGCCTCGGCCGGGCTGGTCGCGGCCAGCCGGTCGGCGAGGCGGCGCAGGCCCTCGGTGTCCCCGGCCTCGATCAGGACCTGGCCGAGCGTGCCGGTCAGGTGCTCGTTGCCCGGGTCGGCGTCCAGCCGCCGCCACAGCACGTCGGCGGCGGCCCGGGCGTGGCCCAGGCCGCCCAGCACGACGGCCAGCACCCCGGCCAGTTCGGAGGCGCCGGCCTGCTCACCCCGGTACCGGTCCAGGGCGACGGAGAGCAGGTCGGCGCCGGTCTCGTAGGGCACCCCGGCCTCGGCCAGGTACGCCATCAGCTCGTCGGCCGGCACCGGCAGCTCCGGCACCGGCAGCGCCTCGGCGGCCGCCCGCAGCGCGGCGACCTCCTCGGCCACGCCCTCGGTGCGGACCAGCTGGGCGAGCTTGCGCTCGCCCGTCCCGGCCAGCGTCAGCGCCACCGTGCGGGCCCCGCGGGCGACGGCCAGCCGGCCGGCCGCCAGCAGCAGGTCCACGCACGGGCGGTGCGAGCCGGTGCCGTCCAGATAGCCGACCCAGCCGGCCAGCACCGCGCCCAGCTCGGCGTCGTTCTCGACGGCGCCGGCCGCGATCAGCAGCTCGACCGTGCGCGTCCAGACCGGCCGCAGGTCGGCGTGCCGCTCCGCCTCCGCCCGCTCGGGCAGCAGCGCCATCGCCTCCTCGGTGCGGCCGAGCGAGGCCAGCGCGCGGGCCCGGAGCAGGGCGCCCCAGCGGGTGTCGCTCTCGTCCGGCTCGTGGCCGCGGGCGCGCTCGGCCCGCTCGGCCGTGTCGAGCAGGTCGAGCACCTCCTGGTGCCGGCCGAGCAGGTGGAGCGTGCCGGCCCGGGCGTGCTGGAAGTGCAGCGAGAGCCGCTCGCCGGCGGCCTGGATGCGGGCGGCGGCGGTGTCGAGGTGGCTGAGCGCGTCGGCCGGGCGGCCGTCGTCCTCCAGCGCGTCGGAGTACTCGCGGGACAGGCAGTCGAAGCAGGCCCGGCCGGGCTCGATCCGGGCCAGCGTCTCGCCCAGCACCTCCAGCCGCTGCGGCACGTAGCCGGGGCCGTCCACCCGGGCGTGGCAGATCGCGAAGTCCTGCACCACGCAGACCGACTGCGGGCAGCCGACGGTCTCCTCCCGGTGCGCGAACTCCAGCAGGTCGACCGCCTCGGGCAGCGCCTGCTCGCCCTGGTGGCGCTTGTTCAGCAGGTTCTGCATCCGCCAGTGCCGCAGGTAGACCTCGACCCAGGGCAGGCCGAGCGCCCGGGCGGCGGCCACCGCCTCCGGGTAGACCGCGTCGAGCTGGTCGTCGCGGCCCTCGTTGGCGTGGCCGGGGAGCGCGTACATGGCCTCGGCCAGCCGGTGGTGGCCGGCCTCGGACAGCTGCCGGTGCGCGTCGTGGACCCAGGCCCAGATGTCGGTGGTCATGTCGTCTCCCCCTGCATGGTGCTGATGAGTGGTCTACCAGGGCCCACTGACAATCCGTCCCGGCCCGGCCGCTGCACCCGGGGCGGCCGGGCCGGCCGTCACGGCCCCTCCGGCAGCGCGCCCGGGCTGTCCGGGACCTCCGCCAGGCCGGCCGGGACGGCGGCGGTGAGTGCCGAGACGGCCGTGCCGACGCCGGACAGCGCGGCGGTCAGGTCGCCGCCGCTCGAACCGGCCGGCCCGGCCGCGGCCATGATCACCTTGACCGAGCGGAGCAGCCCGGCCGCCGTCGCGCTGCCGGTGTGCCCGGCGCGGTAGGCGGCGAGCAGGTCGCGCACCGCCGGGCAGTCCAGGTTGAGGTACAGCCGGGCCCGGACCTCGCCGTCGGTGCGGGCGGTGAAGGCGCGGGCCAGCCGCAGCGCGGCGGACGGGATCCGGGCGTCGGCCCGGTCGTCCTCGATCCGGGCCTTGAGCTCGGCCTCGCGGTCCGGCACCAGCACCAGCGGCAGCCCCGGCGGGTCGAACCGGGCCGGGACGAGCCGCTCGCCCCGGTCGGTGAGGGCGCCGGCCAGCCAGGCCGTCTCCTCGGCCGGCAGCGGGCGCTCCGGGTCGCGGAACAGCGCGCGGTCGCCGTGCTCGCTGCCCAGCTCGACCAGCCGGCAGCCGCGCAGTTGCGCGTAGCGGCGCAGGAACGGCAGGACGGCGTAGCGGTCGCCGCGGGCGACCGGCACCCGCATCGCGCGGTACAGCATCTCCTCGAAGCCGCCGCCGCTGCCGAGCGCGACGTGCACCACTCCTCCCCCGGCCGCCCGGAGCGCACCCGCGGTGAGGTCGCCCTGCGAGGTGGGCACCGGGACGTCGTCGGCGAGCAGGGTGAACAGCCGGTCGTCGCAGAGCGCGGCGCCGAGCAGGTCCTGGCCGTGCCGGGTGAGGATGCGGCGCCAGGCGGCGGGCCGCAGCCGGGCCGTCTCGTACAGGCCGTCCACGACGGCGTCGGCGAGGGCGCGCTGGAGCGCGCGGTAGTGGCCGTCGCGCTGCAGGTCCTCGCGGCTGGCGGTGGGGGTGAGCCGGTCGGACTCGACCACGCCGCCGATGAACCCGGCCCAGCCGGGCAGCAGGTCGCGGGCGTCCTCGGCGAGCAGCATGCCGCGCAGGTAGACGGCGAGGTCGCGGTTGTCGCTGCTGCCGTAGGTGCCGCCGTCCTGGACCCAGAGCAGGCCGACCGCGTCGGTGGCGCCCTCGGCGGCCCCCTCCGGCCGGACGGGCCGCAGCGGGAAGGCGGTGAGCGGTTCGAAGCGGCGGCCGAAGGCGGTGGCGAAGCGCATCCGGGCCTCGTACGAGTCCCCCTCGGCGGGGCGGCGCGAAGCGTCCGCGGCAGGGGTGGCGGCGGGCGACGGGTGGGCCTGGCGCCAGGGCACCGGGACGTCGTTGACGGGCTGCTCGTCGTCGCCGACGTGCACCGGTATCGGCAGCAGCACGCAGTACCGGCTGAGGACCTCGCGCAGCGCGTGCTCGTCGGCGAGGTGGCCGTGCTCGGGCTTGAGGGCGAGCTCGACGACGGTGCCCGGCCGCGGCCGGGCCGGCACCGGCTCGACCCGGTACTGCTCGCCGCCGCGGCTGCGGTAGCGGTGGCCGAGGTGCGGCTCGCGGTGCGAGGTGGTGGTGACGGTGACCTCGTCGGCGACCGAGAAGGCGGACAGGAAGCCGAGGCCGAAGGCGCCGATCAGCTTCTGGTCGCCGGTCAGTTCGCGCAGCATCCGGGTGTAGCCGGTGCCGACGGTGGCGAGGTAGGCGTGGATCTCGGGCTCAGTGAGGCCGGCACCGGTGTCCTCGACGGAGACCGTCCGGCGGGCGCCGTCCGCGCGCACCCGGATCACCGGGCGGCTGTCGTCGGCGAGGGTGCCGTCCGGGTCCTCCAGGAACCGGCGGGTGTGCGAATCGTGCGCGTTCTGGACGAGTTCGCGCAGGGCGACCAGCGGGGTGGAGTAGAGGTGGGTGGCGAGGACGTTGACCAGACCGCCGAGGTCGACCTCGGTCGTGCGCAGATCGTCGGCGCGGGCGGGCTCGGACGGGGCACCTTCAGACATGGGTCCCCAGTGTGCCAGTGCGACTATCCGGCGACCATTTCTTTCTTCCTTGCCGTTCCGGGGTTTCTGACGGATCGTGGTCAATCGAGAATTGACCCGTCCCCCACCATCGGGGGAAATACCACCCGTTCGGTGGAGTTCGTCCGCGGCCGTGGTGAATGCTGGACGTGCGACGTCAGGCCACGGCGCCACGGAGCGGCCACTCCGGATCGCGCCACATTCGCATCCCACCTCAGGGAGACCACCGTGTCCCGTATCCGCGCAGCCGCCGCCGTCACCGCCCTCGGGGCCTTCCTCCTGGTCGGCGTCGGCGCCGCCACCGCGCACGCCGACAACGGCGCCGGCGCGGTCGACCACTCCAACAGCAACGTGGTCAGCAACGTCGGCTCCGGCAACATCCTCGGCACCGCCAACGGCAACGTGGTCAACACCCAGCAGACCGCGACCGGTTCGGGAGCGAGCAACCAGAACAACGGGCTCGCGGTGGCCGGGAACTCCGGCAACGTCGGCGCCCTGCAGGGCAACGTCGACGCCCGGGTGTACTACCCGCACTAGGCACGTCCGCACCGGGCGCCCCTGCCGGGGCAGCGCCCACGCCCCCCGGGCGCTGCCCCGGGCCCGGCCGCTCCACGCCGGTGGAGCGGCCGGGCCCGTTCCCGGGCTCAGGCCAGTCCGAGCACGGCCCGGCCGAGCCGCCGCAGGCAGTCGCCGAGGTCCGGCCGTGTGCTGTGCGGGCGGTTCCGCACCCCGTCGTTGACCAGCGCGAACAACGCGTGCACCCGGATCCGGGCGGCCACCGCGTCGTCCTCCGGGCGGACCTCGCGCAGCAGTCCGACCCAGGTGCGCAGGAAGTCCCGCCGGAAGTCGACGGCGGCGCGGCGGTCCGGCGGGGCCAGCCGCTCGGTCTCGCTGAGCATCGCGCCCAGGTAGTCCCCGTTGCGCAGCGCGAAGCCGACGTACCCGCGCAGCCCGGCCGCCAGCGCCCGCTCGGGGCCCGCGGCGGCCGCGATCGCGCCGTCCACCTCGTGCCAGAGCCGCTCGCGGCTGCGCACCAGCGAGGCGGCGAGCAGTTGGGCCTTGCTGTCGAAGTGCCGGTACACGCTGGGGCCGGAGATGCCCACGGCGGCGCCGAGCTGGTCGGTGCTGACGTTGTCGAAGCCGCGCTGGTGGAACAGCCGGACGGCGGCCGCGAGCAGTTCCTCACGGCGGGCCCGGGGCACGGGTGCCGCGGTGCAGTCCGGCGCGGTGTCGTCCGGCGCGGTGTCGTCCGGCGCGGTCCCGGCCAGGGAGACCGCGAGGACGGCCGCGACCAGCTCGCGCAGCAGGGCCTCGGCCCGCCGGGGCTGCGGCGCGGCCGACTGGTAGGACAGCCCGGCGCAGGCCGAGAGCGCCGACCAGCAGAGCAACTCGGCGTCCGCCGTCCCCAGTTCGGCCCGCTCGGCGCGCAGCACGGCGGCCATCAGCGCGACGTCGGCCCGCAGTTCGCGGCGCAGCGCCGCCCGCCGGGCCGGCGGCAGCAGCCGGGCGTCGCGCTGCACCAGGGTGCCGAGCGGCCGGTGCGCGATCGCGACGGCGGCCAGCGCGGCGCCGAGGTCGGCGGTGCTGCGGGCCCCGCGCAGCCCGTCCGCGAGGGCGTCCAGGCCCACCCGGAGGGAACGTTCGAGGAGTTCGGGCTTGCCCCGGAAGTGCCGGTAGAGGGCGGGCGCGGTGATGCCGACCCCGGCGGCGACCTCGGTCATCGAGACCTGGTGGTAGCCGCTGCGGTGGAAGCGGTCGGCGGCGACGGCGAGGATCTGGGCGCGTCGCCCGGGCGGGCGTCGGACCACCACGGCGCGCCCTCCCTCCTGCCGTCCGACCGGGTGTCGACGGAAGGCTAGCAAGGATTCACTTACCCGCGCCCCCGCCCGGCGGCCACCGGGGTGCCGATGGCCGGACGACCCTGGACAGCCGAAGCTACCCGGGATTAACTTGTGAGGCCATCACCTGGCCCGTTCCGCCCCCAGCCGGCCCGCTCGGCCGGCTCCGCCGAAGGGAGCGCCACCGTGCGCCGCACCGTGTTCACCGAGGACCACGAGGCCTTCCGGGAGACCATCCGGGACTTCGTCGCGAACGAGGTCGTCCCGGTCTACGAGAGCTGGGAGACCGAGGGCCACCCGCCGCGCGACTTCTACCGGAAGCTCGGCGCGCTCGGCGTCTACGGCATCGAGGTGCCGGAGGAGTACGGCGGCGCGGGCGAGAGCGGGTTCAAGTACCAGGCGGTGATCGCCGAGGAGACCGCCCGGGCGGGCGTGACCTTCGGCTCCTCC
Organism: Kitasatospora sp. NPDC094028; assembly: GCF_049543595.1. Taxonomy (NCBI): domain Bacteria; kingdom Bacillati; phylum Actinomycetota; class Actinomycetes; order Kitasatosporales; family Streptomycetaceae; genus Kitasatospora; species Kitasatospora sp. NPDC094028. The sequence goes on along the minus strand of NZ_JBMVFA010000006.1, from coordinate 98,449 downwards.
GGCGTGCACACCGGGCTGGTGCTGCCCTACCTGCTGGAGTACGCGAACGAGGAGCAGAAGCGGCGCTGGCTGCCGGGCTTCGTCTCGGGCGACCTGATGACCGCGATCGCGATGACCGAGCCGGGCACCGGCTCCGACCTGGCCGGCATCGCCACCACCGCCCGGCTCTCCGAGGACGGCACGCACTACGTCCTGAACGGCGCCAAGACCTTCATCACCGGCGGCGTGCTGGCCGACCTGGTGCTGGTGGTCTGCCGCACCTCCCCGTACGACCCGGAGAACCGCCGGGCCGGGCTGTCCATCCTGTGCGTGGACACCACCTCGCCCGGCTACACGGTCGGCCGCAAGCTGAAGAAGATCGGCCTGCGGACCTCCGACACCGCCGAGCTGGCGTTCGCCGACGTCAGGGTCCCGGTGGAGAACCTGCTCGGCGAGGAGGGGCGGGCCTTCTCCTACCTGACCCACAACCTGGTGCAGGAGCGGCTCGCGATCGCGGTGAGCGCGTACGCGGCGTCGGCCGCGGCGGTGCGGTTCGCGCTGCAGTACGTCAAGGACCGCCGGGTGTTCGGCAAGGCCGTCGCCGAGTTCCAGAACACCAAGTTCACGCTGGCCGACTGCGAGGCCCAGGTGGTGGCGCAGCAGTCGATGGTGGACCGCGCCCTGGAGCTGTACCAGCACGGCGGGTTGACCGTGGCGGACGCGGCGGCGGCGAAGCTGTTCTGCACCGAGTCGGCGTCCACCGTGATCGACAAGTGCCTGCAGCTGCACGGCGGTTACGGCTACATCCTGGAGTACCCGATCGCCCGGCTCTACACCGACAACCGGGTGTTCCGGATCTACGGCGGCACCAGCGAGGTCATGCGGAGCATCATCGCCAAGTCGCTGGGGCTGTAGGGCCGGACGGCGGATCCACGCGGACGGCCGGGTGGCGGCGGGCTCAGTTGGGTGAACCGTGCTCGGCCCGCCAGGCCTCCCAGCCGGCCGTCGAGGCCACCCGCGCCTCGTGCAGCGCCCGCTGGGCCACGGCCGTGGGCCGGTTCTCCAGGCCGCGCATCCAGTCGCGTCCGGCCATGGCCAGCGCCGCGCACACCATCGTCGCCCCGGCCGCGCCGAGCAGCGAGCCGATGCCGGTGAGCACCGCGCCGCCGGCGAGCAGCGAGCGGTTGACCCGGAACCCGCTGAAGACACTCTCGTTGGTCGCCATGCCTCCACGATGCGGGCAGTCGGCGAGGGCCGCACCTCGGGCCCGTCCCCGAGGTGCGCCGCACCGGCCCGTCCGCGAACCTGGGCACACGGGGGGCGGGTCCTGCGCACACGGGTGGGTGAGGAGGCGGCGATGGCGGATCTCGAACAGCTCGCCGTGGAGCACGCCGCCCTGGCGGCCGAGAGCCCGCACGGGCGCAGCGCCCACCTGGTGCTGCACGACGGCGTGCTGCGGCAGACCGTGATCGCGCTGACCGCCGGCACCGCGCTCGACGAACACAACCCGCCGTCCGCGGGCAGCGTCCAGGTGCTGCGCGGCCGGGTCTCGCTGACCATCGCCGGCCGCCGGCTGGAACTGCCCGCCGGGCGGCTGCAGCCCGTCCCGCAGGAGCGGCACGGGCTACTGGCGCACGTCGACTCGGTGGTGCTGCTGACCGCCGTCACGGTCTGAGCGACGGCACGGCCCGGGCACCGGCGCCGTCAGAACGCGGCGGACCCCAGCACGCTGCCGCCGACCAGCCGCAGGCCGCGCAGGAACTCCCGCCCGCTCGGCGCCAGTTCGGGCGCGGCCAGCCACAGGGCCACGTACCCGGCCAGCTGGATCTGGTAGAAGCTGCCGCGGGCGAGCTCCTCCTCGGTGTCCGGCACCTCGGGCAGCCCCTGGAACAGCGCCGCGAGGCCGAGCCGGCCCTCCTTCTGCGCCTCGGCGAACGCGGCCGCCAGCTCGGGCTCGTGCCCGGCCTGCGCGAGCGCCTCGAACTGGGCCGCCCAGAGGCCCCGGTGCTCGGCGAAGACGGTCTTGAGGCCTTCCCAGGCCGCGACGAAGCGCTCCTCCGGGTCGTCGGAGGTCTGATTGGCGGCGACGACGACCTCGCCCATGCCCTGGCCGAGCTCGCCGATCGCCTCGATCATCGCGGCGTTGAGCAGCGCGTCCTTCGAGCCGAAGTGGTAGCCGATCGCGGCCAGGCTGACGCCCGAGGCGGTCGCGATGTCGCGGGCCGTGGTGCGTCCGTAGCCCTTCTCGTACAGGCAGCGCTTGGCGCCGGCCATCAGGTCTTCGCGGTTTCCCATGGCTCCGATCCTACGACCCCCCTGAACGCTCGTCTTGGACGAACGTCTTGCACGAGCGATTTACACATACGTACTAGACAAGCGTCTGACACGTGCGTACCGTCTTCCTCATGACCGCCACCCCCGGCCGCGCCGGCCGCCGCGAATGGATCGGCCTCGCCGTCCTCCTGCTCCCCACCCTCGTCCTCGCCATGGACATGGGCGTGCTGTTCTTCGCCGTCCCGTACATCTCCACGACGCTCGCCCCCAGCGGCACCCAGCAGCTGTGGATCATGGACATGTACTCGTTCCTGCTGGCCGGGCTGCTCATCACCATGGGCGCCCTCGGCGACCGGATCGGCCGCCGCCGACTGCTGATGGTCGGCGCCGCCGGCTTCATCGGCGCCTCGCTGCTCGCCGCCTGGTCGGGCAGCGCGGAGCAGCTGATCGCCGCCCGGGCCCTGCTCGGCGCCGCCGGGGCCACCGTGATGCCCTCGACCCTCGCGCTGATCCGCACCATGTTCGACGACCCCAAGCAGCGGCAGATCGCCCTCGGCGCCTGGGGCGGCATGCTCACCTCCGGCGCCACCCTCGGACCGGTCGCCGGCGGCCTGCTGCTCGACCACTACTGGTGGGGCTCCGCGTTCCTGCTCGCCGTCCCCGTGATGGCCCTGGTGCTGCTCGGCGCGCCCTTCCTGCTCCCCGAGCACCGCACCCCCGCCCGCGGCGGCCGCTTCGACCTGCTCGGCGCCGCGCTCTCGCTCGCCGCGATCCTGCCGGTCGTCTACGGCATCAAGACCCTCGCCGTGGACGGCTGGAGCCCGCTGCCCGCGGCCGCCCTCGCCGCCGGACTCGTCCTCGCCGGCGCCTTCTACCTGCGCCAGCGCACCGCCGCGAACCCGCTCATCGACCTGGGCCTGTTCCGCATCCGCACCTTCAGCGGGGCGATCGGCGTCAACACCCTCGCGATGTTCGCGATGATGGGCTTCGCCCTCTTCACCTCGCAGTACCTGCAGCTGGTCAAGGGCATGAGCCCGTTCACCGCCTCGCTCTGGTCCCTGGTGCCGAGCGTCGGCGTCGGCGCGGCGATCGGGGTCGGCTCCGCGCTGGCCGGCAAGGTCCGCCCGGCGGTGCTGATGGGCGGCGGCTTCCTGGTCGGCGCGACGGGCTTCGCGATGATGACCGCGGTCGGCCCGCACTCGCCGCTGGCGCTCATCCTCACCGCGGCCGGCGTGCTCGCCGCCGGGACGGTCGGCACCATGACGATGACCGCCGAGATGGTCGTCACCGCCGCCCCCGCCGAGCAGGCCGGCGCCGCCTCGGCCACCTCCGAGACCGCCGTGGAACTCGGCAGCTCCCTCGGCATCGCCCTGCTCGGCGCGGCCGGCGCGGCGGTCTACCGCCACCGGCTCGACGGCGGCCTCCCGGCGGGCGTCGGCGGCGAAGCCGCCCGCACCGCCCAGGACACCCTCGGCGGCGCGGTGAGCACCGCGGCCCGGCTGCCCGGGCGGCTCGGTGCCGACCTGCTGGAGGCCGCCCGCGGTGCCTTCACCGCTGGACTGCACGTGGCCGCCGTGGTCGGCCTGGTCTTCGCCCTCGGCGCCGCCCTGCTGGCCTACCGCCTGCTCGGCCACCTCCCCGCCGCCACCCCGGCCGCCGAGGCCGAGCCGGAGACCGTCACCGCCTGACCCGACCCGGCCCCGATCCGCGCGCGTCATCCAGAGCCCCCGGCCACCCGGCCGGGGGCTCCGTGCCGTTCCGAGGGTCGGAGGCGCGACAGGTGTGCCCCTGGCCGAGTGGCCGCCGCAGTCGGGTCCGGCCGTGCTGATCGCCGAGTATCGCGACCGTCTCCTCCGGGCAGCTGCCGCGGCCGCGCGGCACGTGCCAGGGTGGGGGTATGACGGCGAATCACGGGCGGGTGCGCGGGAGTTACGACGCGGTGGCGGAGGAGTACCTGGGGCGGATCGGGGGTGAGCTGGCGTACAAGCCGCTGGACCGGGCGCTGTTGGCGGCCGTGGTGGAGGAGGCGGCCGGCGGGGTGGTGGCGGACCTCGGGTGCGGGCCGGGGCACGTGGCCGGGTGGCTGAGCGGGCAGGGCGCCGAGGTGGTGGGGATCGACCTGTCGCCGCGGATGGTCGAGCTGGCCCGGCGCGAGCACCCGAAGACCGGGTTCCGCACCGGCGACCTGCTGGCGCTGCCCGCCGCGGACGGCGAGTTCGCGGCGGCGGTGGCGCTGTACTCGGTGATCCACCTGGAGCCGGGCGAACTGGCCCCCGCCTTCGCCGAGATGCACCGGGTGCTGCGGCCGGGCGGGGTGCTGCTGGTCTCCTTCCACCTGGGCACCGAGGTGAAGCGGCTGGAGGAGTGGTGGGGCCACCGGGTGGACGTGGCCTTCCACCACCTGGAGACCGGCGCGGTGGCCGACCTCCTCGCCGGCGCGGGCTTCACCGTGGAGGCCCGGCTGGAGCGGGAGGGGCTGCCGCAGGAGGCCCCGACCCGGCGCGGCTACCTGCTGGCCCGGCGCCCGGCCTGACCGTCCGTCCACCCGGGGGTGGACCCGTCGCGCTCCACCCCCGGGTGCGTGTGCCCGCGCCCGCGCGGGAGGACCGTGGGGGGTACCTGCCCCCGAGCGTCAGGAGCCGCACCATGCCCCTACCGACTCTGTTCTCCGTCCTGGGCATCCTCTGCTGGGCCGGCTACGAGCTGCTGCTGCGCCGCCGGGAGGACTCCGCCGCGGGCAGCTGGCACGCGGACGGGCGCGACCGCGGCTCCACCCGTCTGCTGTTCGCCGGCTACGGCGTGGCGGTGCTGGCCGTGGTGGTGTGCGCCCGGGCCTCGATCGGCGGGCTGCCCGCGGGGGCGCGCTGGTCCGGGGTCGCGCTGATCGCCGCCGGGCTGGCGCTGCGGGCCTGGGGCATGACCACCCTGGGCCGGTACTACACCCGCACCCTGCGCACCGTGGACACCCAGCGGGTGGTCCGCTCCGGCCCGTACCGGCTGGTCCGGCACCCGGGCTACAGCGGCAGCCTGCTGGTCTGGGCCGGCTACGCGCTGGGCACGGCCGGCTGGGCGGCGGCGCTGGTGGTGCTGGCGGTGCTGCTCGCCGCGTACGGCTGGCGGATCGCCGCCGAGGAGCGGCTGCTGCTGGCGGCCTTCGGGTCCGAGTACCGGGAGTACCGGCGGGTGTCGAAGCGACTGGTTCCGTTCGTCTACTGATCGGACCTGCGGCGACGCGCCGGGGAGCCCGGCGGGCCGGACCGGTCCCGCCCCGGGAACGGTCCGCGCGGCACCTGGTTTTCAGCCAGCGTTTCCCGGCCGGTGTATCCGTTCTTCGGTAAGGACAGGCATACTGGCCAGCACGGGCGCTAGCCCTACCGTGACTCTAGACAAGAAGGGACCGGTGGCCAGGGATGCTGCGGAACGGTCTTGAGCCCTGGCACATCTTCGTGGTGCTGGCGGTCGTAGTGCTGCTGTTCGGTTCGAAGAAGCTGCCGGAGATGGCCCGCGGGCTCGGCAAGTCCATGCGCATCCTGAAGGCGGAGACCAAGGCGATGCGCGAGGACGACTCCCCCGCCGACGCCGGCACCGCCCAGAGCACGGCCGCGCCGCAGCAGCCGGCCGCCGACCGCCCGGCCGTCACGCCGACCAACGTGACCAAGGCCACCGAGGCGAAGCACACCGAGACCGCCTGAGTCTCGCCACGTTCCCTGGAAGCCCCCGGCACCGCCGGGGGCTTCCGGCGTTCCCGCCGCTCTCCCCGCGGCCCCCGGCCCGCGCCTCCTCACCCGGCGTCCGACTCGCCGTCCGATCTGATCCGTTGTCTCCTGGTACGCACCCACCGGAGGAACGGAGCCGCGGCATGCCGACCGACGAGCCGGGCGGCCCGCCGCCCGACGAACTGGCCGCCCTGCGGGCCCGGCTGAGCGCCGTCGAGGCCCGGACCGGCCCGGCCGGCCGTCACCCCGGGCGCACCGTCCTCGCCACCGTGCTGATCCTGCCGGCCTGCCTGCTGACCCCGCTGGGCGCCTGGATCAGCGGCGGCGGGCGCTGGGCGCGGGCGGTCCGGGGCGGCCGGCCTGAACCGTCCACCGGCCGGCCCGGGTTGTCCACAGGCCTGTGGACAACCCGGCCGAGTGGCGGTCAGTCGTCCTGGAAGTCGCCGGCGGTGTGCAGCGTCGCGTATAGCGCGGACAGCCGGGCGTTCCAGTTGGCGTAGGTGGGGACGTCGATGGCGTGCTTCTTGCCCAGGTCCTTGATCACCTTCTGGGCGCCCTTCAACTGCTGGGCGGCATCGTCCGGATTGCCCTCGTTGAGGCGGGCGGCGGTGTCGTCGAGGATCCTCAGCAGGTCCAGCTGGCGGTCCCGCTCCTTGGTGATCTGCGTCTGCGCCACGGCCTGGCGGAAGGACTGGAGCTGCAGGGCCGCCGGCTGGTTGCGCGGGACGGCCTGGGTGGGGGCCGCGCCCGCCGGGGCGGACGGCGTGGCGGCCGGCGCGGCGGGGGCCGAGGTCCCGGCCGCGGCGGCGGACGGGCCGGGCGTGCGGGCGGCGGTGGTCGCGGGCGGCGGGGTGGCGGCGGCGTTCCCGGCCGGCTCGTCGAAGGCGGTGAGCGCCAGCGCGGTGACCCCGGCCAGCCCGGCCACGCCCAGCGCCCCGATCAGCAGCGGCTTGCGGCGGCGGCCCGGCGCGGGCGGCGCGGCCGTGGCCGGCCCGGTCGGCGGCAGGGTCGGGACCGGCGCCATCACCGAGGTGGCGGCCGCGGGCTGGGGCGGCAGCAGGGTGGTGTGCTGCTGGTCCGGGTTCGACCCCAGCGGGGGCTGCGGCGGGGCCACCGGCGCGAGCAGCTGGGTCGGCGCGGCGGTCGTCGAGAGCAGCTCGGCGGTCGGGTCGCCGACCATCAACCCCGGCACGGTGGACAGGAGTTCGGTGCGGGCCGCGGCGGCGTCGGCGGGGCGGTCGGCCGGGTTCTTGGCGAGCAGCCGCAGCACCGCGGCGTCCAGCGCGGGCGGCAGGCCCGGGCGCCGGAAGGACGGCGGCGCCGGCTGCTCGCTGACGTGCTTGAAGGCGATCGCGACCGGCGTCTCGGCGGTGAACGGGGTCTCGCCGGTGAGCATCTCGGTCAGCACGCAGCCGACCGCGTAGAGGTCGGTGCGGCCGTCCAGGGCGGCGGCGGTGGCCTGCTCGGGCGAGAGGTAGGCGGCGGTGCCGAGCACGCTGGCGGTCTGGGTGAGGTTGCTGGAGGAGCCGGCCCGGGCGATGCCGAAGTCGACGACCTTCACCCCGCCGTCGTCGGTGATCATGATGTTGCCGGGCTTGATGTCCCGGTGCACCAGCCCGGCCGCGTGCGCGACCGCCAGCGCCTCGCAGACCGCGGCCGCGATGCCCACGGCGCGCTCCACCGGCAGGACCGGCTGCTCGTGCAGCACGGCGGCCAGCGAACGGCCGTGGACCAGCTCCATGACGATGAACGGGGTGCCCTGGTCCACGCCCGAGTCGAAGACCATGACGATCCTCGGGTGCACCAGCATCGCCGCGTGCTGCGCCTCGCGGCTGAACCGCTCGGCGAAGCGGGGGTCGTCGGCGAGGCCGCCGTTGAGGACCTTGACGGCCACCTGGCGGCCGAGCACGCGGTCGACGGCGCGCCACACGGTGGCCATGCCGCCGACGCCGAGTATCTCGACGAGTTCGTAACGCCCGTTCAGCGCCCGACCGATCACCTGGAGCTCCCCTCACGTGCCCTGCCCGGGATTCGGGCCGCCTCGTGCACCTGTGCACGATAGCGGCCCCGCCGGGTGGCACCCCCCGAGGAGGGGAGGCGGTCGGGGGACCGGGCAGCGGTCCCCCGGCCGCCGGCACGGGGGGTGTGCGGCCCGCCCTGACTGCGGGAGGGCGGGCCGCACGTTCCGGGCCGGCCGGGCCGGCGGCGCGTCCGGGGGGGTGCGCCTGCCGGTCCGGCCGGGGCCGGCCGGGTGGACGGCCGGCACGGGGGAGCCGACCGGCCACCCGGGGTCTTCGGGTGGTCCTGCGCACTCGCGTGCGGCAGGTACTGCGGGTGGTGCGGTACTGCGGGTGGCGCGGTCCGGATGGGCGGCGAGCCCGGGGGGATTCGCCCGCCGCCCATCCGGAGTTCTAGGAGTTACCTCGGGGCGCTCCGGTCCTGTGGATCGTCCGACTTGCCCGGCCGGAGGGTCGGGCCGCCGGACAGGGCCGGCGCGGTCGCGCCGCCGTGGCCGCCGGGCTTGGTGTCGGAGCCGCCGTTGGCGTTGCCGCCGACCGTGGTGCCGCCGACCGTGGTGCCGCTGCCGCCGTTCTGGGCGCCCTGCCCGCTGCCGCCCTTGCCGGCCCCGGAGTCCTGGCCCGAGCCGGATCCCGAGCCGGTCCGGCCGGGGTCGCGGGGCTGGTCGGTCGCGCCCTGACGGTCGCCCTGGCCGGCCTTGTCGGGCGCCTTGGCGCAGTACTCGGCGACCTTGTCGGCGCCGCCCGCCTCCGTGACCAGCTGCGCGAACAGTGGGTCGGCGGCCAGCTGCAGCGGGTGCTCGCCCTTGGCCGTCCGCTCCACGAACCCCCGGCAGAGGTCCGCGAGCGGGCCGGCGGCCGGACGGCCCCCGCCGTGCCCGTCCGCCGAGGGCGAGCCGGGGTGCGTTCCGGCGGACGGAACGGCCGCCTGCGGTCCGGCGGCGGGGGACGCGCCGGACGGGCGGCCGGACGAGCCGGTGCCGCCGGCGGGCGAGGAGGCGGTGCCGCCGGCGGGCGAGGAGGCGGAGCCGGACGCGCCGTCCGTACCGAGGGTGTGAGCCGGCTCCGGCGAGTCACCGCCCAGGACCGGCAGGTTGCCCGTCCCGGCGGCGACCGCGACCCCGCACAGCACAGTGGCACCGAGCACGGCGGCAGCAGCCTTCGTGCTGAAGGCCCTGGCCAGTGTGGCGGTCGCCATCGATCGTCTCCGGACGGGTGCGGTCATTACGGGGCGGGACGCGAGACGGGCCTCCCGGAACGCGGCCAGCGCGGCCTCCTCCCCGGCCAGTTCACCGGCCGTCGCGGGAGCGGCGGCCGCGGCCAGCACCCGGGCGAGCTGCCCGGGACCGCCGTCCGGTCCGGTGAGCGAGGCGCCCTGCCCGGCCGACGGGTCTCCCATGGCACCGCCGAGCAGCTGCTCGGCGGTATCACGGTCGATCCGACGGGGTCGGTTGGTGCTCATCTCATGTCCTTCAGCGTCGCGGCCCGGTGTTCCGTCACACCTTGCGGAGAACTTTTTCTCGCGGATTTCCGCGCGGGGCTCCCGGAGCCGTCGCGCCCGGGCTCCGCGGCCGCCCCCGGCGTGGGGTCCGCGCCCGTCCGGGCGGCCGGGACACCGGCGCCGGCACCGGTCTGGCCGAGCAGCTTGGCCAGCCGTTTCAGGCCCCGGTGGGCGGCCATCCGGACGGTGCCGGCCCGCTTGCCGAGCACCCGGGCGGCGCTCTCGGCGTCGAGCTCCATCACCACCCGCAGCAGGACGGCCTCGGCCTGGTCCTGCGGCAGCCGGGAGATCAGCGCCAGCGCGTCGGAGGTGCCGACCGAGGCCAGCGCGCTGCCCGCGGTGTCGTCCCCGGCGGCCAGCTCGGACAGGTACTCGAAGGGCAGGTCCGCGACCGGTCTGCGGCGCCGGGCCCGCAGGTGGTCCAGGGCACGGTGCCGGGCGACGGTGGCGGCCCAGCCGCGGAAGCCGTCGCCGTCGCCGGAGAAGCTGTGCAGGTCGCGGGCGATCTGCAGCCAGGCCTCGGAGGCGATGTCCTCGGCGTCCTGGGCGTCCTCCGGGCGGCCGCCGACCAGCACCCGCAGATAGCGCAGCAGGCCCGGCTGGACGCTCCGGAAGAGCAGCCGGAACGCCTCCTCGTCCCCGGCCTGGGCGGCCTGGACGGCCTCGGTCAGCTCGGCTGCGGTGGCGGCCCGGCCCGGTGGCGGGTCGTCGGGGGGTACCGGTCCGGACCGGCCGAGCGGGCCGCCGGCCCCCGCTCCTGGGAGTTCTGCACTCTGCACCCGCCACATGATGCGCCATCCGGGCGAACGGGTCGGCCCCGGCCGAAGGACCGACCGGCGACGGCGGGCCGCCCCCGGGGCCAGGGCGCCCCGGCCGCCTCCGCCGGCGAGCGGGAAACCGCAGGTCAGCGGCGGTGTCACGGGCCGGACCATGACAGCTGTCACGCGGAACGGGCAACGGACGGCACTGCCCCGGACCGGGGGCCGCCGAGAAGACTGGCGGCACGACGCGGGCAGCGGCCCGCGGCAGCCAGTCGGGGAGGAACCACCGTGAGCCAGACCGTCACCACCGCAGCCGCCGCTCCCGCCACCGCCCCCGTGGCGGGCGCCGGGGCACCGAACCCGATCGCCGCCGGGCTGCGGCCGCTGGCCCTCGACGTCGCCGCGCCACTGGCGGGCTACTACCTGCTGCACTCGGTCTGCGGCCTGAGCGAGTTCGCCGCGCTGGCCTGGAGCAGCGTCGTTCCGGCCGGGCGGACGGCGCTCGGCCTGCTGACGGAACGCCGGCTCAACCTGTGGTCCTCGCTGATGCTGGCGGTGAACCTGGCCGGGCTGGCACTGACCCTGGTCAGCGGCGACGCCCGGATGATGATCGCCAAGGACGGCCTGCTGAGCGGCACCGTGGCGCTGGCGATCCTGGTCTCGGCGCTGATCGGCCGCCCGGTGATGACCCCGATGCTGATGCCCTTCGTGACCAAGGGCCGGCGGGACCGCGCCGCCGCCTGGCAGCGGCTGGCCGAGGGCCGGGCGGCCGGCTCCCGGGCCTTCCGCCGCCACGAGCGGGTGTTCGCCGGGATCTGGGGCACCGCGCTGCTGGCCGAGTGCGCGGCCCGGGTGGTCGGCGCCTTCACCCTGCCGGTGGCCACCATGGCCTGGCTGTCCACCGTGTTCCTGGTCGGCGCGATCGTGGCCGGCTCGATGCTCGGGCAGATCGCCGTCGAGCCGATCGAGAAGCTGGTCCGGGACGAGGTCGAGGCCCCGACCGCCCGCTGAGCGGGCGGCCCGGCCGCCCCCGATCGGACGGCCACGGAGTTCCGTGAACGGACGGTTCCGCCAGGTCGAACGGGATGGAACCACAGGAACCATCCACCCCGCTCGGGAGTCGTTCATAACAAGGGGGTAACGGGACCCCCGGCTGAGGAAACGGGGACCCCATGATTCGGACGAGCACGCTCACCACCACCGAGGACCGCACCCTCGTCTGGGACGGCTGCCTGAACGTCCGGGACCTGGGCGGACTGCCCACCACGGCCGGCCGGCCCACCGCCCGGGGCGCGATCGTCCGGGCGGACAACCTGGACCGCCTCACCGCCGAGGGCCGGGAGGCCTTGGTGGAGCACGGCGTCCGCACCGTCGTCGACCTGCGCGACGCCGCCGAGCACAAGCCGTTGCTGCCGCTCCCCGACAGCGTCGAGCTGGTCCGCGTCCCGCTGGACGAGCTGGCCGGCCCCGCCTGGTGGGAGGCCCACAGCCACCTGGACGGCACCCCGCTCGCCTTCCGCCCCTACCTGGAGCACTGCCCGCACGCCGCCGCCGCGCTGGTCTCCGCGATCGCCGCGGCCCGCCCCGGCGGGCTGGTGGTGCACTGCGGCGCCGGCCGCGACCGCACCGGCCTGGCCGCCGCCCTGCTGCTCGCCCTGGCCGGCGTCGACCGGGACGCGATCGTCGAGGACTACCTGCTGAGCGAGCCGAACGTCCGCCCGCTGTACACGATGCTCGGCCTGCGGGACCCGTACCGCCGGATCGACGCGGCGCTCACCGAGGCCGGCACCACCGCCGGGGCGGCCCTGGGCGCGGCCCTGGACGGCTTCGACCCGGCCCGCTACCTGCTCGCCGCCGGGAACACGCCCGCCGAGCTCGCGGCCGTCCGGGCGCGACTGCTGCCGGACGCGTAAGGCCCGCGGGAGCGCGGCCCGGGAGGCCCGCGGGACTACCCGCCAGTAACGTCAACCGATGGTTGACGATCCTCGGATCGACAACCTACGGTTGACGCATGGAGAATCCCGTCGTTCCCTCCGCCACTCCGCTGCGCCTCGACGACCTGATCGCCGCGATCAAGACGGTCCACGCCGACGCGCTCGACCAGCTGTCCGACGCGGTCATCGCCGCCGACCACCTCGGCGAACTCGCCGACCACCTGATCGGCCACTTCGTCGACCAGGCCCGCCGCTCCGGCGCCTCCTGGACCGACATCGGCCGCAGCATGGGCGTCACCAAGCAGGCCGCCCAGAAGCGCTTCGTCCCCAAGGCCCCGGGCACCCCGAACGACCTGGACCCCAGCCAGGGCTTCAGCCGCTTCACCCCCCGGGCCCGCAACGTCGTCATGGCCTCCCAGGAGGAGGCCCGGGCCGCCGGCAACGCCGAGATCACCGCCGAGCACCTGGTGCTCGGCCTGTTCGCCGAACCGGAGGGCATCGCGGTCAAGGCCCTCGCCGCCCAGGGTGTCAGCCCGGAGGTGGTCCGGACGGCCGTCGCCGCGACCCTGCCGGCCGCGGCCGAGACCGTGCCCGGGCTCATCCCGTACGACGCGCGCGGGAAGAAGGCGCTGGAGCTGACCTTCCGCGAGGCGCTCCGGCTCGGGCACAACTACATCGGCACCGAGCACATCCTGCTCGCGCTGCTGGAACTGGAGAACGGCGACGGCGTGCTGACCGGGCTGAAGGTCGACAAGGCCGAGGCCGAGACCTTCGTCGCCGAGGCCATCGCCGCCATCGTCGCCGCCACCCAGGGCGGCGACCAGGACGGCGACCGGTCGTAGCCCCGGACGCGGCCGGCCCAGGGCGGGAACCTCCGCCCGGGGCCGGTCACGTCGCTCGCGTCGCCGCCGTCGCCGCTCAGAAACCGGACACGTGGGTGGTGACGATCCGCACCCGGCCGTCCGCCTCCGCCTCCAGCGCGGCGCGCAGCCGGGCCGAGCGGGCCGGGCCGAGCAGCCGCAGCGCCTCGTCGGTGCCGGCCCAGCGGTACGCGTCCAGTTCACCGGCCGGGACGGTCACGGGGGTGCCGTCCGGGACGGTGCCGAACGCGAACAGGAGGTGCTGGGCGGGGTGGTCGAGTTCGGAGGAGGGGTGGGTCCAGGAGATCGCCAGCAGCTCGCCGGCCTGCTGGACGATGCCGGTCTCCTCCTCCAACTCCCGCACGGCGCACTCGACCGGGCCCTCGCCGCGGTCGATCGTCCCGCCCGGGAACTGCCAGTGCTCGCGGTAGCCGGCCTTCACGATCAGGATCCGGCCGGACTCGTCCCGCAGCAGGCAGCCGGCCGCCGCGTAGATCCGGGGCAGCGACGCCAGCCATTCCTCACGGGACTTCAGGGGCTCGGGCTCGACCGTCACGGCGGACCTCCTGGGGCGGGGCGGGTACAGGTGACCCCAACCCTGCCACCGGGCACGGCCGGTCGGCCGCACCCGGGGTGCGGTCCGGCCCGGTCAGCGCTGGACCGACAGGTGCTCCACCAGGCGGTCGAAGCTGGAGTTCATGCCCGCCTCGGCCTCCGGACCGAGGAACATCGCGGGCACGTCGGTCTGGTGCAGGACGACCTCGGTGCGGCCGTCGCCGAGGTCCCTGAAGGCCAGGCTGGAGCTCATGCCGACGCCCTCCTCCCGGATGACGAGCAGCTCGCCGGGGACGAACCCGGTGATCGTGCTGCGCAGCGGGAAGGTGTCGCCGGTCGCGTCGACGGTCATCGTGCTGTCGTAACGGCCGCCCAGCTTCGGCTCGATGGTCACCGTGTCCAGCTCCACGTGGGTGCCGACCGGGCCCCAGAAGCGGACGAACTGCTCGGGCTCGACGTAGGCGCGGAACACCGCGTCCGGGCCGGCCGGCAGCTCGCGGGTGATGGTCAGCTCGCCCAGGTTCTCGGTCATGTGGTGTCCGTTCCTCGCTCGGGTGCGGCGCCCTCGGTGGTGCGCTCTCACAGGGGTAGACCGGGTGTCCGGTCGAAACTCATCGCTCCGCGCGGATCTTTTTTTCCGGGCTGGTTCCAGGCCGATCCCGGGCCGATTCCGCCGGGAGCGATGAGCCCGGGCCGCGCGGACGGTCCACACCGCATGGACCTCGACCGCGACACCGCGACCGCCCCCGTGCTCACCTGCGACCTGGGCGCCCTCACCGCCCCCGACCTGGCCGTCGTCGACGCGCTCGCCCGGCTGCGGCTGGCCGCCGGGCGGCACGGCGTGCGCGTGGTGCTGCTGAACGCGGACGGGCCGCTGCGCGAACTGCTCGCGTTCAGCGGGCTCGCGGCGCTGCTGCCGGGCGCGGCCGACCCGTCCGCGCTGGCGCCGCTGGTCGGCGCCCGGCCGCCCGGTGCCCGGCTACTCCGCGTCCAGCCGGGGCGGGAGGCCGAACAGCGGGAAGAGCACGTCGGTGTCGAGGAAGTTGGTGAGCCCGGTGATCCGGCCCCCTGACACCTCCGGCACGATCAGCGCCCACGGCTCGTGCCCGCCCGCCGGGCTCGGCCGGTACTGGCCGAACGCCGGGCCGCCGTTGGCCGTCACCGGCACCAGCCGCGAGCCCCGGCAGCCGTGGCCCGGGCCCAGCATCCACGCCTGGATCTCGCCCAGACCGCGCAGCCACATCGAGAACGGCGGCATGTTGAGCGTGACGTCCTCGTGCAGCAGCGCCGCCAGGCCGTCCATGTCGTACGCCTCGAAGGCCGTGACGTAGCGGTCCAGCAGGGCGCGGTGGTCGGCGTCCAGCGGCTGCGGGGTCCGCACCGCCGAGTCGTCGGCGGCCAGCACGGCCCGGGCCCGCTGCAGCGCGCTGTTGACCGAGGCCACCGTGACGCCGAGCAGCTCGGCCGCCTCGGCCGCCCTCCAGCCGAGCACCTCGCGCAGGATCAGCACCGCCCGCTGCCGGGGCGCCAGACGCTGCAGCGCCGCGACGAAGGCCAGCTTCACCGACTCGCGCTGCGCCGCCACCTCGGCCGGGTCCCCCGTCTCGGGGAGCACCCGGCCGTCCGGCGCGGGGCCGATCCAGGTGACCTCGGGCAGCTGGTCACCGCTCGCCGTGGCCACCGTCACCGGACCGGCCAGGTCCATCGGGCGGGCCCGGTTGTTGCGGCCGTTCAACGCGTCCAGGCAGACGTTGGTGGCGATCCGGTACAGCCAGGAGCGCAGCGCGGCGCGGCCCTCGAAGCCCTGGTAGCCGCGCCAGGCGCGGACCATCGTCTCCTGCACCGCGTCCTCGGCCTCGAAGACCGAGCCGAGCATGCGGTAGCAGTAGCCCGTCAACTCGGTGCGGTGCCGCTCGATCCGGACCTCGACCGGCTCCTCCGCGATCACATCGGCCATGGTGCGCCCCCAACGTCCTGCCGTGCCCTGTGCCTGCGCCGACCACCGGGCCCTGTCCCGATGATCGCGACGAACCTAGCGGACACCTCCGACAGTCGCCCCGACCGTCCCGTTCCGCCGGCCCGCCCCGGGGCCCGAGCGCGCGTCAGGGGCGGGTCCGGACGTTCCGGCACCCGCCCCCGGGAGGGAATCCCCGGACGACGCGGCACTCAGTGCGCCGAGTGCTTCTCCGCGCCGCGGTGCCGGTGTCCCTTGAGCTCGGCGTGCATTGCCGGGGCGGACTGCATCGCCGCGGTCGCCGCGTCGCGCCCGCCGTGGCGGAAGGCGCCGCCGGAGCCGTACCCGGCAGTGGCGGAGGACATGGACCCGGCCTGCGGCGTCGGCCCGAGCCGGGCGGGCGGGCTCGCCATGCCCCGGCGTTCCAGCAGCTCCTGGGTGCCCTGGCGGAGCTTGGCGGTGCTGCCCGGTGATCGCTTGGTCATCATCGGCCTCCCTTCGACGGCCACCGGCCGGACGGATGTCGACCGGAGGGCCCGCACGGGCGTTATGTCCGGATTTTACCCGTCCTGCGGGCCCGTGCCACCGAGGAGCGGGCGGAGCCCGGTCCAGCCGGGGCGGGGCAGGTCACGGGCAGGCCGGGGCGGTCAGCCCATGACCTCGTGGACGAAGCACCAGCGCCAGTCCTCCCCCGGCTCGAACGAGCGGATCACCGGGTGCGAGGAATCGTGGAAGTGCGCGGTGGCGTGCCGCCGCGGCGAGAAGTCGCAGCAGCCGATGTGGCCGCAGTCCAGGCAGATCCGCAGGTGCACCCAGTCCCGGCGGCCCTCGGCCAGGCAGTCGGCGCAGCCGTCGACGGGCGGAAGCGGCGCGATCTCCCGGGGGGCCGCGGCGAGGTCTTCGCAGGCGCTCATGGTCGTCGAGGGTAGTGACGGCCCCGGCCGGGCCCGCCCGCGACACGCTCACCGCCCGCCCCCCGCCGATCGCGGGGGCGGTCGTCCACCGTGCGGACACGTCGTCCACGGACGCATGGGAGCATGCCGTCCGTGACGATCGCGACGGGGAGAACGAGCGGCGACGGCGGGGGCGGCAGTGCACCCGCCGGGACGGGCGGCGCGGGCGGCATACCCGAACAGCGCCGAGCCGGGCAGAACGCGGCCGAGCAGGAAGGCAGCGGGCAGGAAGGCAACGGGCAGGGCGGAAGCGGGCGGTACCGGGCCCGGGTGCTGCCCGGCACCGACCGCGTCCGGCAGCCCGTCGCCCTCATCCGGCTGCTCACCGGCCTGACCGCCATCGCGCTCACCCTCCTCCTCGCCGAGTACGCCCGCGCCACCACCGGCGGCTTCGCCGACGACGTCGCCGGCGTCGCCGCGCTGGTCCCCCGCCCGCTGGCCCGCCTCGCCGGAGGGCTCACCACCGCCGCCGTCCTGCTGCTCCCGGTCGGCCTCGCCGTCCGCCGCCTCCTCGGCCCCGACCGGCGGCGCGCCCTCCACCAGGTCTCGGACGGACTGCTCGCCGCCGTCCTCGCCTACGGCGCCACCCTCGCCCTCAACCTGTGGTGCGAGACCCTCGCCCCCGCCTCGATGCTCCACGCGCTCACCCAGCCGCCGCCCGGCACGCTCGGCCACACCGAGCCCGTGTACGGCTACCTCGCGCCCGTGCTCGCCTTCATGACCGCCTCCGGCAGCCGCGAACGCCGGCTGCCCTGGGCGCTCCTCACGCTCTCCGGCCTCGCCGGACTGGCCTGCGGGTACGCCACCCCCACCGCGCTGCTGCTCGGCCTGCTGCTCGGCTGGACCGGCGCGCACGGCACCCTCTACGCGGTCGGCACCCCCGACCCCCGGCCCCGCCCCGGCGAGATCCTGCGCACCCTGCGGGACAGCGGGCTGCGGCCCGTCGAGGCCCAGCCCGCCGGGCCCGACCGCTACCACGTCCGGCAGGCCGACGACCGGCCCGACCTCGACCTCCAGCTCCTCGACCGGCAGGCGGTCACCGCCGCCGCCCTCCAGCGCGCCTGGCGCCGCCTGCGGCTGCGCACCGCGCCCCACCCGCGCGCCCTGCGCTCGCCCCGCACCGGGCTGGAACACGAGGCCCTGGTCACGTACGCGGCCCTCGCCGCGGGCGTCCGCACCCGGCACATCGCCGCCACCGCCGGCCTCGGCCCGGACAGCGCCCTCATCGCCTACGAGCACCTCGACGGCCGCACCCTCGACCGGCTCGCCGACGAGGAGGTCACCGACGAACTGCTCGCCGACGCCTGGCGGCAGCTGGCCCTGTTGCAGCGCCGCGAGATCGCCCACCGGGCGCTCGTCCCCACCTCCCTGCTGGTCGACGGGGCCGGCGCCGTCCACCTGGTCGACTTCGCGGACGGCGACATCGCGGCCAGCGAACTCGTCCTCCGCTGCGACCTCGTCCAGCTCCTCACCACGCTCGCCCTGCGGGCCGGCGCCGCCCGCGCCGTCGCCACCGCGATCGCCGTCCTCGGCCCCGACCCGGTCGTCTCCGCCCTGCCCCTCCTCCAGCCCATCGCGCTGGCCCGCACCACCCGCCGCGCCCTCAAGCGCCACCGGCCGGCGGAGCCGCCGGCGGGGGCCGGGGCCGCCGCGGAGCCGGTGGCCGGCGGGTTGGTGGAGGAGATCCGGGCGGAGGTGCTGCGGGGGCGGGCGGTGACGCCGGAGCGGCCGGTGAAGCTGGAGCGGCTGCGGCCCCGGACGCTGCTGGCCGTGGTGGGCGGGGTGGTGGCCGGGTGGCTGCTGATCCCGCAGCTGTTCGCGGCGGAGGACAACCCGATCGCGGCGGTGGCGGACGCCGAGCCGTGGTGGCTGGTGCTGGCGCTGGTCGCGGCGGCGGCGAGCCACGTGGCGGCCGGGATGGGGTTCGTCGGGTTCGTGCCGGAGCGGCTGGACTTCCGCAACGTGGTGCTGGCGCAGGTGGCCGGGTCCTTCGTGAAGCTGGTGTCGCCCGGCGGCGTCGGCGGGATCGCGCTGAACACCCGGCTGCTGCAGAAGGCCGGGATCCCGACCGCGCAGGCGCTGTCCAGCGTCGGGGTGGGGAACCTGATCGGACTGGCCCTGCACATGCTGCAACTGGGCGCGTTCGCCTACCTGTTGGAGTTCGAGCCGGTCAACGCCGCGCCGGGCGCGGACTCGGGCAACGGCGATTCGGGCGCGCTGCCGATCGTGGTGACCGGCCTGGTGGTGGCGGCGGTGCTGCTGGCGGTCGCCTGGGCGATCCCGGCCGCCCGGCGGTGGCTGGCGGCGCGGCTGCGGCCGCTGACCGCCGAGGTGCTGCCGCGGATGCTCGACCTGCTGCGCAACCCGGGCCGGCTCGCGGTCGGCGTGGCCGGGCAGCTGTTGGTGTCGCTCTGCCTGATCACCTGCTTCTACTGCTGTGTCCGGGCGATCGGCCGGGAGCCGTCGTTCGCCTCGGTGGCGGTGGTGTTCCTGGTCGGGAACTCGGTGGGCAGCATGGCGCCGACCCCGGGCGGCGCCGGCGCGGTGGACACGATGCTGACCGGGCTGCTGCAGCAGACCGCGTCGATGGAGGAGGGCGGCGCGCTGGCGGCGGTGGCGCTGTTCCGGCTGCTGACGCTGATCCTTCCGGTGCTGCCGGGCTGGGCGGCGATGGCCTGGCTGCAGCGCCGCAAGGCGCTGTGACGGGGGCCGCGGGCGGTTAGTCGCGGTAGGCGTCCTCGTCGAGCTGGACGACCCGGCTCTGCTCGGCGGCGTCCGCGATGTCGGTGGCCGGGTCCGCGCCGACGGCCCGGCGCTCGGCGACCTCGTCGTACTCGTCGCCCTCGGGCGCCGCCTCGTCCGGCTCGACGGTCTCGACGGCCTCGTCGATCAGGTAGTCCTCGTGATTCTGCGGCATGGCGTCCGTCCTCGCTGTTCGGAGGCTCCCACGGGCCCGGGCGGCGGTGCTGCGCGCTACGGGACGGTACAGGGCGGTACTGGCAGTATCCGCCGCCGGGCCGCCGGGCGCGATGCGCCGCAGCCGACCGGGGCCGGACGCGGGCTCGGCCAGGGCTCGACCGGGGCTCGGCCGAGGACCGACCCGGGACCGGCCAGCGCTCGGCCGGTCCGGGAATTGACCCGGGAATCCTCCTGCGGAATGACCCATGAGGCGGGTTCATTCCGCCCCTAGGGTCGTAGCCATGACGACGAACTCCACGCCGAACGACGGCACCACCGCCCCCGCCCGCCTCGACTTCGCCCGCACCGCCCCGAAGGTCTTCCGCGCGGTGATCGCCCTGGACGCCGCCGCCCGCGACGGCCTGGACCCGGCACTGGTCGAGCTGGTGCAGATGCGCACCTCGCAGCTGAACGGCTGCGCGTACTGCCTGGACATGCACGCCAAGGACGCCCGCAAGGCCGGCGAGACCGACGAGCGGATCTACCTGCTGCCGGTCTGGCACGAGGCCCCCGCCGGCGTCTACAACGAGCGGGAGCGGGCCGCGCTGGCGCTGGCCGAGGAGATCGCCCGGATCGACGGCGGGGTCTCGGACGCGGTGTACGCCCGGGCCGCCGAGCAGTTCGCCGAGGCGGAGCTGGCGCAGCTGATCTCGGTCTGCTTCACCATCAACACCTGGAACCGGATCAACGTGGCCACCCGCAAGACCCCGGGCACGCACTGACCGCGCGCGGCGGCGACGGGCCGCCGGCCGGGCCCCGGGCGAACCGCTGACCGGGACGTCGCCCGGGGCCACCGGGGTACGATCGGTGCCGTACCAAGGGCTTACCCACACCCACCCGGTGGCCCCGAGGCCCTTACGAACGACGGGGAACGCATGTCCGGCTCGCACTACTTCAGCGGTGCACCCGAGGTCGCCAGCGAGCGCAGGCCGATCACGGTCTCCCTGCCGGACCTCACCCTGGAACTGACCACCGACGCCGGGGTGTTCTCCCGCAGCCGGCTCGACCCGGGCACCCGGATCCTGCTGGAGCACGCCCCGCCGCCGCGGGTGCGCGGCCCGATCCTGGACGTCGGCTGCGGCTACGGCCCGATCGCGCTGACCTGGGCGACCCGGCGCAAGCGGCTGCCGGTGTGGGCGGTGGACGTGAACGAGCGCGCGCTGGAGCTGGTCCGGCTGAACGCGGAGGCGCTGGGGCTGGGCAACGTCCAGGCCGCGCTGCCCGACGACGTCCCCCAGGACGTCCGCTTCGCCACCATCTACTCCAACCCGCCGATCCGGATCGGCAAGGCGGAACTGCGCCGACTGCTGACCCGCTGGCTCGGCCGGCTGACCCCGGACGGCTCGGCGTTCCTGGTGGTGCAGAAGCACCTGGGCTCGGACTCGCTGCAGAAGTGGCTGAACGACCAGGGCTACCCGACGACCCGGGTCACATCCGTCAACGGGTTCCGGATTCTGGAAGCACGGCCCCGTCCGGAGGCGGGCGAGGGCACCGAGAGTGGCAGGGGTACGACGTCGTGAAGCAGCTGCGCGGGACCGAACTGAAGCGACTGCACCGCTCGTGGCGGCGCAGCAACGAGTTCCGGCTCGCGATGATCCTGGAGAACCTGCAGTCGCCGTTCAACGTCGGTTCGGTGGTCCGGACCGGGGCGGCGATGGGCGCCGAGAAGCTGTACCTGACCGGGGACACCCCGTCGGTGCGCTCCTCCGGCGCGCAGAAGGCCGCCATGGGGACCGACAAGTACCTCAAGGTGGAGCACTTCCCGACCGTCGCCGAGGCGGTGGCCGCGGCGAAGGCGGACGGCTTCAAGGTCGTCGGGCTGGAGCTCGCGGACGACGCCGTGCCGATGTTCGCCGCCGAGCTGACCCCGGCGGTGGCCTTCGTGCTCGGGCACGAGGACCGCGGCATCACCCCCGAGGCGCTGGCACTCTGCGACCAGGTGGTCTTCGTGCCGCAGCTGGGCCGGGTCGGCTCGCTGAACGTCTCCGCGGCCGCGACGGTGGCCTGCTACGAGGCGCGCCGCCAGGGCTACGCGATCAGCGGCACCCCGGACGGCAGCGACGCCGGGGACGCCGGGGACTTCGGCGACGACGAGTAGCACCTGCGGGCCGGGCCGTCCGGACGGTCAGCCCGGCGTCAGCTGAGCGTCAGCGCCGCACGCGACCGTAGGGGGCATGACGTCGATCACGGCGGTCTCCAGCGGCCTCCCCGACACCGTCCCGATCTCGGATTCCAGTGGGAGCTCGGGCTGACGGGTGCCCAACTGCGGCGCTACCAGCGCTTCTACGGCCTCGACCAGGTGTGCCGCGACCCGGCGGCCGACGAGACCGACCTGCTGCTGCGGGCCTGCCAGTCCCTGGGCTACCCGATCAAGCGGGTCTTCCTCGACCTGGCCGGCCGCATCGGCCACTGCTTCTGCGCCGCCCCTTCATCAACCTGCGGCAGAACCGCCGCCCGCGGCCGGCTGGCCCGGGCGACCGCTACCCGATGACCAGCGCGGGGCTCGGGGCGGCCTTCGCCGCGATGGTCCTCGAACACTGACCGACACCCGGCCGCTCCGTGCCACCGGCCGCTCCGACCGCACCCGAGCGGGAACCACTGGGCGCCCGGCGAGCCCGCGCTGCCCCTTCAGCGACAGCAACCGACTCAGCCCACCCCCGGATCGCGCGCGAGGAGCACCGCATGAGCGACACCGCGACCGACCCGAGGTCCGTCGAGGCCGTCCGCACGTCCGGATCGGCGACGTTGTCCCCGTGATCGGCCCGCCGGAGCGGCACTAGATTCGACGGCGCCGGCACACGCGCGCCGCCGCACCGCCGGGCTCGCGCGGCGGGCGCCGTCTCCGGACGCCGTCTCCGGGCGCCGTCTCCAGGTTCCGGGCAGCTGGTCATGAGGAGGGGAACGCGATCGTGGAAGGCAGGAACGTGATCACCAGGGCCGCCCGCTGGAGCGCCGTCCACCCCTGGTGCGCGATCGCGCTCTGGGTCGTGTTCGTGGTCGGGTCCCTGATGGTCGGCAGCGTCACGGGCACCCGGCAGGCCACCAGCTCCGACCTCGCGATCGGCCAGTCCGGGCGGGCCGCCCAGATCGCCCGCGGCGGCGGACTGCAGGACCGCGCGGTGGAGAACCTGCTCGTCACCGCCTGGGACAACGGCCCGCTGGACCTACCGAAGGCCCGCGCCGCCGCCGGGGACGCGGGCCGGGCGCTGCGCACGGTCGAAGGCGTCGCCTCGGTCGGCGAGCAGGTCACCGCCCCGAACGGCGCCGCCCTGCTCGTCCCGGTCACCCTGGCCGGGGACCCGGAGACGGCCTCCGGCCGGGTGCGGCCGCTGCTCGACAGCGTCGAACGCACCGGCGCCGCGCACGCCGACCTGCGGATGGAGCTGGTCGGCGCCGGCTCGATCCGGGCCGGGCTCGACGACATGCTGCGCAAGGACCTCGGCAAGGCGACCGTGCTCAGCCTGCCGGTGACCATGCTGGTGATGGTCTTCGTCTTCGGCGCGGTCATCGCCGCGAGCGTCCCGGTGGTGCTGGGCCTGTCCTCGGTGCTCGCCGGGCTCGGGCTGTGGGGGGTGGCCTCCCAGGCGGTTCCCGACCCCGGGCCGGTGAGCCAGTTCATCGTGCTGACGGGCCTGGCGATCGGCGTGGACTACTCGCTCTTCTACCTCAAACGCCAGCGCGAGGAACGGGCATTGGGCGCCGACACCATCGACGCGATCGAGATCGCCGCCGCCACCTCCGGGCACTCGGTGCTGGTCTCCGGGATGGTCGTCATGGTGTCCATGGGCGCGCTCTACCTCGCCGGGCACGTCGCCTTCGCGTCGATGGCCACCGGCGCGGTGATCGTGGTCGCGACCGCCATCACCTCCTCGCTGACCGTGCTGCCCGCGATGCTGTCCCGGTTCGGCCGCCACCTGGACGCCCCGCGGGTGCCGCTGGTGTGGCGCCTCACCCGGCAGGGCGGCGGGGTCAGGCCCCGGCTCTGGTCGGCGATGCTCAAGCCCGCGCTGCGCCACCCGGCGATCGCCCTGACCGCCTCGGTCGCGGCCCTGCTGGTGCTCGCGCTGCCCGCGCTCGGGCTCAGGCTCAAGGCCACCGGGATCGACGACCTGCCCCGCTCGATCCCCGCGATGCAGGCGAACCAGCGGCTCGCCCACTCCTTCCCCAGCCCGTCCGACACGCACACCGTAGCGGTTCGGGTCCCGGCCGGGCGGACCGCCGAACTGCGGGCGGCCGTCGCCCGGTTGGTCCGGCTGGCCGAGCAGGACGAACTGTTCGTCCGGGACCCGGCCCCGACCGTGCGCACCTCGGCGGACGGCACCGTCGCCGAGGTGCTGATCGGCACCCGCTTCGACAGCGGCTCCGCGCGGGCCCGGGCCTCACTGGCGCGGCTGCGGCAGGACCTCGCGCCGCGGACCCTGGGGGCGGTCGAGGGCGCCGAGTACGCGGTCGGCGGCAGCGACGTGGCCTTCGACGTCGACTACCGGGCGAACGTGATGGACAGGATGCCCTGGGTGCTCGGAGCGGCGCTGGCGCTGACCTTCCTGGTGACGGCGCTGGCCTTCCGCTCGATCGTGCTCGCGCTGATCACCGTGGCGCTCAACGTGCTGTCGGCGGCGGCCTCCTTCGGCCTGCTCGCGCTGGTCTTCCAGCACACCTGGGCGGAGGACCTGCTGCACTTCCGGTCCACCGGCCGGGTGGTGGCCTGGCTGCCGCTGACGCTGTTCGTGATCCTGCTCGGGCTGTCGATGGACTACCACGTCTTCGTGATCAGCCGGATCCGGGAGGCGGTCCGGGGCGGGCTGTCCGTCCGGGAGGCGGTGGAGCAGGGCATCACCCGCGCCGCGGGCGTGGTGACCAGCGCCGCGGTGGTGACGGTCTGCGTGTTCGCGCTGCTGGCCTCGCTCGACTTCATCGAGACGAAGCAGCTCGGGGTCGGCATGGCCTGCGCGGTGCTGCTGGACGCCACGCTGATCCGGATCGTGGTGCTGCCGGCCGTCGTCACCCTGCTCGGATGGAAGACCTGGTGGCCCTCCCGGCTGGCCCGCCAGGGCACCGCGCGGGCCCCACGGATGCCCGCGGTCGTGGCCGCCGCCACGGCCTCCGCGGCGGCCCGCACGCCGCTTCCGTAGTGCCCCGCCCGCCGTTTCCGCAGTGGCCCGCGCGCCGTTTCCGCAGTGGCCCGCGCGCCCGCTTCCGCAGTGGCCCGCGCGCCCGCTCCCACCGTGGCCCGCGCGCCCGCTTCCGCAGCACCGGACCGGAACCCGCCGACCCCTCCCGTCACTCCCGCCCCGGCGGGCACACCGGCAGAACGGCCGCGCCCGGGCCCGGCCAGCCGTCCGCGCGCCCGGCCGCGGGAGAGGTGGACCAGGGGTTTGACGACGACGGCCCTGTGATGGTTTGTTACGGGAGTTGTGGAGTCGCATGCACGTTCGCTGTTCGCGCGGAGTGCCGTCCGAACGCGCCCCCCGCACGCGCCTCCCGGGAACGGCCTCCAGGAGCGGCTGCCGGGAGCCCGAGGACACGGCTGCGACGCGCGGGGCGGACGGAAGCGGGGGCGGTCAGCTTGCACGGTGACGGCGGCCTCGCCTCGGCACGCTGGCGCGACGAACTCACCCGGGTCGGGCTGCTGTCGGTGCGCGAGCGGCAGGTGTTCGACCTGATCGGGGCCGGGCACTCCAACCGCGGCATCGCCGACCGGCTGCACGTCACCGAGCGCACGGTGAAGGCGCACGTCGCCAGGATCCTGGCGAAGCTGGGCGTCGAATCCCGGTTGCAGGCCGGGCTGGTGGCCCAGTGTCACCAACTCATGTACGAAGGTACATGGCCGGAGGAGCCGCGTTCGTCGGATACTTGACCAGCGCGAATGATCGCCAGGCTTTTCCCTTTTTCAGGACACTCTCCGAACAAGTCGGCCACTGTCGTTGTGGCGGCCCGAGGTCGCAAGGGCGAAACCTGTGGCCGGAGTTCACCGCGAGGACGGGGAATTCGGTGTACATCTCCATACTCGGCCCGCTGCTGATCGGCGACGACCAGCGGGCCGTGGGCTTACGGGCGAAGAAGAACCGCGTGATGCTCACCATGCTCGCCCTGAACGCCGGGCAGGTGGTCGCGTTCGACGAGCTGATCGACGAACTGTGGGGGGAGGCGCCGCTCAAGAACGCCCGGAACGCCCTGCAGGCCAATGTGAAACGGATGCGGAAATCCCTGGCCGAACTCGGCCTGGAAAGACCCGACCAGGAACTCATCCGCACCGTCGACAACGGCTACCTGCTCGACGTCCCGGAAAGCGCCGTCGACGCCTACCGCTTCCTGCGAACCGCCGAGCGGGGCGCCGGGCTGGTCGAGCACCGGCCGTACGAGGCGATGGACACGCTCCGCGAGGCGCTCGCGATGTGGCGCGGCCCGGCCCTCCTCGACACCAGCGACGGCCCCTGGTGCCGGGCGGTCGCGCTGCGGCTGGACGAGCAGCGCAAGACCGCCCGCGAGGACCTGATCGCGGCGCAGCTGCGGGCCGGTGAGGCGGGCGCGGTGGTGCCCGAGCTCAAGCAACTGCTCGCCCAGTACCCCGAACGGGAACGGTTCAGCGAACAGTTGATGATCGCGCTGTACCGGTGCGGGCGACAGTCCGAGGCGGTGGACATCTTCCACCGGACCCGCCGATGGCTCGACGAGGAGCTGGGGCTCAAGCCGGGCCGCCGCCTCCACCACCTCTACCAGGCGATCCTCACACAGGATCCGTCGCTGTAGCCGCGGGACGTGGGCAGCACGCCCCGCGGCGACCCCGGTGCCGGCGGCCCTCCCCGAGGGCCGCCGGCGCCGCTGTGTCCGCCCCCCTTCCGTCAGGCCGGCGCAGGGCCCGGTCGGCGAGTGCATCGATCTGTCGATCAGTCACCGGCCTACAAGAGGGGGGTTATTACCACCGACTCCACCCCCGCGGCACCACCAGAATGGACGCAAGGCCGGCCGGCGCCCGGCCGGAGCACCGCCGAGGCCGCGAGGCACCAGGAAGGAGCGCGTCCATGGACCGCACGATGCAGCTCGGGGGAAGCCCCTCGGCGGTCGAGATCAAGGGGTTCTCCGGCCCCGCCGGATTCACGGGGCTGCTCAGGGCCCTGGCGCTGTTCCGGCTGTCCCTCGTGGCCTGCGGCCTCACCTTCGTCGTCACGACCGCGCTCTCCCTGATGAGCCCGGGCCTCGGCCTGGTGCCGCGCACCATGGCGCGGGTGCGCGCGCTGGCCGACGAGCAGCGCGTGCGGGCCGCGAGCTGGTCGGGCGTGCACATCCCCGACCCGCCCGCCCCGCTGCCGCCGGTGCCGCCCGGCGCCTCCGGGATGTTCGCCCGCTACCGCTGGATCACGGGCGACCCGCAGACCAAGCGGGAGTTCGCCTGGGTCTTCACCGACCCGTTCGCCGGCTCCGTCCTCGCCTTCCTTCCGATCGCGGTGCTGCTCAGCGGTTTCTGGGGGATCTTCCTCGCCTTCTTCGGCGTCTCGCTCTCCGCCGAGTGGGACGGGCTCTGGTACCTGTTCGTCCCGATCGACGGCACCGCCACCGCCGTGCTGGCCGGCGTCCTCGGCCTGGCCCAGCTGCCGCTGGCGCTGTGGATCGCCCCGCGCGCGGTGCGCCGGCACGCCCTGTACACCCGCTCGATGCTCGCCCCCAGCGAGCAGGAGCTGATGGCCAGCCGGATCGAGCACCTGACCACCACCCGCAGCAGCGCGGTCGACACCCAGATGGCCGAGATCCGCCGGATCGAGCGCGACCTGCACGACGGCGCCCAGGCCCGGCTGGTCGCGATGGGCATGACCCTGGACGCCGCCGAGCACCTGCTGGAGAGCAACCCGGAGGCTGTCCGCGCGCTGCTGATCGAGGCCCGGCAGTCCTCCTCCAAGGCGCTGGAGGAGATCCGCAACCTGGTCCGCGGCATCCACCCGCCCGTCCTCGCCGACCGCGGACTCGCCGACGCCGTCCGGGCGTTGGCCATGGTCTGCCCCGTCCCGACCGAGGTCGAGGTGGACCTCCCCGGCCGCCCCGAGATGCCGGTCGAGTCGGCCGCCTACTTCGCCGTCTCGGAGATCCTGACCAACGTCGCCAAGCACTCGCACGCCGACCGGGCCAGGATCGACATTCGCTACGATCGCGGCATGCTGCGCATCACCGTGACCGACAGCGGCCGCGGCGGCGCCGACGCCTCCCGGGGCACCGGGCTGCGCGGCATCGAGCGACGGCTCGCCACCTTCGACGGGGTCGTCGCCGTCGACAGTCCCGTCAACGGCCCCACCATGGTGACCATGGAGCTCCCGTGCGCATTGTCCTCGCCGAAGACCACTTCCTCCTGAGGGACGGCCTGATCCGTCTGCTCCAGGCCTTCGGCCACGAGGTGGTGGCCGCCGTGGACAACGGTGCCGACCTCCTCGCCGCGCTGACCGCCGAACGGCCGGACGTCGCCATCGTCGACGTCCGGCTGCCGCCGAACTTCACCGACGAGGGACTGCGAGCCGCCCTGTCCGCCCGCCGCACCATGCCCGACCTGCCGGTCCTGCTGCTCTCCCAGTACGTCGAGCCGCTCTACGCCCGGGAGTTGCTGGCCAGCGGCGGGCGCGGGGTCGGCTACATGCTCAAGGACCGCGTCACCAACGGCTCGCAGTTCCTCGACTCGATCCGCCGGGTCGCCGAGGGCGGCACGGCGATGGACCCGGAGGTGATCTCGCAGCTGCTGGTCCGCAAGGAGCGCGACGAAAGCGTCGGCAGCCTCTCCGCCCGGGAGCGCGAGGTCCTGGAATGGCTCGCCCAGGGGCGCTCCAACGCCGGTATCGCCCAAGGGCTGTTCATCACCGAGAAGGCCGTCGCCAAGCACATCAGCAACATCTTCACCAAGCTCGGCCTCCTGCCCGCCGACGCCGACAACCGCCGCGTCCTCGCCGTCCTCGCCTACCTCGACCAGTGACGCCGGTGGTTCACCCGCTCACCCGCTCACCTCCTCGCTCCTTCATCCCTTGACGTTCCGCCGGGCGGAGCCGACCAGGAACGCCACCGCGAGCATCGCCGCCGCCAGGCCCGCGACCAGCAGTGGGCTCGGCCCGGCCGGGCTTCCGTCCCGGCGCACCGCCCCCATGAAGTCCAGCGCGGCCACGTTGTTGACCAGCACGTACCAGATCGGCAGGTAGACCGCCTGGAACACCCGGTGGGTCCGGCTCAGCACGCCCAGCACCATGGCCAGCGAGGGTATGAACACCGCCCCGCCGAACCAGCAGGCCGTCCCCGCGCCGTCCCCCGACGCCAGCATCCGCGCCAGCGGAGCGAGACCCACCACCGCGGTCAGCACCACCCCGGACGCCCACTCGGCCAGCAGCCGGCGCCGGGCCGAGGGGTAGGCGCCGAGCAGCACCTCCAGGCCGTTCTCGACCTGCTGGCTGCCCAGCCGGGACCAGATCAGCACCGGCCACAGCCACGCCACGGGCAGCAGAAGCCCGGTCACGGTCCCGAGCGGCAGCGCGAACCCGGCCACCACCAGCCCGGCGGCGACCAGCCACCACCACCGCGAGACCCCCTGCACCAGGATCCGGACCTCGCCCGCCAACAGTCGGCCGAACGCCCCGGCCTGACGCGCCTCCGTCCGCGGCAGGGCCACCGGCGCACCACCGGGCTCCGCCCACCCCGCGCCGGCGGGGGCGGGGGCGGAGGCGGGGGCGGGGGCGGGGGCGGGCGATTCCGGCCCCCGCGCCGAGTCCGAGGCCGGCACCGACGCTGACACCGGCACCGGCACCGGCACCGGCACCGACGCTGACACCGACGCCGCCGTCGCCCGCGCCGGATCGAAGCGACCGAACCAGAGCGCCGGCAGCACCGCCACCGCCACCGCCAGCAGCACCAGCACCGCCCGACCGAGCAGGAACCCCACGGACGGGGTGAAGCCGCTCCAGGCGAAGCTGCCCAGCGGCTCGGCCACCTCGGTCAGCCCCAGGCTGAAGCCGCCGTCCCCGGCCTGCAGGTGCTGGGCCCCCAAGGCCGCCGCCATCGACCGCGAGACCTCCCCGACGCCCAGCCCGCCCAGCGGCGCGGCCGCGGACTGCCCACCGATCGACAGGACGAGCGCCAGCCCGAACCAGAGCACGTTCCCGAGGCCAGCCCGCAGCAGCGGCACCGTCTCGAACAGGATCGCCACCGCCGCGGTGACCGCCATCAGCGGCAGTGCGAGCACCAAGAACGGCTCGACCAGGGCGACCGGGTCGACCGAGCGGTCCTCGCCCCGGGCCAGCTGCATCAGCAGCGCGGTCACCGCCAGCACGCCCAGCATCGAGGCGAGCACCAGCAGGTTGCTCAGGAACTTGGACAGCAGGTACGCGGAGCTGCGTATCCGGGTGGCGGCCAGGATCTGGCCGACCCCGGCGGTCTCGTCCCGGGCGATGCCGCTGCGCACCACGTAGAAGCCGCCGAAGGTGAGCCAGAGCGCGCCGGCCAAGGCGGTGACCACCCCGACGTAGGGGCTGTTGTAGACCCCCCGGTAGCCGCCCACGTCCATGATCACCCACCGGCTGCCGGCGTCCGGCACCGCCAGATAGCCGAGGCCGACCGCCGCCAGCAGGGTCACCGCGTACGCCGGGCGGCGCACCCGGTCCCGGAAGTCGCCGACCGCCAGGCCCACGAGCAGTCGCACCGTCATCGCCGCACCACCCCCCGATCCGCCTGCGGCTGCTCCGAACTCCGCTCTCCGAAACCGTGGATGACACTCAGGTAGGCGTCCTCCAGGTCGGGCGGCACCGTGACGGCGTCGGGCGCCGGCGGGTCGGACGCGAGCAGCCGCAGCCGCACGCCGTCCGCCGTCCGCACCATCCGGCTGACCACGTACCGCTCCTGCACCGCCGGGACGGCGGCCGGGGCGACCACGGCCTCCCAGACCCGCCCCTCGGCCTCCCGGAGCAGGTCCTCGGGCGCGCCCCGCCGCAGCAGCCGCCCCCGCGCGACCACGGCGATGTCGGAGGCGACGGACTCGACGTCGGAGACGATGTGGGTGGAGAGCATCACCACCCGGTCGGCCGCGAGTCCGCTGAGCAGGTTGCGGAAGCGCACCCGCTCCTCCGGGTCCAGTCCGGCGGTCGGCTCGTCGACCACGATCACCCGGGGGTCGGCCAGCAGGGCCTGGGCGATGCCGACCCGGCGGAGCATCCCGCCCGAGTACGTGCCGAGCGGACGCTTCACCGCCTCGGTCAGGTTGACCAGGTGGAGCAGTTCGTCGATCCGGGCCCGGGCGGAGCGGGCGCCGAGCCCCTTGGCGGCCGCCAGGTAGGCCAGGAACTCCCGCGAGGTCAGATTCGGGTAGACCCCGAAGTCCTGTGGCAGGTAGCCGAGTTCCGTGCGCAGCCGGTCGGGTTCGGCGACCACGTCGGCGCCCCGGTAACGGACCTGGCCGCTGGTGGGTCGGGTCACCGTCGACACGATGCGCATCAGCGAGGACTTCCCGGCGCCGTTGGGGCCGAGCAGGCCCAGCATTCCTGGCGCGAGGTGCATCGTCATGCCGTCGACGGCCCGCTTGCCGCCCTTGTAGACCTTGGTGACATCGATCAGTTCGAGCATTGCCTCCGCCCTTCCCAGCAGGAGCCGTCGTCGGTTTCAGCCCTTGAGGTCCGTCTCACGGCCGTCGCGCCGCACCGCGACGCCCTTGGGGACCTCGACCCGGAACCTGGCGTCGCAGTTGGCCAGGCCATTGCACCCGGCCCGGAGTTCGAGGACGTCGCCCTGTAACTCCCAGACCTCGTGGGTGTCGCCGATCCGGCCGTCCTTGTCGAACCAGCGGGTGACCTTGACGTCCTTGCGCTCGGCCGGCACCAGGTCGGTCGGGATGCCGTGCGACCTGACGTTCAGGCTCTTGCCGGTGAACTCGAAGGTCCGGTCCTCGGGTTCGGCGTCGGCCGCGTTGGCGCAGCCGGTCAGCGGGACGAGGAGGGCCACGACGAGGGCGAGCAGGGCGGGTACGGCGCGGCGACGGGTGAACACCGGGCACCTCCAGGGCATTGGCGTTGGCGTTGGGCACGCTCGGAAGCCTCCCCGATCCGCGCCCGGCCGCCATCTGCCGTTCGGCAGATATCCGGGGACTTTCTCGCCCTCTGACCTGTGCCTTTCGGCAGGGCGCGCGCCCACGGCACGCGCCCCTTCGCCCACGCTGCTCCGCCCGCGCGCCTCCGCACGGCACCCCGGGGCAGAGCCCGCGGCCTCAGCCCCGCCGGACCAGCCCGACCCGCTCCCGCCGCAGCGGCAGTTCGCCGCGCACCCGCCACCCCCCGCCGTGCGGCCCGGCCTCCAGCCGCCCGCCGAGCGCGTCGACCCGCTCGCCCAGCGCGGCCAGCCCGGTGCCGCCCCCGCCGTCACGGCGCGGGAGCAGTCCACCGAGCCGCCCGGAGCCCGCACGCCGTCCGCCGTCCGTCACGGTGACCCGCAGCGCGGGCCCCTCGGTGCGGACCACCTCGACCGCCAACCGCCCGGTGTCCGGGGCGTGCCGCCGGACGTTGGTCAGCGCCTCCAGGACGATCCGGTAGGCCGCGTCCTCGAGCTCGCGCGGCGCCGTCCCGGCCAACCCGGGCTCCAGGTCGAGCCCGCCCTCGACCGCCCCAACCGCCCCGACCTCCCCGACCTCGCCGGCCGCCCCGGCCGACCGGGTCGCCAGGAAGCGGCCCAACAGCTCCGGCAGGTCGGCGAGCCCGTGGGTCCGGGTCGGCGGCGGCCCGGCGACGACCGCCCCCTCCGGCCCGCCCTCCGGCCCGCCCTCCGGCCCGCCGCCCGACTCCCCGGGCCCGCCCTCCAACCCGCGCAAGGACCGCAAGGTGTGGTCCATCGAGTCCAGCGCCCGCAGCCCGGCCGCCTCCAGCCGCACCAGCAGCTCCCCCATCTCCCGCTCGTCGTACGGCCCGAGCTGCGCGGCCTGCACCTCCAGCAGGATCCCGGTCACCTCGTGGGCGACGAAGTCGTGCAGGTCGCGGGCCACTTCGAGCCGCTGCTCCCGCCGGGCCCGCCGGACGGCCCGGCCCCGCCGGTCGTCGAGCGCCCGCAGGTACAGCCCGACGCCGACCGCCCCCGCGGCCGGGAACACGGCGCCCGCGACGCCGACCACCGCAGGCCCGAGGGCGGGCCCCGGCGGGTGCAGGGCGAAGCGCAGCGGCAGGACCGTCACCGCGAGGGTCAGCGCCGAGCCGACCAGCGCCGCCTGCCGGGCCGGCGCCAGCCGTACCACCCGGGCGACCAGCACCAGCAGCGCCGCGAACTCGAACGGCAGCCACAGCAGCGCGAGTCCGCGCGGCCCGGGGAAGCCGGCGTCCACCGTGAGCGAGGCGGCCGCGACCAGCCCGGCCGCCAGGACCGGGGAGCCTGCCCCGAACGGCCGGCGCAGCACCGCGACCGCCAGCGCCGCGACGGCGGCCAGGGCCACGATCCACGCGGTGGCCGTCACGGCGAGCGCCGCCGGCGCCGCGACCAGCACCCCCGCCACGGCGCAGAAAGTGCGGCGACGGCGGGAGTCGGGCGGTCCCGGTACGGTCTGCATGCGCCGAGCCTAGGCGGCGCCGGCCCGGCGGTGCGACCCCGAACGGTCCAACTGCCGGGCCCGGCAGGGCAGTCAGCCGACCGGGCGGCCGGCCGCGTAGCCCAGCTCGAAGGCCCGTACGGCGATCCCGACCCGGTTCCGCACGCCCAACTTCCGCTGGATGCTGGCGACGTGGGTCTTCACCGTGCCGGCCGAGATGAACAGTTCCCCGGCGATGTCGGCATTGGTCAGGCCCTCCGCGACCTTCCCGGCGATCTCCACCTCCCGCCCGGTGAGCCGCTCGGCCGGCCCCGGACGACCGCTCGACCCGTCACCCGTCCCGGCACCCGTCCCGGCGCCCGCCGACGCCCCCGAGGACCCCCCACCGCCCGTGACGTGCCGCAGCAGCCGCACCGTGATCGACGGGCTGATCAGGCTGTCCCCCACCGCCGCCGCCCGGACCGCCTCGACCAGCAGCGCCGGCCCCGAGCGCTTGAGCAGGAACCCGGAGGCACCGTTGCGCAGCGCCGGGTACACGTACTCGTCGAGGTCGAAGGTGGTGACGACGACCACCTTGACGGGCTCCGCGACGCCGGGCCCGGCCAGCAGCCGGACGACTTCCAGGCCGTCCATGC
This sequence comes from Kitasatospora sp. NPDC094028, assembly GCF_049543595.1. NCBI lineage: Bacteria > Bacillati > Actinomycetota > Actinomycetes > Kitasatosporales > Streptomycetaceae > Kitasatospora > Kitasatospora sp. NPDC094028. Next base: position 64,835 of record NZ_JBMVFA010000006.1, on the reverse strand, counting down.
GCGGCATCCGGATGTCCACCAGGGCGACGTCGGGCCGGAGCCGGCGGGCCTCCGCCACGGCGGCGACGCCGTCCGCCGCCTCGCCGACCACCACCATGTCCGGCTGGTTCTCCAGGATCCGCCGCATGCCGCGCCGAACCATCTCCTGGTCGTCCGCGATCAGTAGGCGAAGGGTCACAGCCGGGATTCTGCCACACCGTTCGTCCACCCCTCGGATGGCCGAACGTCCTTCCCGGGCAGCGCCGTTGGGTCCGCCGCGGCCGCCCGCGCCGCCGTCCGCCGCACCGGCGCCTCGTAGTCCGGCTTGGCCACCGGCCGCCCGGTGCGCCGGGCCCAGCCGATGACTTCCCGGATGTCCCAGAGCGGGCGTCCGGACAGCACGAGCACCGGTTCCGGGAAGTCGGGGTAGCGACGCTTCCACTGGTTGACGGTGTTGCCGTCCGCGCCCAGCACCTCGCCGATCTCGGTCGCACCCGCAAGATACTTGGCGTCCACGACCAGCCAGCCTAGATCCATCCGCGGCTTGCCACCACCGTCGGACAACTCTTACAGTGGTGTTCACTGGCCCATAATGGGTCGGTACATTGCAGGACAATCCGGATGAGGAACCACGTGGCTGCGCGCACGAAGACTCCGAAGGCCGAGCCACGCACCAAGGCCGAGATCTGGGCCGACGAGAGCGTCCCCGCCGCGCGCGGCGCGGGCAGCGCCCCGGACGGCGCCTTCTGGCGGGTCCACGAGGGCGACAACCACAAGGTCCTCCAGGACCTGCCGGCCGAGTCCGTCGACTGCGTGATCACCTCCCCGCCGTACTACTGGCAGCGCGACTACGGCGTCGACGGCCAGTTCGGCATGGAAGCGACCATCGACGGCTTCGTCACCAACCTGCGCGAGACCTTCCGGGGCCTGCGGCACGTGCTGTCCAAGGAGGGCACGGTCTGGCTCAACCTGGGCGACACGTACTACTCCGCCAAGGGCAAGCCGCACGGCAACGACGCCAAGCACCGCAGCCGCCGTCTCCCCGGCCTGCGCGCCGTCGACGGGCCCGGCCTCGGCCTCCCCCGGAAGTCCCTGATCGGCATCCCGTGGCGGGTCGCCCTCGCCCTGCAGGAAGACGGCTGGACGCTCCGCAGCGCGATCATCTGGACCCGTCGCACCAGCCTCCCCGAGCCCACCGCCAAGGACCGCCCGCACCGCCAGTACGAGCACATCTTCCTGTTCTCCAAGGGCCCCCGCTACTTCTTCGACCGCGAGGGCCTGGACGGCGCCGAGGACGTCTGGACGATCGAGCCGGACCGCAAGTCCCTCGGCCGCGGCACCCACTACGCCCCCTACCCGCGCGACCTGGTCCGCCGCTGCATCGCCGCCGGCTGCCCGGAGGGCGGCGTCACCCTCGACCCCTTCCTCGGGGGGGGCACCACCATGGAGGTGTCCCTGGAGATGGGGCGCTCCTCGGTCGGCATCGAGCTCAACCCGGCCTTCTGCGACCTCGTCATCGGCCACATGCCCGGCGCCGCCGCCCTCCCCAGGCCCGCCAAGCCCGAGGCCGCCCTGCGGGCGGACGAACTCGACCTCCACCCCACCCTCCCCGGGCTCACCGACCTGGCCCCGTAACGGCCGGTCGGCGGGTCGGTACAGTACGACGGTGCCGTACCTCCCCCTGCCGCTGATCCTCAAGGCCGCCGGACGCCTCCGGGCCGAGGCCCACCCGCTGATCGTCGTCACGCTCTCCGCCATGCTGCGGACCGCCGCCAAGGACAGCGCGGACGCCGAGGGCGCCACCAAGAAGCTGCTGGACGGCTTCACCTGGACCGGCAACGAGAAGGCGTTCCTCGACGAGTACTTCCGCCTCCCCGGCGCACCCGACCCGACCATCCCCTACCGGGCGATCTGGAAGGGGGCGACCAAGCCGTGGGTGAACGAACGCTACCCCGACACCAGCCTCCAACGGATGCGCACGGACGGCGTCAAGTGGGGCAAGATCTTCCGCCAGCAGAAGGCGGACAAGGATTCCGGCCGGGCCGACGACCTCTGGTCCCTCACCGAGACGCCCGGCGCCGACCTCCTCGCCAAGCCCTGCAAGCCCGTCCGCATGATCGACCTGGCGATCTGGTTCGGTCGGCACCGCGACGTCTCCGACCTCGACGAGCTGATGGCCTGGTACCACGAGGAGTTCCGTCCCGAGGTCCTGGACCTCCCCGGCACGATCCTGCTCGACTCCGGTGTCACCGCCGAGTACACCGCCTTCCCGCCCGTCGACCGACCGGTCACCGACGCGGAACTCGCCGCCGCCTTCGCCGACACCGAACGGGCCGCAACTCAGACGGAGTTCGCCCTCGACGCCGACGATGATGACGACACCGCTACCGACACCGACGCCGACACCGACGAGTCCGACTCCATCGACGAGACCGACCGGACCGACCAGACCGACCGGACGGGCGAACCCGGCGAGACCCAACAGGCCGGATTGATCCCCGCTTCCCTCGACACCATCGTCGCCGAACTCGACTCCCGGATAGCCGAGTCGGGATTCACCACGCCCACCAACCTCGTCCGCCGCGTCCTGACCGCCTGGCTGCGCGGCGACATGGTCGTGCTCATCGGCCAGCCCGGCACCGGCAAGACGACCTTCGCGAGCAACCTGGCCACGGCGATGAGCGCGTACCTCAAGCTCCCGTCCCCGGTCCTGATCCCGATCCGCTCGGACTTCGACGAGGCCGAGTTCATCGGCTACCAGCAGCTCGACGGGACGGCCCAGCTGCGCGAGTTCGCCACCGAAGTCCTCAACACCGGGCGCCCGTTGGACGCCCGTGTGGTCATCCTGGAGGAGTTCAACCTCGCGACGATCGAGAGCTACCTGGCCTCCGTCCTGATCGCGGCCCAGGAACCCAAGCGCCGGATCCGCCTCCCGGACGGCACGCACCGGGCCCTGCCCGTCGACGCCTTCATCCTCGCCACCTGCAACTCCTACCTGGACGAGCCGGAGACCCGGACCAGGATCAGCGCCCCGGCCAAGCGCCGCGCCACCGTCATCACCATGCCCAACGTGCTGGCCGACCGCTTCGAGGCCGGGGGCGAGGACGCCATCGTCCCCCTCGCGCTGGACCGGATCCGCGACGAGCGCGAGCGCGTCCAGCGGCGCGTCGACGACGGCCTGGCCAGCATGTTCGACCAGATCCGGCTCGCCCGGCTCGCGACCGTCGAGACTCCGGACTCCCTCTCCCCGCAGACCCGTTCGGCACTGACGGGGATCTGCGCCGCCGTGCTCGGCAGCCCCGAGGGCCGGTCCTGGTTCACCATGGGCCTGCTGCGTGACCTCGCGCTGGCCGTCGGCTACGCGGACCGCGACGACGAGGAGTCCGAACTCGGCGCCCTGGTCGACGCGGTGGCCGACAAGCTGGTCCCGCAGCTGCGCGGCCCGCACGCCCGCGCCGACGAACTGGCCGCCGCCGTCGCCGGGTTGACCGGCGCCGAGCACGTCGTCCGGCTGCTGGACCGGATGAAGGACGGCGCCCCCGAGGAGCTCCTCCCGCTCCTCTGAGGCCTGCCCTCAGTACCGCCCCGGCGCCAGGTGCGCGAGCAACTTCGGCACCTCCGCCGCGAGTTCCGCCCGCAGCCCGGCCCGGGGCGCCACCGGCAGCTCGATCAGCCGCTGCCCGGCCCCCTCCACGACCGCCACCTGCGCGTACGCGGAGCTCGCCGGCGGGTACGCGATCACGGCGCTCTCCAGGCCGTAACTCGCCATGTACGCCAGCACCTCCTTCCGCGAGTCCTCCGTCGCCCGGTTCCCCCGCGCCCGGTACTTCGCGTCCAGCAGCAGCACCGCCCCGTCCTCCCGGCGGTGCACCAGGACGTCCGGCCGCAGCTGGTCCGGCGTGCTGCTCGCCAGCCGCCAGGACCTCAACACGCCCGCCGGCGGCGTCCGGTCGACGTGGACGTCGAACTCCGGCCCGCGGAAGGCCGCCCCGGCCGCCCGCCCCAGCACCGGGTCCACCGGCGCGCAGCCGAGCGCGTCGGCCATCGCCACCGCCACGAACGACTGGTAGATCCGGTCCGCGTAGTCCACGTACGCGAACCGGTTGACCGGCTCCCGCGTCGCCTGCCAGCCGAAGTTGCGCCGCAGCGACTCGGCCTGCCCGTACATCGCCCGGTACCGCCGGTCGGCCAGCTCGTCGGTCGTCCGCGCGGCGTGCAGCGCGTTCGCCGACACTCCGTCCCGCCCCAACTCCCGCAGCACGCCCAGCCGCAGCAGCCCGCCGACCTCCTCCTGCCAGCCCAGGCAGCGCGCCGCCACCGCCTCGTCGTCGGCCGCCGCCCGCACCTCCCCGGCCAGCCGGGCCACCACCCGCAGCAGGGCCAGCAGCCGCAGGTTCGCCGCCGTCCGCACGCTCGCCCGGCGGTCCTTCCGGACCACCCGCAGCGGCAGGTACCCCTGGCCCGGCAGCTCCACCAGCAGCCGCCGCGGATCCGACCGCAACAGCCGGTGCGTCGCCGCCGCGTCCACCCCCGGCCCGCCGACCCGGCTGGTCCGCCGGCCGGTCTCGCTCCCCCACCGCGGCTGCGCCAGGATCTCCCGCGCCACCGCCACGACCGCCGCCACGTGCCGGTCCAGCCACCCGTACACCACGTGCGGGTCCCGCAGCACGTCCCCCGACGAGAACAGCACCTGCCCGCGCCAGCCCGCCCCGGTGTACACCGTCCGCAGGTGGTTCAGCATCCGCTCGATCCCGTCCAGCCCGAGCTTGGCGTCCTCCGTCCCGAACCAGTACTCCCGCCCCTCCACGACCAGCCGGTGGAACCCGGTCGACCGGGTGAGGTCCACCGGCAGCAAACCCCCGGCCACCCGCACCCGCTGCCCGTCGAGCCGCACCGCCCCCACCCCGGACGGCACCACCACCAGCACCCGCCCCGCCCCCACCACCGCGGGGCCCCCGTCCCCGAGCACCCACTCCCGCCCGGACGCATCCCGCACCACCACCCGCGCCACCCGCCCCACCGCCCCTCACTCGCGCCCACAGGACAGCTGAACACGAAAAGGCCCGGTCAGAACATCTGACCGGGCCTTCCCCTTCTGAGCCGCCTGCGGGATTCGAACCCGCGACCTACGCATTACGAGTGCGTTGCTCTGGCCAACTGAGCTAAGGCGGCACCGTTGCCGTGTGTGTCGGCAACGCGGGCCAGTCTACACAGGTTCGCTGGTGATCCGTAGCCAGGGCGGTGGCGGGCCGGGAGCGGGGCCGGGAAGGGGTGATGGTTGTCGCTTCAATCGATCGGCGGTGTGACGTTACGATGAGCGCCCCCTGCCGCCCTTCCCCCACCCCGGAGTGCACCATGTTCGGTGTGAACGACCTGGCGACCTACGTCCTCGGCGCCCTGGTCATCGTCCTGTTGCCCGGCCCCAACTCGCTGTACGTGCTGTCCGTCGCCGCCCGCAAGGGGATCCGGACGGGGTACCGGGCCGCGGCGGGGGTGTTCGTCGGGGACCTCACGCTGATCAGCCTCACCTCGCTGGGGGCCGCCTCGCTGTTGGCGGCCAACCCGGCGGTGTTCGCGGTGGTGAAGTTCGGCGGGGCCGCGTACCTGCTGTGGATCGGGTACGGGATGCTCCGGGCCGCCCGGCAGCTGTGGCGCGAGCGCCGGGCCGGGGCCGGGGACGGCCCGGCCGCCGAGGCGGCGGTGGCGGAGGCCGGCGAGCGGCCGTTCCGCCGGGCGCTGGTGATCAGCCTGCTGAACCCGAAGGCGATCCTGTTCCTGCTCTCCTTCTTCACCCAGTTCGTCGACCCGTCCTACGGGCAGCCCGCGCTCTCGTTCGGCCTGCTCGGCGGCATCCTGCAGACCTTCAGCGTGCTCTACCTGTCGCTCCTGATCTTCGCCGGCACGACGCTCGCGAGCGCGTTCCGCCGCCGAAAGCGCCTCTCCGCCACGCTGACCAGCGGCGTCGCGGTGCTGTTCGCCGGGTTCGCCGCCAAGCTGGCCGTGTCCTCCGCCTGAGCGCGCCGGGCCGCGGGGCAGCCGGCCCCGTGCGCTACCGGTCTCGCTACCGATCGCGCTACCGATCGCGCTACCGGTCGCAGCGCTTGCCAGGCTCAGGTGCCTCACCGGTGAGCAGGTACCGGTTGACGGCGGTGTCCACGCAGGCGCTTCGGCGGCCGTAGGCGGTGTGGCCGTCGCCGTCGTAGGTCAGGAGGCGGCCGGACTCCAGCTGGCCGGCCAGGGCCTGGGCCCAGGCGTACGGGGTGGCCGGGTCGCGGGTGGTGCCGACGACGACGATCGGGGCGGCGCCGGCCGCGCGGATGGTGTGGGCCGCGCCGGTGGCCCGGACCGGCCAGTAGGTGCAGGCCAGCGCCATCCATGCCATGTCACGGCCGAAGTGCGGCGAGGCCCGTTCGAAGTCCGGGACCGCCCGCTGGACGTCCTCCGGCCCGCCGAAGGGCGCGGGCAGGTCGAGGCAGTTCACGGCGGTGTTGGCGAACATCAGGTTGGGGTAGGAGCCGTCCGTCTCCCGTCCGTAGTAGGAATCGGAGAGCTTCAGCAGGCCGGTGCCGTCGCCCGCCCGGGCGTCGGAGAGCGCGGTGCGCAGTTTGGGCCAGAGGAAGTCGGCGTAGAGGGCCTGGATGACGCCGGTGGTGGCCTGCGCCTCGGTGAGCCGGCGGCCGTTGTCGGTGGTGGGCAGCGGGTGGGCGTGGACGGCGCCGAACAGGGCGGTGAGCTGTTCGCCGATCTGCTGCTCGGCACGGCCGAGCGGGCAGTCGTCGCGGGTGGCGCAGTCCTTGGCGAAGGCCGTCCAGGCGGTCTCGAAGCCGCCGGCCTGGGTGCGGTTGCCGGTGACGGAGTCGAGGGACGGGTCCATCGCGCCGTCCAGCACCAGCCGCCCGACCCGGCCGGGGTAGAGGCCGGCGTAGGTGGCGCCGAGGAAGGTGCCGTAGGACTTGCCGACGAAGTTCAGCTTCTCGTCGCCGAGCAGGGCGCGCAGCACGTCCATGTCGCGGGCGGCCTCGACGGTGCTGAGGTGGCCGAGGGCGGGGCCGGTGTGCCGGTGGCAGCCTTCGGCGAACTCCTTGTCGGCGGCCACCAGCGCCTCGACGCCGGGCTGGTCGGAGGGGGTCAGGTCGACGGCCGTGTAGGCGTCCATCCGTTCCCCGCTCAGGCAGGTGACGGGGTTGCTGCGGCCCACCCCGCGCGGGTCGAGGCCGACCAGGTCGTACCGGGCGCGCACCCCGCGGTCGTAGCTGCGGGCGGCGGTCTCCAGGTACTCGATCGCCGAGCCGCCGGGCCCGCCGGGGTTCAGCAGCAGCGAGCCCAGCCGGGCCGGAGCGCCACCAGCGCCACCGCCCTCGGCCACCTCCCCTGCGGTACCGGAGATCCCGGAGGCCCCGGACGCCACGGATGCCGCCCGGGCCGCCGCCAGGGTGAGGTCCCCGTCGCCGGGCCGTTCGTAGTCCAGCGGCACCCGGAAGGTGGTGCACTCGAACCCGCCGTCGCACGGCTGCCAGGCGAGCCGCTGCGCGTAGTACGGCGCGAGCGCGGCCGGAACGGCGGTGGGCAGCGGCTGCAGCGGAGTCACCCCGGCCGCGGCCCTGCCGCCACTCGCCCCGGTCGAGTCCGACGAGGCCGCCGCGGCCCCGCCGACGGGCCGCGCGCCGTCCGACCCGGACGGCCCCGGGCTGCACCCGCCCGCGAGCACCGCCGCCGCGAGCATCCCGGCCGCCAGCGCGGCCCGCCCGTTGCCCCTCATCCGGCTCCCTTCCACTCCGCCCACTCCACCCGACGACCCGCCGCGACGCGCCGCTGCCCGGCACCCACCCCGGGCACCGGGCAGCGTAACCCCCGTCCGACGCCCGCTCAGGACGCCTTGGTCAGCGTCTCGGCCAGGTACTGCGCCGCCTGCCGGACCAACCGCAGCCGCTCCCGGTCGGCACTGAAGTCCTGCACGTTGTCCGAGATCCGCACCTCGGCCTTGGCCGCGGGGCCCGCGCCGGACTTGAGCGAGGACTGGAGCTTGCGGGCCGCGTCCAGCCCGGCCGCGTCGGCCTTGGCGGCGGCGAGCAGCAGCTTGGCGGAGCTGCCGGCCGGGGCCTCGGCGCCGGTCTGGGCGAGCGCGGCCGCGTCGTACCGGCCGGAGACGGCGGCGGCCGCGCCGTACAGGTCGGGGCGGGCGAGCCCGGCGGCGGCCGCGCAGGGCGCACCGCCCTCGACGCCGAGGGTGCCCCAGGAGGCCGGACCGGGCGGCAGGGTGCGGAAGGAGGCGGCGATGGTGGTGCGCAGGGCGGCGTCGTCGGCCACGGCGGCCGGCGCGGCGGCGACGAGCTCGCAGGGGTGCGCGGTGCCGTTCGGCGCCTCGGGGGCGACGAGGATGAACGGACGGGCCTTGCCGGTCTGCAGGGCCGAGCCGATGCCCTCGAAGACGTCGGGGACCTCGGCGTCCGCGGTCCTGCTCGGTGTGGCGGCGTGCATCACGACGACGGGGAAGCGCGCGTTGGGTTCCTTCGCGTACTGCGGCGGCAGCCAGACCCGGACGTTGCGCGGGCGCCCGTCCGGGCCGAGGACGGCGGACTGCAGCAGTTCGCCGCCGCCCGGGTGCCCGACGCTGTCGAAGCGGCTGGCCACGGCGGGCGCCGCTGCCGTGGCCGGACCCGAGGACGCCGGCGCGGCCGGTGCCGAGGCCGCCGCGGGCGGCGCCGCCTGCTGCCGCCCCGCCGCACCGGCTCCGGCGGCACCCCCGGCCGAGCCCGGGCCCGAGCCCGGCGCCGCATCCGCACCGACCCCGGCGACCGGGTCGCCGACCGACTCCTCCCGGTCGCCCCGCCCGAGCCCGCCGAACGCACCGAGCGCCGTGAGCAGCGTCAACGCGGTGACGCACACCCCGCAGACCATCGCCCCGCCGGCCCGCAGCAGCATCGGCCACCGGTCCCCGGCCAGTTCGTAGGTCTCGGCGGCGCGCAGGTCGCGCCAGCGCTGGAGCGCACCGCGCGCCAGCCAGATCCCGCCGACAGCGGCCGCCAGTAGGGGGATGACGAGGAGCGGACGAACCATGGCACGCACCACCTCGGGAGGAGGGCCGGCACCGGACCGACCCGGCGCCGTACGGGAGGTGACGGCGGCCCGGCGGCGGGCCTTCCGGGCTGGGGAGCGCGGGGCCGGCCGGGGCGCAGTCCGCCCCAGCGTGCACAACGGGCGCAGCGTCACACGCAGGTGCGCCCGGCGCGTACTGCTCGTTCACTCGAAGGTGGGACGTCGGGCCGACTCCGGGAGGCGTACCGGAGGCCCCCGACCGGCCTCGGCCCGTGCGTTCGGCGCGCCGACCTCAGCCCGCGCGCAGCGCCACCGTCATCGCCTCGACGGCGAGCAGCGGGTCGACGTTGCGGTCCAGCGCGACGCGGCAGGCCAGCACCGCCTCGATCCGGCGCAGCGTGCCCTCGGCCGGGCCCGCCTGGGCGACCCGGTCCAGCGCCGACCGCTGGTCCTCGTTGGCGAGCGCGCCGGTGGAGCCGAGCTGGAGGGCGAGCACGTCCCGGTAGAAGCCGAGCAGGTCGAGCAGGGCGACGCCGAGCGTCTCCCGGCGGGTGCGGGTGGCGCGGCTCTTCTGCCGCTTCTCCAGCTCCTTGACGGCCCCGGCCATGCCGCGCGGCGCCTTGCCGCCCTCGGCGGCGCCGTAGGCGGCCTTGAGGTCGTCGGTCTCCTTGGCGTCCTGGGTCTCGGCGAGGGCTTCGGCGTCGGCCTTGGCGGTGTCGACCAGGCGCTGGGCGGCGGCCAGGCAGCCGCCCAGGTCGGCGACCTCCAGCGGGATCCGCAGCACCTCGGCGCGCCGGGTGCGGGCCTGCTCGTCGACGGCGAGGCGGCGCGAGCGCTCGATGTCGCCCTGCCCGGCGAGCGCGACGAGCCGGGCCGTCGCCGGGTCGACGCCGTCGCGCCGGACCAGCGTGTCGGCGACGGCCTCGGCGGCGGGCGTGCGCAGCACCAGCAGGCGGCAGCGCGAGCGGATGGTGGGCAGCACGTCCTGGACGGAGGGGGCGCAGAGCAGCCAGACGGTGCGCGGGGAGGGCTCCTCCACCCCCTTGAGCAGTGCGTTGGCGGCGGCCTCGGTGAGCCGGTGGGCGGCGTCGACCAGGATCACCGACCAGCGGCCGCCGGTCGGGTAGCTGGAGGCGCGCAGCACCAGGTCGCGCATGTCGCCGACGCCGATGGACAGGCCGTCGGTCCGCACGTACTTCACGTCGGCGTGACTGCCGGCCAGCACGGTGTGGCAGCCCTCGCAGAACCCGCAGCCGGGCGTGCCGCCGAGCGCGAGGTCGGGGCTGGTGCACTGGAGGGCGGCGGCGAAGGAGCGCGCGGCGGTGACCTGCCCGGCACCGGGCGGGCCGGTGAACAGCCAGGCGTGCGTCATCAGGGAGGCGTTCCCGCCCTGGCCCGGGGCGGCGCCGCGGCCGGCCTCGACCGTCGCCCCGGCCGCCCGGGCGGCGGCGGTCAGCTGCTCGACCACCCGCTCCTGGCCCACCAGGTCGTCCCAGACGGCCACTGCTGCTCCCAAGCTCCGTACGGCAGCGCTCCCGGCGCCTCTTCCCCGCCGTCGAGCATACGTGTCCGCTCCGACAGCCACTGCTCCGTCCGGGGCACCCCGCCCCCCGGACCCGGCCAGTACGGACGACGAACGGCAAACGGCGGGCGGCGCCGCCGGAGGCCACTGCCCCGGCGACGCCGCCCGTTCCCGTCCCTACGGTTCCGGGGTCAGCCCCGGCGGCCCCAGCGCCGGCCCTTGCCCTTGCCGTCGTTGCCGTCGCCCTTGCCACCGCCCGTGCCGGCGTCGCCCCCGCCGCTCTGCTGACGGCCGTCGCCCTGGCCGGGCTCCCCCCAGCGGTCCCACTCGTCGCGCGAGCCGAGCAGGGTGTCGGTCAGGCTCGGCAGGTCGTCCAGCGGGGTCTCCTCGGCCCACTCCGGCCGCGGCCGCTCGGCGGTCGGCTGGTCCAGGACGGGCCGATCCGTGGCGGCCCGATCGGCGGACGGCTGCCCCACGACCGGCTGCCGGGGGTCGACCACCGGCAGCTCCCGGGTGCTGTCCGCAGGCTCGCCGGCCCGGCCGGGCTCGACCCGCGGCAGCACGGCGGTCTCGTCGGCGGCCGGCACCTTCGGCAGCACCGCCGTCTCGTCCACCGCGGGAACGGCCGGAGGAGCGGGCGGAGCGGCCGGCACCTTCGGCAGCTTGGCGGTCGCCTCGGCGGCACCCACCGCCTCCGCCGTCTCCGCCGCCCGGACGGCCGCCTGCCGGTCGCGCAGCGACAGCTCGCGCGTCGTCTCGTCCCCGATCCCCGCGGCAGCACCCGCCCCGGCCTTCGGCGCTCCGCCCGACGCAGCGCCCCGCGGAGCGTCCCCGACCGCCCGCAGCTCGGTGGTCATCGCCTCCCCGGGCACCGCCCGCTCCACGGCCCGGTCCGCGGCCGTCTGCGCGGCCGCGGCGGCCGCCGCGAGCGCCGCGGCCTGCGCCAGCCGGGCCTCCTCGGCCCGCTGCAGCGCCTCCTCGGCCCGGCGCCGCTGCTCCTCGCGGGCGAGCTCCCGCTGCCGCTGCAGCTCGGCCTGGGCGGCCTCCTCGTCGGCGATCCGCTTGCGCTCGGCGGCCTCCGCCGCGAGCCGCGCCGCTTCGGCGGCCCGCCGCGCGGCCTCTTCCTCGGCCCGGCGGCGCGCTTCCTCCTCCGCCCGGCGGCGGGTCTCCTCCTCGGCCTTGCGCCGCGCCTCGGCGGCGGCCCGCTCGGCCTCCTCCTTGGCGAGCCGTTCCTTCTCGGCCTGCTCAGCGTGCAGCTGTGCGAGCACTTCCTGCCGCTTGCGCTCGGCGGCCTCCTCCTCGGCCTTCTTCCGCGCCTCCTCGGCGGCGCGCCGCTCGGCCTCCTCCCGGGCCAGCCGTTCCCGCTCGGCGCGGGCGGCCTTCTCCTGCTCGGAGAGCGGCAGCTCGCGGTCGAGCCGGTGCCGGATGGCGGTGGTGACGAAGCCGGGAGCCTGGCTGCCGTCGACGACGAGGTAGCGCGCCGGGTCGGCGGCGGCGAGCGCGAGGAAGCCGGACCGGACCCGCTGGTGGAACTCGGTGGGCTCGGATTCGAGCCGGTCGAGCGCCTCGGTGAAGCGCTCCCGGGCCTTGGTCGGGTCGACGTCGAGGACGACGGTCAGGTCGGGCAGCAGCCCGCCGGTGGCCCAGCGGGAGATCCGGGCGACCTCGGTGGCGGCCAGGTCGCGTCCGGCGCCCTGGTAGGCGATGGAGGAGTCCATGTACCGGTCGGTGATGACGACGGCGCCGCGGGCGAGGGCCGGCCGGATGACGTTCTCGACGTGCTCGGCCCGGTCGGCGGCGTAGATCAGCGCCTCGGCGCGGTGCGACAGGCCGGTGTTGCCGACGTCCAGGACGAGGCCGCGCAGCCGCTGCCCGACCGGGCTGCCGCCGGGCTCGCGGGTGAGCACGACCTCGTGGCCCTTGCCGCGGATCCACTCGGCGAGCGCCTGGGCCTGGGTGGACTTGCCGGCGCCGTCGCCGCCTTCGAGGGCGATGAAGAAGCCGGTGCCCGCGCCCCGGTGCGGCACCGGGCCGCTGCCGCCGCGCAACGCGTCGACCAGGTCGCGGCCGAACGGTGCGGTGCCGCGCCGGTCGTCGGTGCGCAGCAGCACGACTGCGGCCAGCGCCAGCGTGAGCAGCCCGGAGGTGGCGACGGCGAGGGCCGCGCCGCCGTGGATGAAGGTGAAGGAGCCGGGCTCGACGGTGCCGTACTCGACGTCCCCGTAGCCGGCGGCGATCAGCGGCACGGCGACCAGCGCGGCGCCGACGACGGCCCGCAGCACGGCGTCCACGTGCTCGGCGACCTTCGGCAGCCGGGCCTCCTCGACCTCCTGGGCGAGCAGGGCGCGCCCGGCCGAGACCACGATCCCGGCGGCCAGTGCGGCCAGCACGGTGAGCAGCAGGACGAGCACGAAGTCCAGCACCAGCCCGGCGAGGATCAGCGCCACGCCCTCGGTGAGCAGGGCGAGCGCGAGCAGCCGGCGGCGGGAGAGCGAGGGCAGCACCGCACGGGTGAGCCGGGCCCCGAGGGCGGGCGCGCCGCCGGCGGCGAGCACCAGCAGGCCGTAGCCGATCGGTCCGGCCCGGTGCTCGGCGGCGGTCAGCAGCGCGAGCGAGACGACGCCGGCCATCGAGGCGAAGGCGGCGGCGACGGAGAAGGTGAAGTACGGGGCGCTGCCGGTGCGGCCCTTGCCGAGCGCGGGGCCGGGGGCCGCGTCGGTGGGGGCGCGCAGGCCGGTGAGCGGCGAGTGCGGGGCCACGGCGACCGGGCCGAGCGACAGCTGCTGGAGGTACGTCCGGACGGCCGCGGCGGCGGACAGGCCGGCCGCGCCGAGGGCGGCGCAGGTCAGCTGGTGGGCGCGCAGCCAGTCCGAGCCGAGGGCCGCGCCGATGTTGTTGACGAGGGTGAACGCGATCAGGGCGAGGGCCCCGAGCGGCACGGTGACCCAGCCGGTGAACCGGTCGACGCTCCGGACGGTGTCGAGGTTGGCGGCGGACGGCCGCTGCTCGGCGCGGGGGGCGTAGGGGTCGGCGGGCGGCAGCAGGCCGGGGACGGCGGTGGCCCGGGCGATCCCGCGGACGCTCTCGGCGGCACCGGTGACGAAGACGGTGGCGAGCAGCACGTAGACGGCGGCACCGGAGGGCTTCGGCCCGGAGCTCAGCCAGACGGACCACCAGGGCGCGAGGCCGATCAGCAGGGCGCGCAGCGCGTCGGCGCCGAACAGCGTCCAGCGCCGGTCGAGCCTGCCCGCGACGAGCTGGTGCACCGGCCCGAGCAGCGCGACGCCGACCAGCCCGTTCGCCAGCACCCGCACGGCGAAGACCGCGGCGAGGGCGAAGGCGAGGCTGCGCGGCAGGTCGCCGAACCCGCCCGACCGGGCGGCGGCGATCACGGTGAGCGCGGCCAGCACCAGCAGGGCGAGCCGGTCGGCGACGCCGCCGATCAGCTGGGTGGTCCACAGCCGCCGGTAGGGGCGCGTCCGCAGCAGCGCCCGGGCCCGCTCCACCGGCGTCCCGGCGGGCGTGACCTCCGGCAGGTCGGGCCCGGCTGCTCCGGCGGCCGGGGCGGCGCTGGGGGTGGGCTGCTCCTCGCTCGTCATACGGTCAGCGTAGCGGGCGGGGGTTGGCCGGAATGAGACGAACGGGGTTCCGGATCCGGCTCATCACCGGCTTGTGACGATCCCCGCACAGATCCCCGGGCACTCGCCGCGCGGATCCCCGGGCGCTCCCGGCCCGGCCCCAGAGGGACCGCAGGCCCGGCCCCAGAGGGACCGCAGGCCCGGCCCCGGACGGACCGCGGGCCCGCACCCCCGGGTGGGAGTGCGGGCCCGCTGCCGCTGCCGGAGGGTCAGCCCTCGTCGGTGGAGGCGGCCTTGCCCGCCGCCGCCTTCTTGGCGGTCGCGGTCGTCTTCTTCGCCGCCGTCGCCTTGGTGGCGGTCTTCTTGGCCGCCGTCTTCTTCGCCGCGGCGGTCTTGGTCGCCGTGGTCTTCTTCGCCGCGGTCTTGGCCGTGGTCTTCGTCGCCGTGGCCTTCTTCGCCGGGGCCTTCTTCGCCGCCTTCTTCACCGGCCCGCGGGCCCGCTTCTCGGCGAGCAGCTCGTAGCCGCGCTCCGGCGTGATCGTCTCGACGTCGTCGTCCTTGCGCAGCGTGGCGTTGGTCTCGCCATCGGTCACGTACGGGCCGAAGCGGCCGTCCTTGACCACCACCGGGCGCTCGCTGACCGGGTCGGTGCCCAGCTCCTTGAGCGGCGGGGCGGCGGCGGCCCGGCCGCGCTGCTTGGGCTGGGCGTAGATCGCCAGCGCCTCGTCGAGGGTGACGGTGAAGAGCTGGTCCTCGCTGGTGAGCGAGCGCGAGTCGGTGCCGCGCTTGAGGTACGGGCCGTAGCGGCCGTTCTGCGCGGTGATCTCCACGCCCTCGGCGTCGGTGCCGACGACGCGCGGCAGCGAGAGCAGCCGCAGCGCGTCCTCCAGCGTGACGGTCTCCAGCGACATCGTCTTGAACAGCGAGGCGGTGCGCGCCTTGACCGCGTTCTTGCCGGTCTTGGGCGTGCCCTCGGGCAGGATCTCGGTCACGTACGGGCCGTAGCGGCCGTCCTTGGCGACCAGCATGTTGCCGCTGACCGGGTCCGGGCCGAGCTCGAAGTCGCCGCTTGGCTTGGCCAGCAGCTCCTCGGCCAGCTCGACGGTCAGCTCGTCCGGCGGCAGGTCGTCCGGGATGTCGGCGCGCTGGCCGGGCTCGCCCTCGACCTCGGAGGCGCGCTCGACGTACGGGCCGTAGCGGCCGACCCGCAGGGTGATGGCGTCGCTGATCTTGAACGAGCTGATCTCCCGGGCGTCGATCGCGCCGAGGTCGGTCACCAGCTCCTTGAGGCCGCCCAGGTGGTCGCCGTCGCCGTTGCCGGCCTCGGCCGCACCGCCGGCGGCGCCGCCGTCCTCGCCCTCACCGAAGTAGAAGCGCTTGAGCCACGGCACGGACTTCGCCTCGCCGGCGGCGATCCGGTCGAGGTCGTCCTCCATCTTGGCGGTGAAGTCGTAGTCGACCAGCCGGCCGAAGTGCTTCTCCAGCAGGTTGACCACGGCGAAGGAGAGGAACGACGGGACGAGCGCCGTGCCCTTCTTGAACACGTACCGGCGCTGGATGATCGTGTCGATGATCGACGCGTAGGTGGAGGGGCGACCGATCTCGCGGTCCTCCAGCTCCTTGACCAGCGAGGCCTCGGTGTAGCGGGCCGGCGGCTTGGTGGCGTGGCCCTCCGGGGTGATCCGCTCGGCGGCCAGCGGGTCGCCCTGGGCGACCTGCGGCAGCCGGCGCTCACGGTCGTCGAGCTCGGCGTTCGGGTCGTCGGCGCCCTCGACGTAGGCCTTGAGGAAGCCGTGGAAGGTGATGATCTTGCCGGAGGCGGAGAACTCGACGTCCCGGCCGTCCGCGGCGGCACCGCCGACCCGGACGGTGACGGACTGGCCGACCGCGTCCTTCATCTGGGAGGCGACGGTGCGCATCCAGATCAGCTCGTACAGCTTGAAGTCGTCACCGGTCAGGCCGGTCTCGGCGGGGGTGCGGAAGCGGTCGCCGGAGGGGCGGACGGCCTCGTGCGCCTCCTGCGCGTTCTTGACCTTGCTGGCGTAGGTGCGCGGCGCGTCCGGCAGGTAGTCGGCGCCGTACAGCTGGGTGACCTGGGCGCGGGCGGCCGAGATCGCGGTGTCCGACAGCGTCGTGGAGTCCGTACGCATATAGGTGATGAAGCCGTTCTCGTACAGCTTCTGGGCCACCTGCATGGTCCGCTTGGCGCCGAAGCCCAGCTTGCGGCTGGCCTCCTGCTGGAGCGTGGTGGTGCGGAACGGCGCGTACGGCGAGCGGCGGTACGGCTTGGACTCGACGCTGCGCACGCCGAACGAGGTCTGCTCCAGGGCGGCGGCCAGCTGGCGGGCGGCCTGCTCGTCCAGGTGCAGGGTGTTGGTGCTGCCGGCCTTCAGCCGGCCGTCCGAGCCGAAGTCGCGGCCGGTCGCGATCCGCTTGCCGTCGACGCTGGCCAGCCGGGCGCCGAAGGTCTCCGGGTTGGCGGAGTCCGCCGGGGTGCGGCCGGTGCCGAAGGTGCCGACCAGGTCCCAGTACGAGGCGGTGCGGAAGGCCATCCGCTCGCGCTCGCGCTCGACCACCAGGCGGGTCGCGACGGACTGGACCCGGCCCGCCGACAGCTTCGGCATGACCTTCTTCCACAGCACCGGCGAGACCTCGAAACCGTACAGGCGGTCGAGGATGCGGCGGGTCTCCTGGGCGTCGACCAGGCGCTGGTTGAGCTCGCGCGGGTTGGCCACCGCCTCCTGGATCGCCGTCTTGGTGATCTCGTGGAACACCATCCGGTGCACCGGCACCTTGGGCTTGAGCACCTGCTGGAGGTGCCACGCGATGGCCTCGCCCTCGCGGTCCTCATCGGTGGCGAGGAAGAGCTCGTCGGACTCCGCGAGGAGCGACTTCAGCTTGCTGACCTGCGACTTCTTATCCGCGTTGACCACGTAGATCGGCGCGAAGTCATGGTCGACGTCCACCCCGAGGCGGCGCACCTCGCCGGTGTACTTGTCCGGCACCTCGGCCGCGGTGCTGGGCAGGTCGCGGATGTGCCCGACGCTCGCCTCGACGATGTAGCCGGGGCCGAGGTAGCCCTTGATCGTCTTCGCCTTGGCCGGCGACTCGACAATGACGAGTCGCTGTCCGTGCGCGGTCTCGCTGCTCGGGGACACCTTCGCTCTTCTCTCCCGGTCGTTATACGGCTGGTCGGCGCCGGCAGCTCGGGCTGCGCTCCGCCCGACCCCTCCACCGTCCCGGGGCTGCCGCTGCACGACGACCCCACCAGCGGAGTGTGACCGTACCCCGGCCACCCTTGTCAAACGGACGGTTACCGCTTTTTCACTTGCCGGGCTCACCGACGCCACTCGAACGGTAACCCGATGCCGCGGGTTCCCGCCCCGTGGAGGGGGGCTTCGGCGGGTTCGGAAGGATGGAATGACGGATTTCAAGATCTGTCAACGGAAATCCGACGGGCCGTCCGCGCCCGGACGCCCGCGACGTGCGGTGGCGGCGGCGCACGAGGGGGTGCGCGGGAGCGCGGGGCGATCCGGGGGCGCCGCCCCGGGAGCAGCGGCCGCCCGCGGTCAGCGGTTGGCCGCGGTCAGCGGTTGGCCGCGGTCAGCGGTTGGCCGCGGTCAGCGGCTGGCCGCGGCGAACAGACCGGATCCGGCCACCAGGCACGCCACCCCGAGCGCGCTCCACAGCAGGTCGGTGACCGCCGCCCGGCCGACCTCCCCCGCCGCCAGCACCGCCCGGCACGGCCGGCGCGGGTCGTAGCAGATCCGCACCGAGGTGCCGGGGGCGAAGCGGTCCGGACGGCGCAGCGGGGTGTGGCCGCGCGGGCGGGTGAGCACCAGCTCGGCGAGCAGGGCCCCGCCGGAGCCCGGGCCGTCCGCCGGGGGCCGCACGGCGAAGGAGAGCAGCGGGGCGCTGTCGAGCTGGCCCTGGGCGTCGTCCTCCGCGACGACCGTCGCCACCGCCGGCACCCCGCGCAGCCGCACCCGGTGCCGCAGGCGCGCTTCGGCGGCGCACCAGAGCAGCAGCGCGCCACCGAAGAGGGCGAGGACCAGCCCGCCCACCGTCGCCGTCGTGTCCACCCCTGCCCCCGGCTCCCCAGCCCTGTCCACAGCCTGTGGACAGAGCCTCACAGTGCGGGGCCAACGAGGGACGGCCGCAGGGCGACCGCCGGACGAACCAGGAGGTACGGACAGGTGAACCGGGGCCCTCCGGCGGGGTCCCTACGACTGGGCCCCTACGACTGGGTCCCGCCGGTGGGGTCCCGCCGGCGAGGTCCTATCGCGCCGGCGCGATGAACCCCTGCTCGGTCAGCAGCCGCAGCGACTCCGGCACCCGGTCCCGCAGGACGACCCGGTCCTCGCCGAGCAACTGCGCGATGGCGTCGACGATCTCGCCCGCCGACAGCGTCCCGTCGCAGACCCCGACGAAGCCGGCGCCCACCGTGTCCACCTTGGTGGCCCGGCGCATGCCGCGGTTGTGACGCAGGATCACGTGCTCCGGGTCCTCCGCCCCCGGCGCGCCGACCTGCTCCTGGACCACCTCGTCCGCCAGCACGTAGCGGGCGGCGAGCAGGCCCGCGTCGTCGTGCGACCGCAGGAACTCCTGCCGGTCGAACCACTCCTCGATGTGCGGGCCGAGCGGCTGCTCCACCGGGTGCGGCCACTCCTCCACCCGCACGGTCGGGCGCTCGGCGCCGCTCGCCCGCAGGGTGACCCAGCCCATGCCGATGCCCTCGACCCGGGCCGCCTCGAAGGCGTCCAGCCACTCGCCGTACCGGGCCTGGTAGTCACCGCCCGGGCCCCGGTGGTCACCGCCGTCGCGCAGCCACAACTCGGCGTACTGGGCGACGTCCTGGACCTCGCGCTGGACGACCCAGGCGTCCAGCCCGGTGCCCGCCACCCAGCCGGCCAGCCGCTCGTGCCAGTCCTCGCCCTTGACGTGCTGCCAGTTGGCCAGCAACTGGCAGTAGCCGCCCGGCTCCAGGTGCGCGGCCGCCGAACGCACCAGGCTGCGGCACAGGTCGTCGCCGGCCATGCCGCCGTCGCGGTAGGTGAACCGGCCGGCCGGCGAGATCACGAACGGCGGGTTGGAGACGATCAGGTCGAACTTCCGCTCCCCGACCGGCTCGAAGAGGCTGCCCGCCAGCACCTCGGCCCGGTCGAAACCGGAGAGCGCCAGGGTCAGTTCGGTGAACCGCAGGGCGCGCGGGTTGAGGTCGGTCGCGGTGACCCGCTGGGCGTGCCGGGCCGCGTGCAGCGCCTGCACGCCGGAGCCCGAACCGAGGTCCAGCGCGGCCCGGACGGGGCGGCGCACGGTGATGTTGGCCAGCGTGGTCGAGGCGCCGCCGACACCGAGCACCAGGTCCTGGCGGGCCACCCCGTGCTCGGTCACGCCGGAGCCGATGCCGCCCGCGCCGCCCACCGCGCAGCCCAGGTCGGAGACCACCCAGGCGTCCGAACTGGGCATCCCGGCAACCTCGTTGGCATACGGCCGGACGTCGACGGTGGCGCGCACCAGCTCCCCGTCCGGGCGCAGCCAGCCGTCCGCCAGGCAGTCCTCCACCGGCAGCACCGCGGCGGCGGCCCGGTACGGCACCGGCTGCTGCAGCAGGAACAGCCGCACCAGGGTCTCCAGCGGGCTGCCGCCACGGGTGGCGCGCAGGGCCGGCACCGCCTCGCTGCGGGCCAGCGCCGCGTAGCCGGTGGGCCCGAGCAGGTCCAGGCAGCCGTCTGCGGTGAACGAGGCGGCGAGCAGCGCCTCGCGCAGCTTGGCGAGGCGGGTCGGGTCGAGAACGGGGCTACTGGTCACCCCGCCATTGTCCCCCGCCCCGCCGCCGCCGGGGGCCACCCGCCACGGCGGCCCCACGGGCCGTCCTGCCGGGCGGGCTGTCGGCCCCGGATCAGCTCGCGCTGGGCGCCGGGGTGGCCGGAGCGGTCGCGCTCGGGGTGGGCGCGGCCGCCGGAGCCGCACTGCCCGTCGCACCCGGCGCGGGGGTACCGGTGGGCGCGGGCGTTCCGCTGGGCGCGGGCGTTCCGCCGGTCGCACCAGCGCTCGGGGTCGTCGGCGCGCCACTGGCGCCACCGCTCGCGCCGGCGCTCGCACCAGCGCTCGGCGTGGCGGACGAGCCGGCCGGGGCGGGCTTGCACCCGTCCTGCTTGGCCATGGCCGCGCCCAGGTCGCCGCGCTGCAGCTTGTTCTGCGCCTCGGTGGACAGCGAGGCCAACTGCTGCAACTGGTCGGAGATGCCGCGCAGCCCGTCCGAGAACTTCGACTGGTCGTCGGTGGCCAGCGCGTCCAGCTTCTTCTGGACGTCCAGGTAGCCGTCCGAGGCCTTCTTCAGCTCGGCCACGGCGTCCTTCTGCAGGCTCGCGCCGTCCGTCACCTTCGGCGCCCCGGCCGCGTCGATCGCGGCCCCGATGTCCTGGTTGGTCTTGGCGAGCCGCCCGATGTCCGTCGAGAGCCGCTTCTTCAGGTCGGCCGGGGTCTCGCCGGTCTTGACCTGGCCGGTGTCGGCGAGCGCGGCCTGGGCCTGGGCGATCGGGTCCTTGGCCGCGCCGCAGACGTTCGTCGCCCAGGACTCCAGCTGCTTGCTGTTGTCGTCGCCGCAGGCGACGGCGCCGAACGCGAGCAGCACGCCGAGGGCGGGTACGGCCAGCAGTCGCTTGTTCACCGGGAGAGGCCTTTCGGTTCGGTCGTCTTCGGTCGTCTTCGGTCGTCGAACCTACACGGCCGCCGCCGCCCTCCCGGTTCCCCGCCCCCGCCGCGGGCTCAGGCCCGTTCCCCCCGGATCGGATCGCCCGGCCGGACGGTGCGCAGCACCCGGGCGTCCGGTACGCGACCGTGCCCGGCTCGACGACCTACCGGGCGCCGCCCTCGCGCAGCACGCGCACGGGCGTGCCGAAGTGGACCTCCTCGCCCCAGGTGCTCGCCGTCGACACGATCGGCAGCTCGGCCCGGAGCGCTTCGGCGGTGGGCGTGGCCGCCGGCGTGGCGGTCGCCCGCCCGGCCGGCCACAGGCTGCGGATCCGCATGAACGTCCACTTCCGCGACGGGGTCCGATCGACGGGATCCACACGATCGGCGCCAACCCCGGATCAGCGGGGCCGATGACCGGACCGGGTCGTGCCGGAAGCAGCGAACCGCCGGAACCGGCCGACTGACTACGCGGTCCCGGAGTTCGGACGGGAAGCGGATACGGAGCGCTGGGCCGGGGCGCACGGGTGCCCGGAGCTGCGGGACCCCCTGAATGTGGGTGCCCGGGGACGCGGGAGCCCGGTTCAGACCGCCACGGAAGGGATTGAAACCGGCCAGCTCATCCGGATCAGGCCACCGCCCGCGCCGTTGGTGACCTCCAGGTCCTCGACCAGGCCGGTGATCACCGCGAGGCCCAGGGTGTCCTCGTCCGGGTCGCCACCGGTGGCGCCGGAGGCCGGGACGGCGGCAGGGCCGGCCTCGTCCTCGACCTCGATGAGGAAACGCTTCTCCTGATCGGTCAACGCAACCCGCACGGTGCCGCCGATGCCGCCGCGCTGGTGCAGACCGACCGCACGGGAGCACGCCTCGCCGACCGCGAGCCGTACCTCGTCGAGCACCGACTCGTCGACCCCGGCCCTTCTGGCGACGGCCGCGGCGACCAGGCGGGCCGTCCGCACGTGCTCGGGAAGCGCGCTGAATCGAAGTTCGACGGTTGCCATCTCTCCCCCTCGGGGTGCTCCGACCGGGGCCGGGCGTGCGGCCCCTGCGGGCCGGTCGAACCGGCCTCGGGGCGGCCGGGGACGCCGGGACCGCACGGGCCCCGGCACCCCGGACGCGTGGAACGGGGCGGGCCGGCCCGCGAGGACCGGCCCGGCCGTGTCAGTCGGTCGCCTGGACCGCGTCGTCCACCGAGGTGTGGATCGGGAAGACCTTGGTCAGGCCGGTGATGCGGAAGATCTTCAGGATGCGCTCCTGGTTGCACACCAGGCGGAGCGAACCCTCGTGGGCACGCACCCGCTTCAGGCCGCCCACCAGCACACCGAGACCGGTCGAGTCGAGGAAGTCCACGCCTTCCATGTCGACGACGAGGTGGTACTTGCCGTCGTTGACGAGCTCGACCAGCTGCTCGCGCAGCTTCGGGGCGGTGTACACATCGATCTCGCCGCCAACCTCGACGACCGTACGATCGCCGACTGCGCGGGTCGACAGGGACAGGTCCACGGAACCTCCAGCACCTTGCCTTGCTACGTCATGTGCGATCCTCGGCCGGACGGCCGCCACCGCATGGTCGCGAGCCCGGGCGCGCCCAGCCAACGCGTGGCAAGCCTCAGCGCTGCGACCCACGGCCATACGGCCGTCACGGCCACATTCAACCACCTGCGACCATGCCCGCACGATGGCTTACGACGATTCTGCGTCACGCCGGTGACACACTGGGTCCCCATGCCGCCCCGACACAGCCTGCCCGAGGCACTGCTCACGACCCTGTCCACCAGCCGGGGGCGGTCCGATCGGCTCACCCATACGGAGCACCTTCCCGCGCGACCTGCGCGTTATTCGCCGTGGCCCGACACGATCCGACCGGAGATCAGGGCCGCCGCGCACGCCGTGGGTGTGGAACAGCCCTGGGCGCACCAGGCAGAAGCGATGGAACTGGCCAAATCCGGCCAGACTGTGGTGATCGCCACAGGCACCGCCTCGGGCAAGTCGCTGGGCTACCTGGCACCGGTGCTCAGCGACCTGCTGGACGGCACCGAGGCCCGCAACGGCCGCGGCGCCACCGCCCTCTACCTGGCGCCGACCAAGGCCCTCGCCGCCGACCAGCGGCGCCGGGCCGCCGAACTCGCCCCGCCCAGGGTCCGGTCCGCCCTCTACGACGGCGACACCCCGCCCGAGGAACGCGAGTGGGTCCGCCAGTACGCCTCCTACGTGCTCACCAACCCGGACATGCTGCACCGGGGCATCCTGCCCGCGCACGCCCGTTGGGCCTCCTTCCTCAAGGTGCTGCGCTACGTGGTGATCGACGAATGCCACAGCTACCGGGGCGTGTTCGGCTCGCACGTCGCCCAGGTGCTGCGTCGGCTGCGCCGCATCTGCGCCCGCTACGGTTCGTCACCCACCTTCCTGCTCGCCTCCGCCACCACCGCCGACCCGGCCGCCACCGCCCGGCGCCTCACCGCCCTGCCCGCCGTCGCCGTCACCGAGGACGCCTCGCCGCGCGGGCCGATGGTCTTCGGCCTCTGGGAGCCGCCGCTGACCGAGAACGTCGGCGAGCACGGCGCCCCGGTGCGCCGCACCGCCACCGCCGAGGCCGCGCACCTGCTGACCGACCTGGTCGAGCGGCAGACCCGGACGGTCGTCTTCGTCCGCTCCCGCCGCGCCGCGGAACTCGTCGCCCTGCAGGCCCAGGACCAGCTCGGCCGGCCGCTCGCCGACCGGGTGGCCGCCTACCGCGGCGGCTACCTCGCCGACGAACGCCGGGCGTTGGAGCGCGAGCTGCACTCCGGCCGGCTGCTGGGCCTCGCCTCCACCTCCGCCCTCGAACTCGGCGTCGACGTCTCCGGCCTCGACGCCGTCCTGATGGCCGGCTACCCCGGCACCCGGGCCTCGCTCTGGCAGCAGGCGGGCCGGGCCGGCCGCGAGGCCCAGGGCGCCCTGGCCATCCTGATCGCCCGGGACGACCCGCTGGACACCTACCTGGTGCACCACCCGGAGGCGCTGTTCGCGGCTCCGGTCGAGGCCACCGTGCTCGACCCCGACAACCCGCACGTGCTCGCCCCGCACCTGTGCGCGGCCGCCGCCGAACTCCCGCTGACCGAGGCCGACCTGGAACTGTTCGGGCCCTCCACGGCGCCGCTGCTACCCGTCCTGGAACGGCGCGGCCTGCTGCGCCGGCGCGGGGACGGCACCTGGTACTGGACCCGCCGCGAACGCGCCGCCGACGCCGTCGACCTGCGGGGCAGCGGCGGCAGCCCGGTGCAGATCGTCGAGGCCGACACCGGCCGACTGCTCGGCACGGTGGACGCGGCGGCCTCCCACACCACCGTCCACACCGGGGCCGTCCACCTCCACCAGGGCCGCACCTACCTGGTCCGGGAGTTGGACCTGGAGAACTCGGTCGCCCTGGTCGAACCGGCCAACCCGCCCTACAGCACGGCCGCCCGCGACATCACCTCCATCTCCGTCCTCGACACCGACACCACCGTCCACTGGGGCGAGGGCCGGCTCTGCTTCGGCTCCGTGGAGGTGGTCAACCAGGTGGTCGGCTACCTACGGAAGCGGATCTCCACCGGGGAGATCATGGGCGAGAGCAAGCTCGACCTGCCGCCCCGCACACTGCGCACCCGCGCGGTCTGGTGGACCGTCACCGAGGACCAGCTGCTCGACGCGGACATCCCGCACGACCAACTGCCCGGCGCCGCCCACGCCGCCGAGCACGCCTCGATCGGCCTGCTGCCGCTGTTCGCCACCTGCGACCGGTGGGACATCGGCGGCGTCTCCGTCCCGCTGCACCCCGACACCGGGCTGCCCACCGTGTTCGTCTACGACGGCCACCCGGGCGGGGCCGGCTTCGCCGAACGCGGCTTCCGGCAGGCCGCCCAGTGGCTGGCGGCCACCCGCGAGGCGATCGCCTCCTGCGAGTGCGAGCGCGGCTGCCCGTCCTGCGTCCAGTCGCCCAAGTGCGGCAACGGGAACGACCCGCTGGACAAGGCGGCCGCCGTCCGGCTGCTGGACGTCCTGCTGGCCGGAGCCCCGGGGGCGGACGGCCCGCCCGACTGCCCGGAGCCCGGCCCGCGGGACGCCCCCGGCCCGGCGGACGAGTCATGAGCCCGCCGCCGCACCGCCGAGGCCGTCCTCGGCGGCGGTGACCGCGGCCCGCACCGGTCCGGCCCGGGCCCTCGCCCTGGCCGGGCCGACCGGCAGCCGCACCGGCAGGCCGCCGACCCGCACCTCGGCCACCACCTCGACCGCGTCCGCCGCCTGGTCCACCGTGCAGGACACCAGCGCGGCGCCCTGGGCCGCGGCGATCCCCGCGGCCCGCCCGCACCCGCCGTCCTGGTCCAGCAGCAGCCGGTCCGCCGCCGCGAGGGCCGCCAGATCGGCGGCCGACTCGGCCCGGTGCCGGGCGGCGACCACCGCGCCGACCGAGATCGTCGCGGTGAACACCGCCGTCCCCAGCATCGCCAGCGCGAGCAGCCAGACCGTCGCCGAACCGGCGTCCGGCCCGTACCCGCCCGCCGCGGCCGCCCGAGCGGCACGGGCACGCGCCCACCGCCCCACGACCGCCCAACGCCCCGCCACCGGGCCCCGCCCGGTCAGGACGGCCAACCGCCCTCACCTCCTTCCCCGATCCCGGTCAGCACGTCCTCCCGCGCGGCCACGGCGGCCGCACCGACCCGCACCGCGAGCAGCCCGCCCAACCGGCCCGGCGCCGCGGACGGCGCCTCCACCTCGACCCGCACCGTGTCGGCCGCCAGCGACACCCGCACCCGCGCCCCCGGCGGGCCCGCGGCGCGGGCGAGTTCGGCGGCATCCGCCTCGCCCCGCGCGGCCGCCCTGGCACCGACCCGGGCGGCGTCCACACAGCGGATCTGCGCGGACGCCGCGAGCACGCCCCAGATCAGCATCACGGCGAGCAGGACGAGCGCCGGCAGGGCCACCGCCGTCTCCGCGGTGACGAAACCCGCGTCGCCCCGGCGGCTCGGCCGCAGCGACCAGGCCCGGCCGCCGCGCACCGCCGACCGGCTAGGTCGCATGGAGCGCCCGCTCCAGCAGGTCGGTCAGTGCCCCCGTCACCGTCGCGCTGGTCACCACCTTGTACAGCCCGGCCGCGAGGGCGCACGCCCCCAGCGTCCCCACGGCGTACTCGGCCGTGGTCATTCCGGCATCCGACCGGCCCCGGCGCCGGGCCGTCCGGCGCACCCGGCAGGCCACCCGGCGGCCCCTGCGCCGCCATGCCCCGGGCAACCGCCCGAGCTCACGCCCGCCGCCGGGCCTCGTCACGATCACCGCAGTCATGAAGTCCTCCTGTCTCCGATTCCGAATCCCATCCCGATCCCCCTGCCGCCCCCGGTCACATCGCCTGCGCGAAGCGGCCGGTGAGCCCGACGACCACCGGCACCACGCCGATCAGCACGAAGGCCGGCAGGAAGCAGAGCCCGAGCGGCGCGGTGGCGAACACCCCCGCCCGCCGGACCCGGGCGTGGGCCGTCCGGGCCGCCGCCGTCCGCTGCCCCTGGGCGAGCCCGATCAGCGGCTCCGCCGCCGGGGCCCCGCCGAGGGTCGTCCGGACCAGGCAGCGGGCCAGCGGAGCCAGTGCCGGGTGCTGCTCACCCAACCGGCGCCAGCACAGCTCCGGCGGTGCTCCCAGAGCCAGTTCGGCTCCGATCGCGACCAGCCGGGGCCCCAGCGGGGCGTCCACGCTCCGCCCGACCGCCGCCACGGCCGCCGAGGGCGAGGCCGCCGATTCCAGGCAGGCCGCCAACAGCTCCGCACCCAGGGGGAGTTGCCTGGTCAGCAGCTCCTCCTCGCGGATCGCCCGCCGACGCGTCGGCGACCGCGCCCGGGCCGACCAGCGGTAGGCACCCACCGCCAGCAGCGCCCCGGCGCCGATCCCGAGGGCGCCGCCGAGCAGCAACACGGCGCCGAGCCCCGCCGCGACCGCCACGGCCACCCGCCGCCCGCGCTCGTCACCCGGCCCGGCCGGGCCCGTCCGCCCCCGAACCCCCTTCCGATCCCGTTCCCAGGCGAGCGCCCGCCGCCGCCTCGCCCTCCCCCGCAGCACCGGCGGCACCAGCGCCCAGCCGGCCAACGCCGCCGAACTCCCGAGTGCCACCCACTCCATGGCCCGCCTCACCCCGGCCGCACCTCCCAGCCACGCGCCCGAACCCGCGGGATCCCGCCGCCCCGGCCCGACGGCCGCGCCCGGGCCGACACCCCGCCCGCACCCCGGCCGCCAGGCCCTCGGGGCGCCTCCAGACCGCCCCGGGCCGCCGCCCGGACGATGCGGGCCGTCCAGAACACCCCCAGCCCCTCCAGGGCCGTGCCCACCGCCAGGCAGGCCAGCCCGGCGGGGGTGTGCAGCAGGACGTCCAACGGGCGGGCCCCGAGCGCAGCGCCGAGGAGCAGCCCGGCGGCCGGGAGCACGGCCAGGACGGCGATCGTCGCCCTGGGCCCCGCCAGTTCCCCGGCGATCTCCTCCGCCAGCGCCCGCTCGCCGCGCAACGCCTCGGCGACCCGGTCCAGCGCGGCGGCGAGCCCGGACCCGCCGTCCGAGGCCACTCGCCAGCAGGCCGCGATCGCTGCAGCCCCGCTGCCGCCCGGCAGTTCGGCGAGCAGGTGGAACGCACCGGGCACGTCCCCGCCGTAGCGGCCGGCCGCCAGCCTCGCCACCGGTTCCTCGCCGAGCCGGCGCAGCGCCTGCGGGTCGGTGGAGAGGCGCGCGGTGACCAGGTGGAGCGCCTGCTCGGGTGTCGCCCCGCTGCGCAACTCCCCGGCCAGCGCGGCGCACAGCTCCACCACGGCCGTGGCCCGCCGCCCGGCCTCCGCCGCCAGGCGCCGTCGCAGCCGCCACCTCCGCAGCGGCAGGACGGCCAGGGCCGCGACGAGCGCCGGCACCGGAGAGGCGGTGGCCCACCATGCCGCCAACCCTGCGGGCAGGAGCAGCAGTTCGGGCACCACGGCGGCCGCGATCCGCAGGCGGGCCCGAGCGAACGCCTCCGAACCGGAATCCGGACCCGCAGGCTGCGCGGACCCCGACTCCAGCCCGGCCGCCGACGCCGGCGGGCCGGTGCCCGCCAGTACGAGTCTGGCGCGCCGACCGCCCGGCAGCTGGTCCTGCACCGCGCGCCACCCGAGGACGGCCGCCAGACACAGCGCCATCGTCCAGCAGAACGCGATCTGACTCTGCGTCACGTCATTCACCTCCGTGTTCACCGGCCTCTCCTGGTCCACGCACCGAGCAGTGCCACCGCGCCCGCCGCACAGCCGATCAGCAGCAGCGCGAAGGCGAGCTCCACCGCCCCCGCCTCCGGGCCCGCCAGCCCGGCCACCGCCGCCGTCACGTCGGCCCCTCCGCGAGCGTCACCCCGCGCGCCGCGAGCAGCCCGGTCAGCCGCGCCCAGCCTGGCCCGGGGGCCATCCCGCCAGCCGCCGGGAACGCCACCGCCTCGGTGGTGACGGCCAGGCCCTCGCGGTCGCCCGCCAGGATGTGGATCTCCGCCACCCGGCGCCGCCCCGAGCCCGGCTCCCGGACCAGGTGGACCACCACGTCGAGCGCGGCGCGCAGTTGGCTGTGCAGGGCCGGCCGGTCGAGCCCGGCGAGCGAACCCAGGGCCTCCAGCCGGACCGGCACGTCGGCGGCCGTGTTGGCATGGACGGTCCCGCAGCCGCCTTCGTGCCCGGTGTTCAGCGCGGCCAGCAGGTCCGAGACTTCGGCCCCGCGCACCTCGCCGACCACCAGCCGGTCCGGGCGCATCCGCAGCGCCTGCCGGACGAGATCCCGCAGGGTGAGCTCGCCCAGCCCCTCCTGGTTCGGCGGTCTGCTCTGCAGCCGGACCACGTGCGGATGGTCCGGTCGCAGTTCGGCCGAGTCCTCGACCACGACGAGCCGTTCCTCCGGCCCGACCAGGCCGAGCAGGGCCGCGAGCAGGGTCGTCTTGCCCGAACCCGTCCCGCCGGACACCAGCAGCGACAGCCTGGCCCGCAGGATGCCGGCCAGCAGGTCGGCGCCCTCCGGCGGCAGGGCCCCGCCCGCCACCAACTCGTCGAGCGTGAACGGCCGGGGCCGACACACCCGCAGGGAGATGTGCGTGCAGCCGGCCGCGATCGGCGGCAGCACGGCGTGCAGCCTGGTGCCGTCCGGCAGCCGGGCGTCCACCCAGGGCCGGGCGTCGTCCAGGCGCCGCCCGGCCGCGGTGGCCAGCCGGTGGGCCAGCCGCCGTACCGCCTCGGCGTCGGCGAAGCGGACTCCGGTGGCTCGGTGCAGGCCGCCGCCACGGTCGACCCACACCTCGTCCGGACCGTTCACCAGCACGTCCGTGACGTCCGGCGCTGCCAGCAGCCGCTCCAGCGGGCCCGCACCCACCAGTTCGGCGCGCAGCGAGCGCACGGTGTCCAGCACTTCGTCCCCGCCGAGCGGCGGCCTGGTGGCCCGCAGCACGGCCGCGACCGAGCCCGCGGTCGGGGCGGCCCCCGACTCGGCGAGCCGCAGCCGTACCGCGTCCACCAGCTCCGCCGTCCGCTCCTCGCGGGCCGTGCGCCCGTACGGGCAGGGCCCGTGTTCGGCCCCGGGCGGGGCTCCGGGGGGCGGCACGCTCCGGAGCGGCCGGTGTTCCCGCACACCGTCGCCCGTGGCCGGTGCCCCGCCCCGCGGGGTCGTCCTGCGCAGACGGACCATCAGTACACACCTCCTCCGACCGCCGGCACCGGCGGCAGCACTTCGTTCAGGAAGGTCGCGCAGAAGCGCGCGAGCGGGCCGGTCTCCCGGCTCCCGGGCGGGACGCCCTTGTCGACGTCGTGGGACAGGCCCGGTTCGGGCTCCAACTCCCCGACCAGCTCCAGCCGCAGGCTCCTGGCGATCCGGCGCGCCGGGAGCCCGGAGATTCGCACCCGCCGCACCACCGCCCGGACGTCGCCGAGCCGCATCCGGGCGGCCGCCGCCACCCGGTCGGCGGCCGCGACCGCGCGCAGCTCGGCGGGCACCACCAGCAGCGCCAGGTCGGACTGCTCCAGCGCCTGCCCGGCGGCCGCGTCGAGATGGCGGGGCACATCGACCACCACCAGCCCGCCGCGCCGCCGGGAGGCGGCCAGCACGCTGCGCATGGCCTCCGGTGGCACGGTCAGGGTGTCGCCGCGGTCCCAGGACAGGCAGGAGAGCGCGGAGAGCCGTTTGAGCGCCGGCAGCGCCCGGGCCAGTTCGGCCCCGCTGACCCGCCCGCGGGAGCCGGCCAGGTCGGGCCAGCGCAGCCCCCGGACCGTCTCGCCGCCGAGCAGGATGTCGAGGCCGCCGCCCAGCGGGTCGCCGTCGATGAGTATCGTGCGCCGCCCGGTCCGCGCGGCCGTGACCGCGAGGGCGCAGGCCAGTGTGGAGGCCCCGGCTCCGCCCCGGCCGCCGAGCACGGCCACGGTGACCGCCGGCGATCCGGCGCCCTCGGCCGCGTCGGCGATCCGGTCGAGCAGCCAGGCCTCGGCGTCGGGCAGGAACAGCACGTGCTCGGCGCCGAGTTGGACGGCTCGGACCCAGACTCCGGGGTCGTCGAGGTCCAGCCCGAGCAGCAGCACGCCGGCCCGCCGGGCCAGCCCGGCGCAGCGTTGGACCTGGTCGTCCCCGACCAGGACCAGCGAGGCGGCGTCCCAGTGCTCGCGCGTCGGCGGCGCGCCGCGGACCAGCCGGGGCTCGGCCCCCGCGGCGGCGCAGAGCCGCAGCAGGTGCTCGGCCAGGCCCTCGTCCTCGGTGACGACGAGCGGTCCGGTGCTCCCGGGCCCCTCGGCGGTGACGTGGTCGGCGATCGGCGTCGACATGGTGGCTCCCCTCCGCGCCGCGGGCCCACAGGCCGGCGGCGCACGTCGGACGGTTCCGGCGGACGGCCGCCCGGCAGGCCTCCAGAGGAAGGGGTGAGGCCGGGCCGGGCGACCGCCGCCGACGACCACGGTGGGGGGAGATCGGGATTCCGTCCGCCGCGTTCCGATTCCCTGTGGATAACTCATGTGCCGAATGGCTAAGCGTTCACCCGGGCGGGGGGCTAATCGGCAAAGAATTGACGATTGGGGATCACGGAGATGAACCGGCACTCCATACCGACCCGACCGACCGGGCCCGGACATCCCTCGGGCACCACCGGACGAGGCTGCGCGGGGGTGGGAAACCGCCGGTCGGAACCAGCCGGGCGACGTGCGGCGGATCCATGCAAACGACAACGCAGAGTGACGAAATCCGGGCGGCCGACCGGGCCACCGACACCCCCTGTACACCGCCGGCGGAGCGGACCCGGCGCCTGCGCGGATGCCCTTCAAGGCCTGAAAATGGCCCCGGACGTGCGACGACCCCCGCCGGGGGGGAGAGCGGGGGTCGTCTATCCACGGCCCGACTCGGGGGGGAGGAGCCGGACCGGGTTAGCACGGTCGCGAACGATCCGTGACTTCCATGGTGTACCCGAGCGGCCAGAAACACAAACCCGCACGCCCACGAGTACGCCGAATGGCGGGCTGTTTTGCGGCTCCCTCTATCCTCGGTTCCCGTGGACACCACCGAGAACGCCGACGATCACGCCGACGAGTCCCCGGGCGACACCACCGGGCCCGAGGAGCACCGCCAGCCGGTCCGCCCGAAGCCGGGTGGCTCCCGCACGGCGGCCTTCTTCGACCTCGACAAGACCATCATCGCCAAGTCGAGTGCGCTCGCCTTCAGCCGCCCCTTCTACCAGGGCGGCCTGATCAACCGTCGGGCCGTGCTGCGCAGCGCGTACGCCCAGTTCGTCTTCCTGGCCGGCGGCGCGGACCACGACCAGATGGAGCGGATGCGCGAGTACCTCTCATCGCTCACCCGGGGCTGGAACGTCCAGCAGGTCCGCGAGATCGTCGCCGAGACCCTGCACAACCTGATCGATCCGATCATCTACGACGAGGCCGCCTCACTCATCGAGCAGCACCACGCGGCCGGCCGGGACGTGGTGATCGTCAGCAGCTCGGGGTCCGAAGTGGTCGAGCCGATCGGCGCGCTGCTCGGCGCGGACCACGTGATCGCCACCCGGCTCAAGGTCGAGGACGGCTGCTACACCGGCGAGATCGAGTACTACGCGTACGCCGAGAACAAGGCCGCCGCCATCCGGGAGTTGGCCGCGTCCGAGGGCTACGACCTGGCCGAGTCATACGCCTACAGCGACTCCTCCACCGACCTCCCGCTGCTGGAGGCGGTCGGCCACCCCTCCGCCGTGAACCCCGACCGCGCACTGCGCAAGGAGGCGCAGGCCCGGGAGTGGCCGGTGCTGGTCTTCGACCGCCCGGTGGAACTGCGGCGGCGGCTCCCGGAGTTCTCCGCCCCGAGCCCTTCGGTGCTGACGGCGGTGGCGGTCGGGACGGCCGTCGCGACCGCCGGGGTGATCTGGTACCTGGCCCGGCGCCGCCGCCCGGCCGTCTGAGGTCCGCCCTCCGAGTCGAATGGGCAAAACGGGCAATCGCCGCACAGTTCACTTTTCGGGTTCCCCTTTCGCCCGAAACGCGATACAAATGAAGCACGGCCCGCGAGACCCGGTCAGGACCCGAAGAGGTCGAACCGACAACGCAGTTCAGGCCCACGGACCGCGTGTACAGATAACCGAGCACCCACATGCAGCCGACCCGCTGTCGGGCCGCCGGACCAGACGAACGGGCAGGAGATCCCCGTCTGATCGGCACTTCCGGTGCATGCTTGGTCACCCGGTATCTGGACCAGCGGCGGCACCCGGCAGGATCAGGTGCCGCCGCATTTCCATGGGTGCGGGCGGGGCCGCGGCCCCGGCGGGAACCGCTCAGACCATCCCGCGCTGCATCGCCTCGCAGACCGCCGTGCTCTCCCGCACACCGAGCCGCAGCGCGCTGCCGCAGTGGCCGATCCAAGCGGCCATCCCCTCGGGCGTGCCGGCCAGGTAGCCCGCCAGGGCCCGCCGGTAGGCGCCGGTGCCGAGTTCCGCGAGACCGACCTCGGCCGGGCAGATCGACTTCGGGTCGAGCCCCTCGGCGATCAGCACGATGCGCTGGGCGGCCCGCGCGATCACCCCGTTGTGGCTGCCGAAGGGGCGCAGCGCGAGCAGTTCGCCGTGCACCACCGAGGCCACCACCAGGGCCGGCGTGCCCACGCCCTGACCCTCGGCGCGGGCCACCAGCAGCCGGGAGAGCTGGTCGAGCCGGGCGGCGACCTCGTCCGCGTCCGGGGCGGGCGGCAGGACGGGCGCCGGCGCCGCCGGGTCGGCCTCGAAGGACTCGACGGTCTCCGCCGCCGGGAGGTCCAGCGGGAACAGTTCCTCGGCGCCCTCCCCCGCCCGGCGCGGCCGCCCGGCCGCGGGGTCGGCGTCGCCGACCGCGAGCAGGTGCAGCCGGGCCAGCACCTGGAGCGGCGAGTGCCGCCAGACGCTGAGCAGCTGACCGGCCTCGGCGGCCACCCGCAGGGCGGCGCCGATCGTCCGGGCCTCGGGGTCGGCGCTGAAGTCGCTGCGGCGCCGGACCTCCTCCAGCGGCCAGTCGGCGCCGGCCAGGGCCGCCGACGCACGGGCGCCGCGCAGGGCGGACTCGGACGTGACCTCGGCCGCGCGGCGGCGCATCACCCGGTGGCCGTAGAGCCGGTCGACGG
This sequence comes from Kitasatospora sp. NPDC094028, assembly GCF_049543595.1. Classification (NCBI taxonomy): domain Bacteria; kingdom Bacillati; phylum Actinomycetota; class Actinomycetes; order Kitasatosporales; family Streptomycetaceae; genus Kitasatospora; species Kitasatospora sp. NPDC094028. The sequence goes on along the minus strand of NZ_JBMVFA010000006.1, from coordinate 31,417 downwards.
CCTTGCGCACCTCGGCGACCGCGTCGGGAACTCCGGGGAGCTGGGCCAGCGGGGCGAGGGGATCAGTTCCAGTGCTCACCTACCCGAGAGTAATGAACGGGCCGCCCCTCCCGGAACAGCAACCCCGCATCACCCGTTAGAGGCAATCCTCACTTCCCTCCCCCAGGGAGGCCCAAACCCCGGCTAGCATGGCCACTATCGGAGACGATAACGATTTCCAGTTAGGGGTGCCGCCGCCGCGCGCGGCTCCCGGGCAGGCGGCCCCGACCGGGCCCAGAGCGAGAGCCGGAGTCCCAGATGAAGATCGCCTTCGTCGGCAAGGGCGGCAGCGGGAAGACCACACTGTCCGCACTGTTCATCCGCCACCTGGCCGCCACCGGCCGACCGGTCATCGCCGTCGACGCCGACATCAACCAGCACCTGGGCCCCGCACTCGGCCTGACGGACGACCAGGCGGCCGGACTGCCGGCCCTCGGCGGGCACCTGCCGGAGATCAAGGAGTACCTGCGCGGCAGCAACCCGCTGATCCGCTCGGCCGACGAGATGATCAAAACCACGCCGCCCGGGCGTGGTTCACGCCTGCTGCGGATCGTCGAGGAGAACCCGGTCTACGCCGCGTGCGCCCGGCCGATCGCGCTGGACGAGGGCTCGGTCCGGCTGCTGGCCACCGGCGCGTTCACCGAGGAGGACCTCGGGGTGGCCTGCTACCACTCCAAGGTCGGCGCGGTGGAACTGCTGCTCAACCACCTGCTCGACGGCCCGGAGGAGTACCTGGTCACCGACATGACCGCGGGCTCCGACTCCTTCGCCTCCGGCCTGTTCACCCGCTTCGACCTGACCTTCCTGGTGGCCGAGCCGACCCGCAAGGGCGTCTCCGTCTACCGCCAGTACAAGGACTACGCCCGCGACTTCGGGGTGCAGCTGCGGGTGATCGGCAACAAGGTGCAGGGCCCGGACGACCTGGCGTTCCTGCGCCGCGAGGTCGGCGACGACCTGCTCACCACCTTCGGCCAGTCCGACTGGGTGCGCCGCCTGGAGCAGGGGGCCGAGCCCCCGCTGAAGACCCTGGAGCCGGGCAACCGGGCGGTGCTGGAGCAGCTGCGGGTCGAGGCCGAGGCGGCGTACGCACTGCGCGACGCGCACCGCTACACCGCGCAGGCGGTGCTCTTCCACCGCCGAAACGCGGAGAGCTGGGCCAACGCCAAGGTCGGCATCGACCTCGCGACCCAGGTGGACGAGGCCTTCGTGCTGGGCGAGTTCGCGGACGGCGAGCAGCCGGCCCCGGCGGGCGCGCCCGCCTGACCCGCCCCACCCCGGCTCCGCTCGAACGGGCCGCGGCCTCCCTCCGTTCCGGGGCGGGCCGCGGCCCGTTCGCCGTGCCGCACCCCGGTCCACCCACCGCCACCAGCAGATTCCCGACCGTTCGGCCACCACCCAATGGGGTGAATCAGGAGTTTTCCGCTTCCCTCTCCGAACGACGCTGTGCAAAGCTTTCATTACTCTCGGTTTACCGAGTCTTGATGGTCCGTCCCGACGGTCCTCGGTGAGACCTCCCGCACCTCACCCGGGCCCCTGGCGGGCCCTGATGGTCAACGCCGGCCGGTGACACCCGCACTCCCCGCCGTGCCCACGCCATCCCGCCACACCGTCGCGACCCACGACAGCCGATCCGCCCCGGAGCCCGACTCCGGACTCATCACCGGACCTGACTGCGTTCGTTCACCGGACAGACGGGAAGACCATGACCCTCGACATCTCCAGTGCCCCCATCGCCTCCGACACCACCGACCACGCACCTCCGGGCGGGACACCCCGGGCGCGTTGGGCGCAGGACCTCTCCGCCTCCCTGGTCGTCGCCCTGATCGCCGTGCCGTTCTCCCTCGGCATCGCTCTCGCCACCGGTGCCCCGCTCACCGCGGGTCTCGCCGCGGCGGCGGTCGGCGGGATCGTGGTCGGCCTGGCCGGCGGCACCCAGCTCCAGGTCAGCGGTCCTTCCGCCGCACTGACCGTGATCACCGCCGGACTGATCACCCAGTACGGCTGGCAGGCCACCTGCGCCATCACCCTGGCCGGCGGACTGCTCCAACTCCTGCTCGGCGTACGCCGGGTGGCGCGGACGGCACTCGCCGTCTCGCCCGCCATCGTGCACGGCATGCTGGCCGGAGTCGGGTTCACCATCGCCATCGCCCAGCTGCACGTCGTCCTCGGGGGTTCCCCGCAGAGCTCCGCGATCGCCAACGTCCTCGCCCTGCCAGGGCAGTTGGCCGGACCGCACCCGCCCGCGCTGCTGGTCGGCGCGGTGACCGCGACCGTCCTGCTGGGCTGGCCCCGGCTCGGTCGACTGCCCGGCCGCGCCGGCGAGTTGGGCGCCCGGCTGGGCCGGGTGCCCGGCCCGCTGGCCGCCGTCGCCACCGCCACCGCGCTCGCCCTGGCGCTCGACCTGCCGCTCGCCCACATCCAGCTGCCCCCCTGGGAGCCGCACGCGCTGCTGCCCGCGCTGCCGCACGGCCCGCTGGCCGGGGTGCTCGCCGCCGTGCTCACCGTGACCGCCGTGGCCAGCGTGGAGTCGCTGCTGTCCGCCGTCGCGGTCGACCGGATGTCCCGCCGCACCGGCGACCTCGACCGCGAGCTGCGCGGGCAGGGGCTCGCCAACATCGTCAGCGGGCTGGTCGGCGGGCTGCCGATCGCCGGGGGCGCCGTCCGCAGCACCGCCAACGTGCGGGCCGGCGGGCAGAGCCGGTGGTCCGCGGTGCTGCACGGCGTCTGGGTCCTCGTCGCCGCGCTGGTGCTGACTGGCGGGCTGCGCCGCATCCCGCTGGCCGCGCTGGCCGCCCTGGTGCTGGTGGTCGGGCTCCAGATGGTGAGCTTCGCGCACATCCGCAACGTGCACCGGCACCGCGAGTTCCCGGTCTACCTGACCACCGTGGTCGGGGTGGTGGTCCTCGGGGTGCTGGGCGGCGTCGCACTCGGCGCCGGCACCGCCGTCCTGCTCGCCCTCTACCGGCTGACCCGCGCCCACGTGGACGTCGAGACCGGGCCGGGTGGCTCGGTCACCGTCCAGACGCACGGCCCGCTCACCTTCGCCGCCGTCCCGCGGCTGAGTCGGGCACTGGCGGGCGTCCCGGCCGGCAGCGAGGTCACCGTGGTCCACGACGGCTCCTTCCTGGACCACGCCGCGTACGAGACGCTGCACAGCTGGCGGACGGGACACCAGGGCACGGGCGGCCGGGTCTCGATGGTGACGCGGCGCCAGACCGACGAGGTGCTCGACCCGGACGGCACGGTGCGCGCGGGCAGTTCGCCCGGCCCGCACCGCTGCCGGGCCTGGACGCCCTGGGTCGGTCACCACTGCATCGAGCAGCGGGAGGACCCGCACGGTCGACTGCTGGACGGCGTCCGGGTGTTCCAGCAGCACACCGCCCCGCTGATCCGGCCCGAACTCGCCCGGCTGGCCCGGGAGGGGCAGACACCCTCCCAGCTCTTCCTGACCTGCGCGGACTCGCGGATGGTCACCAGCATGATCACCAACAGCGGCCCCGGCGACCTGTTCACCGTCCGCAACGTCGGCAACCTGGTGCCCGCCCCGTTCGAGCCGGGCGCGGCCGACGACTCGGTCGCGGCGGCGGTGCAGTACGCCGTCGAGTCCCTGGAGGTGCGCTCGATCACCGTCTGCGGCCACTCCGGCTGCGGCGCGATGAAAGCCCTGCTGGACGGCGTGCACGAGCGCCCCGGGCCCCCCAGCCCGCTGACCCGCTGGCTGCGCAACGGCCGGGGCTCGCTGGACCGGCTCCGCCGGGCGCCCGCCGAGTTCTCCGACCGGCCGGTGGTGGACCTCGTGGAGCAGCTCTGCATCACCAACGTCGTGCAGCAGTTGGACCAGCTGATGGCGAATCCGGCGGTCGAGCGCCGGGTCGAGGAGGGCAGCCTGCGACTGGTCGGGATGTACTTCGACTTCGCGACGGCGCAGGCGTACGTCCTCGACCGCGCCGCGGGGGGGTTCAGCCCGGTCGAGGCCCGCAACGAGGCCCGCAACGAGGCCGATGCGGAGACCCGTGCGGACACCGACCGTGGGGCAGCGCCGGGAGCTCGCCCGAAGCCGCGCGCCGGAGCGCACACCGGGGCACCCGCCGCCGGCCCCGACCGGTCGGCGGCAACGGTCGAACACCCGGGGACGTCCGGCGCGGCCCCGACCGGCGACGGTGAGGAGGGCCCGCGACTGGCCGCCTGAGAGCCGGGCCCGTGCCCCCGCCGGGCGGGCCGGGGCACGGGCCCACCCCGACGCGGCTCATCACGTCCCGACGCCCCCGCACGCCCCCACACACACCCGGACGCACCCGCGCGCACCCGAAAGCGGTCCGGCACATCCCCTCGCGGTCTAGCATGTCCCGCTGTGTGAACAGGCCGGGCGACCGTTCGACCATCGGTCAAAGGTCTACACCAATTCCCAGGAGCCTCTTGTCAACTGGCACGTTCGCCTGGTGAGCTGTGCGCTGGGACACACGGGACAATCCCCACGCACGGGATCGTCCCCGATCATGACTCGATGAGGAGTGCGCGTTGAGCAACGAGAGCCTGGCCAACCTGCTCAAGGAGGAGCGGCGCTTCGCCCCGCCGGCAGAGCTCGCCGCAACCGCCAACGTCACCGCGGCCGCGTACGGGCAGGCCTCCGAGGACCGCCTGGCCTTCTGGGCCGAGCAGGCCCGCCGGCTCAGCTGGGCCGTCGAGCCGACCGAGACGCTCGACTGGTCCAACCCGCCCTTCGCCAAGTGGTTCGCCGACGGCAAGCTCAACGTGGCGTACAACTGCGTCGACCGCCACGTCGAGAACGGCCTCGGCGACCGGGTCGCGATCCACTTCGAGGGCGAGCCCGGTGACGGCCGCTCGATCACCTACGCCCAGCTCAAGGACGAGGTCTCGCAGGCCGCCAACGCGCTGCTGGAGCTAGGCGTCCGCAAGGGCGACCGGGTGGCGGTCTACCTGCCGATGATCGCCGAGGCGGTCGTCGCGATGCTCGCCTGCGCCCGGATCGGCGCCACCCACTCGGTGGTCTTCGGCGGCTTCTCCGCCGACGCCGTCGCCTCCCGCATCCAGGACGCCCAGGCCAAGCTGGTCATCACCGCGGACGGCGGCTACCGCCGCGGCAAGCCCTCCGCCCTCAAGCCGGCCATCGACGAGGCCCTGACCAAGGTCGACGGCGTCGAGCACGTCCTGGTGATCCGCCGCACCGAGCAGGACATCCCCTGGACCGAGGGCCGGGACGTCTGGTGGCACGAGATCACCGCCCGCCAGTCGACCGAGCACGCCCCCGAGGCGCACGACGCCGAGCACCCGCTCTTCATCCTCTACACCTCGGGCACCACCGGGAAGCCCAAGGGCATCCTGCACACCTCGGGCGGCTACCTCACCCAGGCCAGCTACACCCACCACGCCGTCTTCGACCTCAAGCCGGAGACCGACGTCTACTGGTGCACGGCCGACATCGGCTGGGTCACCGGCCACTCGTACATCGTCTACGGCCCGCTCTCCAACGGCGCCACCCAGGTCATCTACGAGGGCACCCCGGACACCCCGCACCAGGGCCGGTTCTGGGAGATCGTCCAGAAGTACGGCGTGACGATCCTCTACACCGCGCCGACCGCGATCCGCACCTTCATGAAGTGGGGCGACGACATCCCCGCGAAGTTCGACCTGTCCTCGCTGCGGGTGCTGGGCAGCGTCGGCGAGCCGATCAACCCCGAGGCCTGGATCTGGTACCGGGAGCACATCGGCGCCGGCAAGGCCCCGATCGTGGACACCTGGTGGCAGACGGAGACCGGCGCCATCATGATCAGCCCGCTGCCGGGCGTCACCGAGACCAAGCCGGGCTCGGCCCAGCGCGCCCTGCCGGGCATCGCCGCCACCGTCGTCGACGACAACGCCGTCGAGGTCCCCAACGGCTCCGGCGGCTACCTGGTGCTCACCGAGCCGTGGCCGTCCATGCTGCGCACCATCTGGGGCGACGACCAGCGCTACATCGAGACCTACTGGTCCCGCTTCGAGGGCCGCTACTTCGCCGGTGACGGCGCCAAGAAGGACGAGGACGGCGACATCTGGCTGCTCGGCCGGGTCGACGACGTCATGCTCGTCTCGGGCCACAACATCTCCACCACCGAGGTCGAGTCGGCGCTGGTCGGGCACCCCTCGGTGGCCGAGTCCGCCGTGGTCGGCGCCACCGACGCGACCACCGGCCAGGCCATCGTCGCCTTCGTGATCCTGCGCGGCGGCGCCACCGAGAGCCCGGAGCTGGTCGAGGAGCTGCGGGCGCACGTCGGCCGCACGCTCGGCCCGATCGCCAAGCCCAAGCAGATCAAGGTCGTCGGCGAGCTGCCGAAGACCCGCTCGGGCAAGATCATGCGCCGCCTGCTGCGCGACATCGCCGAGGGCCGCGAGGTCGGTGACACCACCACCCTCGCCGACAGCACGGTGATGAGCCAGATCCAGGCCCAGCTGCCGCCGACCGGCAGCAACGGCTGAGCATCCCGGCACAGCTGCCGAACCCACCGGCGCGGCCGGTGACGGTGCCCCGGGCGGTCCCCACCGCCCGGGGCACCGCCGCACGATCGACGGCCCGTCACTCCGTCAGTACGCCGCCTCCGCCCGGCGTTCCGCGGCCAGGGTGCGCAGCGTCTCGTACGCGCTCTGAACGAGGCCCCGGCTGCGCGGCGAGCGGGCACCGACCAGCACCGCCAGGCCGACCTGGGCCCGCGGGCTGAACCCCACGAAGGCGCCGGAGCCCCGGGTGGAGCCGGTGTGGAACACCAGCTCGGCGCCTTCCTCGGCGGCACCGGCCGAGTCGGCCGCACCCGGCGGACCGGGCTCGCTGCCCGGGCCGTCCGCCGCCTCCGCCGCCTCCGCCGCCTCCGCCGCCTCCGCAAGCCTCTCCGCCCTCTCCGCCCCCGCTGTCTCCTCCACCGCCGGCGCCAGCACCACCTCCGTCTCCGCCCCGCGCAGCGAGCGGTGGTTCCATCCGAGGCAGACCCGGGTGCCGCCGGCCCGCCGCCGCCCGGCCCTGGGGTGGCGGACCTCGCCGAGGGCCGTCCGCAGCACCGCCGCGTCGGCCCGGTCGGAGAGCGGCACCGCGTCCAGCGACAGGTGCGCCTGCAGGTAGCGGAGCAGGTCGTCGGCGGTGGAGCGCACCGCGGCCGCGCCGGGCAGCGCGGGCAGCCGGAAGGACGGCACCCATCGGCCGCGCCGGTACCCGGTGGCGTCCTCCCGGCCGGGGCCGCAGGAGGTGTCCACCAGGCCGAGCGGCCCGCAGACCCAGGCGGCCAGCAGGTCGTCGTAGCGCTGCCCGGCCGCGTTGGCCAGCAGGAGGCCGAGCAGTCCGCAGCCGAGGCTGGAGTAGCGCACCTGGGTGCCCGGGGTGCCCCGCACCGGGGTCCGGGGCAGCGCCCTGAGCAGGTGCGCGGGGCCGAACGTCGCGCACGGGCGGGTGAACCAGCGCGGGGCCGCCGCCGGTAGCAGGCCGACCGGCCGCCGGGGCAGGCCGGAGGTGTGGGTGGCCAGGTGGAGCAGGGTGATCGGCCGCTCGTGCGGGTAGCCGGGGACGGCACCGGCGGGCAGGTAGCAGTCGATCGGATCGTCGTACCGAACCTCGCCCCGGGCGGCCATCTCGGCGAGCAGCAGCCCGGTGAAGGTCCTGGTGACCGAGCCGAGTTCGAACCGGGTGTCGGCGCGGACCGGGCGCTGGCCGGAGCGGTCGGCGTGCCCCCGGCAGGCGACCGTCCGCTCGTCGCCGCGGATCACCGCGACGGCGATGCCGCCGTCCGGTCCGGCGGCGCGGAACAGCGGGCGGAGCAGCCGGTCGAGGTCGGCGGGGACGTCCGGACCACACGGATGGAACGCGCCGCCCGCGCCGGGCGGCGGCATCGCGGGCTCACCGGATAACAGGGGCGGTTCGGGCAGGGCGGTGCCACCACCGGGCATGGTCGTGCCTCCAGCACAGCGAGGGGGGATGTGCGCCGGCCCGGACCGGGCGGCGTCTGCGACCGACGATAGGGAGGCGTTCACCCGACTGCACTCGGCCTGGGCCGTTCGGGTGCCGGGCGGCTGCTCCTCGGGAGTGCAGAAAGGGGCCTCAGGGCTTAAGTCCTTGAATAGGACAATCCGGTCGTCACTCGAACGTCCCGTAGACTGCTAAGGACGCATCAAGGTCCTCCCGCAGGAATCCGGGCGTCACAGGGCGCGCCGGGAAGTCTGGTCGGCACTTGCACCACCCGTGCAACCGTTGCCGCTCCCAGCCCCTCAGGAGGTCACGCGTGACCGACCAGCCGCCCGCCCCCCAGTCGACGCCCCGACGTCGGCAGTTGCTCGGCCGGCTGTCCCTGCCCGAGCGCACCTTCATCACCGACGCCCTGCGCACCGAGACGGTCGGCGGCGTGCTGCTCCTGGGCGCCGCCGTGATCGCGCTGGTCTGGGCCAACATGTGGCCGCACGCGTACGAGAGCCTGCTGGACTACACCGTCGGCCCGTCCGCACCGCTCCACCTCGACCTCTCCCTGGCCACCTGGGCCAAGGACGGCCTGCTGACGATCTTCTTCTTCGTCGCCGGGATCGAGCTCAAACGCGAGTTCGTGGCGGGCGAGCTGCGCACCCCGAGTGCCGCGCTGCTGCCCGTGATCGCGGCCGTCTGCGGGGTCGCGCTGCCCGCGATCCTGTTCGCCCTCGTCAACTCCGGCAGCGGCGGCCACCCGGCCGGGTGGGCGATCCCGACCGCCACCGACATCGCCTTCGCGCTCGGCGTGCTGGCCGTGGTCGGCAGCCACCTGCCGTCCCCGCTGCGCGCGTTCCTGCTCACCCTGGCCGTCGTGGACGACCTGATCGCGATCCTGATCATCGCCGTCTTCTACAGCTCCGGGATCAAGTTCTGGGCGCTCGGCCTGGCCTTCGCGGGTCTGGTGCTGTTCTGGTTCCTGCACCGGCGCGGGGTGCACGGCTGGTACCTGTTCGTGCCGCTGGCCGTCGTGGTCTGGGCGCTGATGCACGAGAGCGGCATCCACGCCACGGTGGCGGGCGTCGCGATGGGCCTGATGCTGCGCTGCCACCGGGAGGGCGACGAGCGGCACTCCCCCGGCGAGCACATCGAGCACCTGGTCCGTCCGCTCTCGGCCGGCCTGGCCGTCCCGGTGTTCGCGCTGTTCTCGGCCGGGGTGACGATCTCCGGCTCGGCGCTGCGCGAGGTGTTCACCCAGGCCGCCCCGCTCGGCATCGTGATCGGCCTGCTGGTCGGCAAGACGGTCGGCATCTTCGGCGGCACCCGGCTGGCCGCGCGCTTCACCCGGGCCGAGCTGAACCCGCGGCTCAAGTGGGCCGACATGTTCGCCGTCTCGGTGCTCGCGGGCATCGGCTTCACCGTCTCACTGCTGATCAGCGAACTGGCCTTCCCGAACGATCCGACGCTCGCCGAGCGCGCCAAGGCGGCCGTACTGGTCGGCTCGCTGCTCTGCGCGGTGGTCGCCACCGTCCTGCTCAAGCTGCGCAACCGGCACTACCGCGCGCTGTGCGAGGAGGAGGACCGGGACGTGGACGGCGACGGCGTCCCGGACGTCTACCAGGCGGACGACCCGGCCTGGCGGCCCGGCACCTCCCGGCTCGCGTCTCGCCCGGGCGACGGCCCGGCAGACGGCCCGGCAGACGGCCCGGCGGCGCACCCGACCCGGAGCCCCGCCGGAAGTCCCACCGGAGATCCCACCGGAGATCCCACCGGAAGTTCGGCCGGAAGTGCGGCCGTCCGCCTCGACGACGGGGAACCGGGAACCCCTGGCTGAAGCCCCGGAGGCCGCCCCCGCACCGCCCCCGGAGGCTGAAGGACACCACTCCGCCGGGGCCCCGGAGTGGTGTCCGACAGACCGGTGGAGGCATGATTCTGAGCTGTCGACAGTCCACGGACGCCTCCGGTGCCCCCACCGGCCCACCGGAACCGCACCATCCGGCGGCGTCACGCCACAGCCGCAGAGCCCCACAGCCGCAGAGGAGAATCGCTGATGCCCACAGGAACCGCAGACCCGTCCAGCAACGGCCGGGCGCCCCACGAGGGCGAGCGTTCGGTGGGGCAGCTGTTCGCCGCGGCCACCGCCGACCTGTCCGCGCTGGTCCACGACGAGATCGCGCTCGCCAAGTCCGAGATCCGGGCGGACGTCAAGCGCGGCGTCTCCGGCGGCCTCTTCATCGCCGTCGCCGGCGTGATCGCCCTCGCCTCCGTGCCGATGTTCAGCATCGCGATCGCCTACCTCATCCACTTCCTGGGCGTGCCGCTCGGCGGGGCGTTCGCGCTCTCGGGTGTCCTCCACCTGATCCTCGCGTGCGTGGTCGGCTTCATCGCCGTGCGCTTCTTCAAGCGCATCCAGAAGCCGGAGCGCACCATGGAGGGCGTCCAGAAGACCGCCGAGGTGCTGAAGACCGCCCGGCCGCGCCCGGCCACCAAGGAGGAGATCGACCGGGCCCTGGGCCGCATCCCGTAAAGCGCCCCGGAGGCGCCCTGTAAAGCGTCCCGTCAAGCGCCCCGGAGGCGCCCCGGAAGGCGTCCCGTCAAGCGCGGGCGCGCTCGGATCCGCCGACAGCGAGTGCCGGGCGCGTCCGCGCCACGCGGATGTGACACGCTCTCGGTATGCCGCTCGACCAGAAGCCCGTACCCGCGCGCCCGTCCGCCGATTCCGGCCCCGGCTCCGACCCCGGTGACCGGGCCGCTTCCGGGGCCGCTTCCGGCCCCGTCGCCGGGCCCGGCCGGGACGGGAAGGGCGAGGACGGAGCCGCCGAGGCGTGGAGCATCCGTCAGCCCGGCCCGTGGACGCACCGCGACCTCGCCGCCAACGGCGCCCGCTTTCACATCGCCGAGCTGGGCTCCGGTCCCCTGGTGCTGCTGGTGCACGGCTGGCCGGAGTACTGGTGGGCCTGGCGCCACCAGCTGACCGCGCTCGCCAAGGCCGGCTACCGGGCGGTGGCGCTGGACCTGCGGGGCATCGGCGGCAGCGACCGCACCCCGCGCGGGTACGACCCCGGCAACCTCGCCCTGGACATCACCGGGGTGATCCGCTCGCTCGGCGAGCCCCGGGCACACCTGGTCGGGCACGCCTCCGGCGGCACCCTGGCCTGGGTGGCGGCGGTGATGCGGCCCTCGGTCATCCAGAGCCTCACCGTGGTCTCCGCCGCCCACCCCAGGGACCTGCGCCGGGCGCTGCTGACCGACCGCCGCCAGTTCGCCGCCTTCGAGCACGTGCTGGGCTTCCAGCGGCCGTGGATACCGGAACGCCGGCTGGTCGCCGAGGACGCCGCGCTGGTGGGCCGGTACCTGGCGGAGTGGACCGGCCCGAACGGCCTGGACGAGGCGGCCGTGCACGCGTACCGGCAGGCGATCCAGATCCCCAGCACCGCACACTGCTCGATCGAGCCCTACCGCTGGCTGATGCGCTCGATGGCGCGGCCGGACGGCATCCAGTTCGCCCGGCGGATGAAGAAGCCGATCACCGCGCCGACCCTGCACGTCCAGGGCGCCGCCGACCCGGTGCTGCTGTCGCACACCGCGCTCGGCGGCGGCGAGTACGTCGCGGCGCCGTACCGCTGGCGGCTGCTGCCGGGGGTCGGGCACTTCCCGCACGAGGAGGTGCCGGAGCAGTTCACCGCCGAGCTGCTGGACTGGGTCGGCCGCCACAAGGAGTGAGCCTCGGGGCGTGACCCGCGCGTGCGAGGACCGGAGAGGGGCCCTCCGGTCCCAACTCCCGTCAATCCCGGCTCATATGACAACCGCATAGGCCAATCTCGGCGGAACCCGCGCGGTTACCCCGACCGGCCCAGGGGCATCCATTCCGGTATGACCTGGATGCCCGATCGCGGCAGCGCCCCGCGCGGCCGACGCCACAACAGCCCCCAGCGCTCCGCGCACCGCCCCGACCGGGCGGAGGACCTCGGCTTCGACGGCGTCGAGCGCCGTCAGCGCGCGGAGCGGCGGCAGCTCGGCATCCCGCGCATCCTGGGCCGGCGCGCCCGGTGGGTGGGCGCACGACTGCGGCGCGAGACCTGAGGCCCCGCGCCGCATCCCCGTTCGGCTGACGCCCGGCCGTCAGTTGACGGCTGCCCGGCTCAATCCCCGGGCGACAGCTGACGATCGCCGCGCCCGAGCCCAGGGCGCGGCCGGTCGCCGGCCGCCCGCCCGGGCCCCGGCCGTCAGTTGACGATCGTCGGCGACAGCGCCGTGAACCAGAGCAGGACGAAGGTCGCCACCGACATGATCGGCACCAGCACCTTGGTCTCGACGTCGTTGCCGCTGCGCTTGATCAGCACGATCTCGTAGCGCTCCTTGTGCGGCCACAGCAGCGGCGCGCCCTTCTTCGTCAGGCAGTCGCCCAGCAGGTGCGCCAGCGTGCCCAGCGCCACCGCGTACGGCAGCCAGCCGGGCGAGTTGGGCATCCAGGTGTTCATCCCGAAGGTGCCGAGCGCGGCCAGGCCGATGACGGTGATCCACACCTCCGGGCCGTGGCCCGGCGGGCAGAGCCGCAGCGCCCGGATCGCGAGCGCCAGCAGGAAGAACGTCAGCCCGAGGGTGAAGTTGCGCCCCAGGTAGGTGACGCCGGCCCAGGTGCCGCCGCCCATCAGCCCGACGAACAGCAGCGAGTGGGTGGCGTGCCGGTGCCCGCCGGAGGCCCAGGCCACGAAGCGGCAGAGCGCCTTGGAGACCGGACCGAGGAAGTTGGCGATCGAGCCGTCGTGGTGGTCGAGGTCCGGCAGCAGCGCCGCGCCCGCGCACAGCACCGTGCCCATCAGTATGTCCGCCGGCTGCAGCGTGGTGTGCAGCAGCAGCGGGGGCAGGAACGGTGCGGATGCCGCGTACAGCATCGCTCCGCTCACCGCGTGCGAGTGACCCATCATCGGACTGCCACGACCTCCCGTTGACTCACTCCGGGACGGCGCCCGGTTGAGCCGAACGGGTGAGCGCGGCCGAGGCTACCAGGGCGCACTGACGGTACGACGGATCCCGCGCCGTCTCCCGCACCGTCAGAACGCCCTGCTGGGCGCCGTGGGCGTCAGAGCGCGCAGCCCTGGGTGTCCACCCGGGCGGTCGCGCTGCCGCTCTTGTCGGCGTCGTCCCGCACCTCGGCGGCGGTCAGTACGTACCCGGTGTCGGCGCTGTCCAGCGACTTGGCGAACACCACGCCGTACACCTGGCCGTCCGGGGTGAGCAGCGGGCCGCCGCTGTTGCCCTGGCGGACCACCGAGCGCACCGAGTAGACGTCGCGCACCACCTGGCCGCGGTGGTAGATGTCCGGGCCGTTGGCCTGGATCCGGCCGCGGATGCGGGCCGGCTGGACGTTGAACGCGCCGTTCTCCGGGAAGCCCGCGACGATCGCGCTGTCGTTGGTCCTCGCCTCGCCCGCGAAGGTCAGGGCCGGCGCGTTCAGCTTGGGCACGTCCAGGACGGCGATGTCGCGCTGCCAGTCGTAGCGGACCACCGTGGCGTCGTACAGCTGGCCGACGCCGCCGATCTGCACGGTCGGCTCGTCGACCCCGCCGACCACGTGGGCGTTGGTCATCACCCGGTGCGGCGCGAAGACGAAGCCGCTGCCCTCCAGCGTCTTGCCGCAGGAGGTCGCGGTGCCGACCACCTTGACCAGGCTCAGCCGGGCCTTCGCGACCGCCGCGCTGTCCGCCAGCGCCGGGTCCGGGGTGTCGACCTGGGTGATCGGCTCGTGCTCGAAGGGGTTGAAGACCTGCGGGAAGCCGTTGCGGGCGAGCACCTTGGAGAAGTCCGAGAACCAGTTCGGGGCGTCGCCCGGCAGCGCGTCCTGCACGCCCGCCAGGATCTTCGAGGAGCGGACCTGCTTGGAGACCGTCGGCAGCGACGTCCCGGCCAGCGCCGAACCGATCAGCCAGGCCACCAGCAGCATCGAGAGCACGTTCACCGCCGCGCCGCCGGTCGCGTCCAGCACCCGGGCCGGGCGGCGCTCGATGTGGCCGCGCAGCTTCCAGCCGTAGTGCGCGGTGACCGCCTGGCCGACCGCGGCGAAGACGATCACCACCACCACGGCCACCACCGAGGCGGTGGTGCCCGGGCTGAGGTGGTCGAGCAGCAGCGGCAGCAGTTGGACGGCCAGCAGGCCGCCGCCGAGGAAGCCGATCAGCGACAGGACCCCGACGACGAAGCCCTGCCGGTAGCCGGACACGGCGAATCCCACGGCGGCGAGAATCAGCAGCACATCCAGGACGTTCACCCCGACACCCTCCCACGCCCGGCGCCCCCGGCGCGCCGACCTCCGGTCAGGAGGCGCCGGAGTCGCCGCCCAGCAGTGCGCCGGAGTGGTCGAGGTCGCCCTGCACCAGGGCCAACGCCTCGTCGGAGAGGTCGACGACCCTGGAGCGGTCCCAGGGCAGCTCCAGGCCGCTGTGGTGCAGCACCCGGTCGATCACCCCGGCCGTGAAGCCCCACACCAGCCGCCCCGCGACCGCGAAGGCCGGCCCGACGTGCCCGGACGGGTGCCGCAGCCGTACCCGGTTCGCCGGGTCCTGCAGCTCCGTGATCGGCACCCGGAACACCGCGCCGGTCTCCCCCAGGTCCACCGGCCGCACCGGCGACTCCTCGCGCCACCAGCCCAGCACCGGGGTCACCACGAAGCCGCTCACCGGGATGAACAGCCGGGGCAGCTCGGCGAACACCTGCACCCCGGCCGGATCCAGCCCGGTCTCCTCCCAGGCCTCGCGCAGCGCGGCCGCGACCGGGCCCGGACCGGCCGGATCGCCGTCCTCCGGGTCCAGCGCACCGCCGGGGAAGGACGGCTGCCCGGCGTGCGAGCGCAGCGACCGGGCCCGCTCGATCAGCAGCAGGTCCGGCCCCTGCGGGCCCTCCCCGAACAGCATCAGCACCGCGGCCGCCCGGCCGCCCTCGGCCGGCGGCAGGAAACGGCTCAGCTGCTCCGGCAGCACCCGCTCGGCCGCCTCCCGGACCGGCTCCAGCCAGCCCGGCAGGCCGTCCCGCTCGACACCCCGTACGGTCATCCGCCCACCTCGCTGTTCCCCGCGGCCGACGACCGGCACGCACGCCTCCCGACCGTTCCCTCGTCCGGCACGGTCACTCCTCCACCGCCAGGTCCGCGACCCGCCCCCGGTGGGCGACCGCGTCGGCCCGGGCCGCCGCCTCCCCGGGGAAGTCCGAGGGCGGCTTCAGCCGCTGGCCCGGCTGACCGCCCATCTCGTACTTGAGCAGTTTGCGCGCCTTCTCCGGATCGGTCTCGCCCTCCCCGTAGGCCGGGCAGAGCGGCGCGATCGGGCAGGCCCCGCAGGCGGGCTTCTGGGAGTGGCAGATCCGGCGGCCGTGGAAGACCACGCGGTGCGAGAGCATCGTCCACTCGGACTTCGGGAAGATCTCCGCGACGGCCGCCTCGACCTTCACCGGATCGTCCTCGGCCGTCCAGCCGAACCGCCGGGCCAGCCGCCCGAAGTGGGTGTCCACGGTGATCCCGGGGACCCCGAAGGCGTTGCCGAGGACGACGTTGGCGGTCTTCCGGCCGACGCCGGGCAGGGTCACCAGGTCGGCCAGACGGCCCGGGACCTCACCGCCGAACTCGTCGCGCAGCGCTATCGACAGGCCGATCAGCGACTTCGCCTTGTTCCGGAAGAAGCCGGTCGGCCGGATGATCTCCTCCAGCTCCTCCGGGTTCGCCGCCGCCATGTCCTCCGGCGTCGGGTACTTCGCGAACAGCGCCGGGGTGGTCTGGTTCACCCGCAAATCCGTCGTCTGCGCCGACAGCACCGTCGCCACCAGCAGTTGGAACGGGCTCTCGAAGTCCAGCTCGGGGTGCGCGTACGGGTACAGCTCGGCCAGCTCGCGGTTGATCCGCCGGGCCCGCCGCACCATCGCCAGGTGGGACTCCGGCTTCCTCGGCTTCACCGCCGCCTTCTTCACACCCGGCTTCGGCGCCGCGGCCTTCCGGACCTTGCTCTCTGCCATGCACGAAGGCTACGCCGGACGGGTGCCCACTCGTGGTCAATCGCTCGGCCCCGGGCCGAGCGCCGTGTGGTCGGCTTCGCAGAACGCCGAGCAGGCAGGCCGGCCTGATCCTCATGTCTCCGGTTCGCTGGTGGCGCGGCGGTAACGGCCAGCGATGCGCTGCAGGATCTCGGCCAGTTCCGGTGCGTCTTCGATGCGGAAGTCGACGTCCAGAGCGCCGAGGAGGAAGGTGAGTGCACGCGGGCTGTCGGCGCCGGCATGCAGGAGGCAGCTCTGCTCGTCGACGGCCTCGATGGTGCCGTAGGTGGCGGCTTCTCGGGCCGTAGCGGAGTGGGCCGGGGCGTGCAGGCGGATCGTGGCCCGGTAGGGCCACATCTGGGCAACGCCGCGTGCGACGTGTGCGGCGGCGTCGCCGTCTGGGAGGGCTCGGGGCGTGAAGCGTGGACCGGTGGGGGTGCGGGGGCTGATCCGGTCGGCCACCGCGACGGCCACCGCTTCCTCGTCATCCAGCAGAAGCGGGGGCAGTTGGGCTCCGGCTCCGAGGCGGTAGCCGCCGTCGATGCCTTTGACGGCGTTGACCGGGTAGTCGAGGGCGCGCAGCTTGTCCACGTCCCGGCGGACGGTCCGGGTGCTCACGCCGAGCCGATCGGCCAGGTCCTGGCCGGACCACTCGCGGTGGGACTGCAACAGCGTCAGCAGCCGGAGCAGGCGGGCGGAGGATTCCTTCATGTCGTAGAGCCTGTCAGCCCTATAGGACAGAAGGTGTCCGCTAGTGCCGATAGCTTTTTCTCCACGACCGCAGCCGCGTCCTGACGGTGAGTTTCGCCGACCAGGGCTTCGCCGGAACCATGGAGATGCCCCGCGCAGTGCTCGTCGACGGCTTCGTCGCCGCGACCTGGAGGGTCGCCACGACGCGCGACACCGCGACGTTGACGGTACGTCCCTTCCGGAAGCTCACGGCCACCGAACAGGAGAACATCGTCGCCGAAGGCACCCGGCTGCTGGCCTTCACCGCTGCGAAAGCGACGACCCGGGACATCGTCCTCGAACCACCGCAGCCCGGGTGAGGCCGCGGCGCGGGCCCCGGCCCGCGCGCCGACATGGATCCACGTCAAGCTGGCATCACGCCGCCGGACTCGTGATCGGTCGTACCCCGAAGGCGTAGCCGAGGACGACGTTGGCGGTCTTCCGGCCGACGCCCGACTCGTCACCACGTTCGCCGGCGCCGCCCTCCAGGTGGCCCTCCTCGGTTCGGTCGAGGGGCCGGCGCCGGAGGCCGGGGTCGTCCGGCGCCGCCGCCGTCCGTAGGGCGCGCAGTCCGCAGGCCCGGCGAAGTCCGTAAGAAATATTCAGCCGGGACCGATGAGTTCCGCGCCGAGCCCCGGTCTACCCCCATGACCGGCTCGCACGACAGAAGGAACACCCTCATGAACACCGTGGTCTCCGCCGACGGCACCGCCCTCGCCTGCACCGTCACCGGCTCCGGCCCGGCGGTCGTCCTCGTCGACGGCGCGCTCTGCCACCGGAGCTTCGGCCCGGGCGCGGCGATCGCCGAACAGCTCGCGGCCCACCACACCGTGTGGACGTACGACCGGCGCGGCCGGGGCGCCAGCGGCGACACCGCGCCGTTCGCGGTGCGGCGGGAGATCGAGGACCTGGCTGCCGTGATCGCCGCGGCCGGCGGTTCGGCCCGCGTGCTCGGCGTCTCGTCCGGCGCCGCGCTCGCCCTGCGGGCCGCCGCCGCAGGCGTCGCGATCGACCGGCTGGCCGTCTACGAGCCGCCGTTCAGCACCGAGGACGGGCAGCGGGCGCGCTTCGACGGGTACGTGGAGGAGCTGACGGCGGCGCTCGCCGAGGGCCGGCGCGGGGACGCCGTCGCGGCCTTCATGACCTTCGTCGGGCTGCCGCAGCCGATGCTGGACGGGATGCGCCACTCCCCGGTGTGGCCGGCCTTCGAGGCGGTCGCGCCGACCCTCGGGTACGACGCGGCGGCGCTGGCCGCGCAGGCCGGTGCGGCCGTCCCGGTGGAGCTCCTGGCCGGGGTCGCCGTGCCGACGCTGGTGCTGGACGGCGGGGCCAGCCCGGAGCTGCTGCGGGCACCGGCCCGGGCGGTCGCGGCGGCCGTGCCGGGCGCCGAGTACCGGACGCTCGCCGACCAGACCCACGAGGTGGCGGCGGAGGCGATCGCGCCGGAGCTGCTGAAGTTCTTCGCCTGAGCGCCGGACCGGTCGCTGACCGGCCCTGACCTGCCCTGACAGGCTCCGGGGCGGGGGCGGTCCTCGGCCCGTCCCTTTCCCTGACCCGGTTCATCGTCGTGTCCTACTCTTCGCAGTCGATCAGACGATCAGATCTGATCCGATCAGAGGGGGAATGCACCACCATGGACGAGGACTTCAAGGACATTCCGACCACCACCCTGGCCGACGTCCTGGGCTGCGCGCAGGTGATGGACGTCGGCATCCGCCCGCTGTGGGCGGGCGGGCCCCGGGTGGCCGGCCCGGCCTTCACCGTGCAGTGCCCGCCCGGCGACAACCTGATGCTGCACGCGGCCATCCACCGGGCCGAGCCCGGTTCGGTGATCGTGGTCGAGTCCGGGGACCTCGACCACGCGCTGGCCGGCGGCAACGTCTGCGCCGTGGCGCAGCGCCGCGGCGTGGTCGCCTTCGTCGCGGACGGCCTGATCCGGGACCTCGGCGAGGTCCGCGAGCTGGGTTTCCCGGTGTTCGCCCGCGGCGTGATCCCGATCCCCGGCGCCAAGCGGGCCCTGGGCACGCACGGCGCCGTCGCCCGCTGCGGCGGCGTGGCGGTGGCGGCCGGCGACATCGTGGTGGCCGACGAGGAGGGCGTCGTGGTGGTGCCCGCCGCCCGCCGGGCCGAGACGCTGGCCGCGGCCCGGGCGAAGCTGGCCAAGGAGGCCACAGAGACGCTGGACGACTGGGAGGCCGCCCACCGCGCCAAGATCGACCAGGCCCTCGCCGAGCTGGGCTTCACCGGCTGACCAGCCCGGGCCGCGCGCCGCGCCCGTACGGCCCGTACGGGCGGGCCTCGGCCCCGGCCCGCCCGTACGACGGCGGACGATCCCCGTTCGACGGGAGCGAGCGGGCGTACGAGCCGCCGCCGGTCGCCGAGCTCCCCGCGTGGTGACCCGCCGGTACGAATGGCCCCGCGCAGCACACCTCGACACACCCCCTCCTCATATGATCGGAGCGACATGCGCCATGCTTGGTGATGCAGAACACTGAACGGAACTTGCGCCGGACGGCCCACCCGCCGGACGGCCGAGAAGGAGGAAGCACGTGGACGACGTTCTGCGGCGCGCCGCACTCTTCGCGGCACTCGACGACGAACAGGCCGGCGAGCTGCGCGCTTCCATGACCGAGGTCACCCTCGCCCGTGGTGAGTCGCTGTTCCACGAGGGCGACCCGGGCGACCGCCTGTACGTCGTCGCCGAGGGCAAGGTCAAGCTGCACCGCGCCTCGCCGGACGGGCGCGAGAACATGCTCGCCGTGCTCGGCCCCAGCGAGATGATCGGCGAGCTGTCGCTGTTCGACCCGGGCCCGCGCACCGCCACCGCCAGCGCGCTGACCGAGGTCAAGCTGCTGGGCCTGGGCCACGGCGACCTGCAGCCCTGGCTGCACGCCCGCCCCGAGGTCTCCATCGCGCTGCTCCGGGCCATCGCCCGCCGCCTGCGCCGGACCAACGACGTGATGTCCGACCTGGTCTTCTCCGACGTGCCCGGTCGCGTCGCCAAGGCCCTGCTGGACCTCTCCCGCCGCTTCGGCGTGCAGTCCGAGGAGGGCATCCACGTCGCGCACGACCTCACCCAGGAGGAGCTGGCCCAGCTGGTCGGCGCCTCCCGCGAGACGGTCAACAAGGCGCTCGCCGACTTCGCCGGCCGCGGCTGGCTGAAGCTGGAGGCGCGCGCGGTGGTCCTGCTGGACGTCGAGCGGCTGTCCCGCCGCTCGCGCTGAGGCCCGAGCGCCGACGCTGCGTACGCCGAAGGGCCCGTCCGATGCCGGACGGGCCCTTCGGCGTTCGCCGCGCGCGGATCCCGCGCCGCGCTCAGTCCTGCTCCGGGATCAGTCCTGCTCCGGGATCAGCCCGTGCTCCCGCAGGTAGTCCAGCTGGGCCCGCACCGACAGCTCGGCGGCCGGCCACAGCGCCCGGTCCACGTCCGCGTACACCCGGGCCACCACCTCGGCTACCGTCCGGCAGCCCGCCTCGACGGCGGTCTCCACCTGGGCGAGCCGGGCGGCCCGGTGGGCCAGGTAGTAGTCGACGGCGCCGAGCGCGTCCGCCAGCACCGGCCCGTGGCCGGGCAGCACCGTCCGCACGCCGTGCCGGGCGGCCATCGTGTGCAGGTGGCGCAGCGAGTCCAGGTAGTCGCCGAGCCGGCCGTCCGGGTGGGCGACCATCGTCGTGCCGCGGCCGAGCACGGTGTCCCCGGTGAGGACCGCGCCGTCGTCCGGCAGGTGGAAGGTCAGCGAGTCGGAGGTGTGGCCGGGGGTGGCCACCACCCGCAGGTCGAGGCCGCCGACGTCCAGGCGCTGGCCGCCGACCAGTCCCTCGGAGCCCAGCCGGTGCGCCGGGTCCAGGGCCCGCACCTCGGTGCCCGTCAGCTCGGCGAAGCGGGCCGCGCCCTCGGAGTGGTCGGCGTGGCCGTGGGTGAGCAGGGTCAGCGCGATCCGCTTGCCCCGCTCCTCGGCGAGCTCGATCACCCGGCGCAGGTGCCCCTCGTGCAGCGGGCCCGGGTCGATCACCGCCGCGACGTCCGAGCCGGGCTCGGAGAGCAGCCAGGTGTTGGTGCCGTCCAGCGTCATCGGCGACGGGTTCGGCGCCAGCACGCACAGGGCCCGGGCCGTGGCCTCGCCGCCGATCACGGCGGCGGGGTCGCCCGGCAGGACGCCGCTCATGCGCCCGCCTCGATGGTTCGCTCGCTCCGGTGGTTCACCGGCCGCCCTCCACTGGTCGGTGCAGGGCCCGCAGCGGCAGGGCCCGGACGAGGGCGCGCTGCGCCACCTCGACGAACGGGACCGGCGCGTCGCAGGCCGGGGTGCGGGTGAGCAGACGGCGGGCGGGCAGCTCGGGGGCCGTCCGGCGCACCACGTCGTTGTGGGTCATCGGGCGTCGTCCTCTCTGGGTGGCGTCTCGGGCGGGTGGCGTCTCGGGTGGTTGGGCAGGTGCGGTTGGGCAGGTGCGCGGCTGCGCACCCGCGGCGGTCGGACGGTCAGGAGTTCTCGGGGAACTCCCCGTCGATGGTCAGTTCGTCGTACCCCGGCCAGCGCACCGTCATCCGGTCCCCGCGCACCTCGGCCCGCCCCAGCACCGGCTCCAGCGGACGGTCGGCGGCCGCGGCCAGCGCCTCGGCGGCGGTGCGCACCGGCGACAGCTCGCGCAGCACGGTCACGGTCGGCGGCAGCATGCCGAACCGGCCCTCCCGGTAGCCGAGCACCGCCTCGGTGGGCGTCAGCCAGGCGACCCGGTCGGCCTCGCCGACCTCGCGGGCCGCGTCCTGGCCGGGCGGCAGCGCGGCGACGAAGAACCAGGTGTCGTACCGGCGTTCCTCGAACTCGGGGGTGATCCAGCGGGCCCAGCCGCCCAGCAGGTCGCTGCGCAGCACCAGGCCGTGGTCGCGGAGGAACTCGGCGAAGGACAGCTCGTGCGCCTCCAGCGCGGCCCGCTCGGCGGACCAGTCGCGCGGCGCGGCGACGCTGTCGGCGTCCGGGCCGGCGAGCAGCACGCCGGCTTCCTCGAAGGTCTCGCGGACGGCGGCGCAGACCACCGCCCGCGCCGTCCGGGTGTCCACCCCGAGGCGCCGGGCCCACTGCTCGGGCGTCGGACCGGCCCAGCCGGTCTCCACCTCGGCGTCCCGCGGGTCCACCCCGCCGCCCGGGTAGGCGTACATGCCGGCCGCGAAGGCCATCGAGGTGCGCCGGCGCAGCAGGTAGGCCTGTGGGCCGTCCGCCGCGTCGCGCAGCAGCACGACCGTCGCTGCGGGCCGGGGCACCGGCGGGGTCAGCGTGCCGGAGTCGACCGCCCGGATGCGGGCAGGCCAACCGGGCGGCATCGGGAGCGTCGTCGCTCGATGGTCCATGCCCGGATGCTAAGCGCACGGAGGCGGGGTTGGACAGGCCTGTCCCCGCCTCCGTGATCACTCGGAGCGGTCTTCGCGCTCAGGCGGTGCGGACGCGCACCTGGAGCTCGACCTCGACCGGGGCGTCCAGCGGCAGCACCGCGACGCCGACCGCGCTGCGGGCGTGCACCCCGGCCTCGCCCAGCACCTTGCCGAGCAGCTCGCTGGCACCGTTGATCACGGCCGGCTGGCCGGTGAAGTCGGGCGCGGAGGCGACGAAGCCGACCACCTTCACGACCTGCTCGACCAGGTCCAGGTCGCCGATCACCGACTTGACGGCGGCCAGGGCGTTCAGCGCACAGGTCTGCGCCAGCTCCTTGGCCTCCTCGGGGGACACCTCGGCGCCGACCTTGCCGGTGCTCGGCAGCTTGCCGGCGACGACCGGCAGCTGGCCGGAGGTGAACACGAACTCGCCCGCGCGCACGGCCGGCACGTAGGCGGCGATTGGGGCCGCCACCGGCGGCAGGGTCAGACCCAGCTCGGCGAGCTTCGACTCGACCTTGCTCATGCGTTCTTCTCCCGCTTGAAGTAGGCCACCAGCTGCTCCGGGTTCGGGCCGGGCACGACCTGGACCAGCTCCCAGCCGTCCTCGCCGAAGTTGTCCAGGATCTGCTTCGTGGCGTGCACGAGCAGGGGCGCCGTCATGTATTCCCACTTGGTCATGGCCAGACTCTAGACGAGCGGGCCCGGCGATCGGCGCCGCCCGCCGGGCCGCGCGGGGGGCGTCGAGCGCGGCGGCGCGGGGCGCGGCGTGTGAGGTCAGGCACAAAGCGGGCATGATCTGGGCCCGGCACCCCGGAAGCTCCGAACATCCGGCACGCTCCCGGATTACCCTCGCGAGAGGGCACTCTCATGACGGCGACCTCGGCGGAAGGGCGCCCCTAGGACGGAACGGACGGAGACGGAGCGTGGCACGCACCCCCGGCCAGGCGGACCGGCGCGACCCCGACTGGGAGGGCGTCCGGCTGCACGTGGTCAGCGGCAAGGGCGGCACCGGGAAGACCACGCTGGCCGCGGCGCTGGCACTGGCGCTCGCCGCGGACGGCGGACGGGTGCTGCTGATCGAGGTCG
Source organism: Kitasatospora sp. NPDC094028 (assembly GCF_049543595.1). NCBI lineage: Bacteria > Bacillati > Actinomycetota > Actinomycetes > Kitasatosporales > Streptomycetaceae > Kitasatospora > Kitasatospora sp. NPDC094028. Next base: position 8,240 of record NZ_JBMVFA010000006.1, on the reverse strand, counting down.
AGGGCCGCCAGGGCATCGCCGAACTGTTCGGGATAGCCGCGCTGCCGTACGAGGAACGCAGGATCGCCTCGGTCTCGCGCGCCCAGCTGGGCCTGCCGGCCGAACCGGGCGACGGCGCGGACCGCACCGGGACCGGACACCCGGGCGACGGGCGAGCGGGCAGCGGCCGTACGGGCGGCGGACGCACGGCCGGCGCCGCCGGCGAGGTGTTCGCGCTGGCGATCGACACCGAGCAGGCGCTGCTCGAATACCTGGAGATGTTCTACAAGCTCGGCCGGGCCGGCAAGGCGCTGCAGAAGGTGGGCTTCATCGACTTCGCCACCACCATCGCGCCCGGCGTCCGGGACGTCCTGCTCACCGGCAAGGCCTGCGAGGCGGCCCGGCGCAAGGGCCCGGACGGCCGCCTGCGCTACGACGCGATCGTGATGGACGCCCCGCCGACCGGGCGGCTCACCCGCTTCCTGAACGTCAACGCCGAGGTCGCCGGCCTGGCCCGGATCGGCCCGATACACACGCAGGCGCAGGCCGTGATGGGGGTGCTGAAGTCGCCGGAGACGGCGGTGCACCTGGTCACCCTGCTGGAGGAGATGCCGGTGCAGGAGACCGTCGACGGCTTCGCCGAACTGCGCGAGGTGAAGCTCCCGGTGGGCGGGGTGCTGGTCAACATGGTCCGGCCGCCGGTGCTGGACGCGGCGGCGGTGGCCGCGGTGCACGGCGACCACCGCGAGGAGGTCGCCGTGGCCCTCGGCGAGGCCGGGCTCGGCGGCCGCTCGCGGCGGCCGGAGACCGTCCGGGCGGCGGTGGAACCGCTGCTCGACCCGCTGCTGGCGCAGGCCAGGGAGCACAGCGAGCGGGTCGAGCTGGAGCGCGCGCAGCGCGCCGACCTGCAGCGGCTGCGGCTGCCCACGTACGAACTGCCACTGCTCGGCGAGGGCGTGGACCTCGGCGGGCTGTACCGGCTGGCGGGCGAACTCAAGCGGCAGGGGGCGGCGTGACCGGCAGGGACGCGAAGGCGAACGGCGCGAACGGTGCGGGCGGTGCGGGCGGTGCGGGCGGTGCGGGCGGTGCGGGCGGTGCGGGCGGCGGCGCCGGCATGAACGGCGACGGCGTGCGGGGTGCCGGCAGGCGGCTCGGGGTCGACGCGCTGATCGACGACCCGAAGACCAGGATCATCGTCTGCTGCGGCTCCGGCGGCGTCGGCAAGACCACCACCGCCGCGGCGATCGGCCTGCGGGCCGCCGAGCGCGGCCGCAAGGCCGTCGTGCTCACCATCGACCCGGCCCGGCGGCTGGCCCAGTCGATGGGCCTGACCGAGCTGGACAACACCCCCCGCGTGGTCAAGGGCGTCAACGGCGAAGGCGAGCTCCAGGCCATGATGCTCGACATGAAGCGGACCTTCGACGAGGTCGTGCTCGCCCACTCCGAGCCCGAACGGGCCCGCGTGATCATGGAGAACCCGTTCTACCAGTCCCTGTCGGCCGGCTTCGCGGGCACGCAGGAGTACATGGCGATGGAGAAGCTCGGCCAGCTGCGCTCCGCCGACGAGTGGGACCTCATCGTCGTGGACACCCCGCCGTCCCGCTCCGCGCTGGACTTCCTGGACGCGCCCAACCGGCTCGGTTCCTTCCTGGACGGCCGGGTGATCCGCCTGCTGGCCGCCCCCGCCAAGGTCGGCGGCCGCGGCGCGCTGAAGTTCCTGAACGCCGGGATGGGCCTGTTCACCGGCGGCCTGGGCAAGATCTTCGGCACCCAGCTGCTCACCGACGTGCAGACCTTCATCACCGCGATGGACTCGATGTTCGGCGGCTTCCGGGAGCGCGCCGACCGCACGTACCGGCTGCTCAAGGCGCCGGGCACGGCGTTCCTGGTGGTCGCGGTGCCGGAGCGGGACGCGCTGCGCGAGGCGGCGTACTTCGTCGACCGGCTCGCCGCGGACCGGATGCCGCTGGCCGGGCTGGTGCTCAACCGGGTGCACGACACGGGCGCGCCGCAGCTCACCGCGGAGCGGTCGCTGGCGGCCGCCGAGACGCTGGAGGAGAACGGCTCGGAGCACTCCTCGCCGGAGGCGGAGCTGCTCGCGGCCGGGCTGCTGCGGCTGCACGCCGAGCGGATGCAGGTCATGGGGCGGGAGCGCCGTACCCGGGACCGCTTCGTCTCGGTGTACCCGGACGTGCCGATCGTCGAGGTCGCGGCGCTGCCGGGTGACGTCCACGACCTGGACGGGCTGCGGGACATCGGGGACCGGCTCGGCGGCTCGGCGCCGTCCTGACCGGGCGGGTCGGGGCGCCGGGCCCGGCGACGGGCCGCGCTGGTCGGGCCGCGCTGGTCGGACCGCGCTGGTCGGACCGAGCTGGTCGGGCCGAACTGGTCGGGCGGCGCGGCCGGGAGGCCCGGCCGGGGAGGCTCGGGCTCAGCCCGCCTGGGCGTAGTCCGTCAGTATCACGCCGGTCGCGAGGGACTCCTCGTACTCGGTGCGGGCCGTCTCCAGCAGCCGCCGCCACGACATGACGGTCGGGCGGCGGCGCAGCAGCGCCCGACGCTCGCGCTCCGTCATCCCGCCCCACACCCCGAACTCGACCCGGTTGTCCAGGGCGTCCGCGAGGCATTCCGTACGGACGGGGCAACCGCTGCACACCGCCTTGGCGCGGTTCTGCGCCGCCCCCTGGACGAACAGTTCGTCCGGATCACTCGTGCGGCAGGCGGCCTGCGCACTCCAGTCGTCAACCCAGCCCATGCCGGCGCCGTCCTCTCCCGATATTCGAGGCTCCCCCACGGCGGCAACGGCATATTCACCGTTGCCAGTTGAGGACGTTACGGAAGAACGACAGCGCGCAACAGCCCCTTCGGGCTCAATCTCGAATGACCCGATCGGACTATGGGTATCGGTCATCTCACTCGTTGGAGTGATCGCAGGTCGCAAGCCTTGCCAGGCTCGACGCCCGAACTCTCGCCACGCGCGTCGTCACGGAGCGCGACGGTTCACATGGACACAGCAGGCCACAGCTGCCTCAAAACCCCACGAAAAATGGGCAATTCGGGCAAGTCTCCCCACTCACAAGAGTGAATGATGTTGACGCACCGAAGCTGTCGCAAGCTTGTGACAAGCCTAGGCGAACACCTGCCCCTGTGTGCGGGATTCCGCGACGTAGGGTTCTCCTCATGGCACCGAAGCGCCCACAGGCATCCCAGCCCCCAGGCAACACCGGAGCTCCGGAGGGCAAGCGCAGCGGATCACCGCTCGAGTTCGCCGGACACGGAGTGAAGTTCCTGGGCGTCAGCGTGCTCTCCGGAGTCCTGCTGGCAGGCCTCGCCCTGCCCGCCGTCGGCGCCATCGGGCTGACCGCCAAGGACACGGCGGAGAGCTTCGACAACATCCCCGACGACTTCAAGACCCCGCCGCTCACCCAGGCCACCCAGATCTTCGACGCCAAGGGCGGCCTGATCGCCAAGGTCTACGAGCGCGACCGCACCGTCATCACGGCGGACCAGATGTCGCCGTTCATGCGGCACGCCCAGGTCGACATCGAGGACGCCCGCTTCTACGAGCACGGCGCCGTCGACCTCAAGGGCATCCTGCGCGCGATCGGCAAGAACGCCGAGAGCGGCACCAACTCGCAGGGCGCCTCGACGCTCACCCAGCAGTACGTGAAGAACGTGAACGTCGAGAAGGCCGGCGACGACCAGTCGGCCGTCCTGGAGGCCCAGCGCAAGACCCTGGGCCGCAAGATCCAGGAGCTCAAGGTCGCGATCAAGCTGGAGGAGGACCTGACCAAGGATCAGATCCTCACCAACTACCTCAACATCACCTTCTACGGCCACCAGGCCTACGGGGTCGAGTCCGCCTCCCAGCGCTACTTCAGCAAGAGCAACAAGGACCTGACCGTCGCCGAGGCCGCCACCCTCGCCGGGATAGTGCAGAACCCGTCGTCCTACGACCCGGTCCGCTACCCCGACAACACGGTCAAGCGTCGCAACGTCGTCATCGACAAGATGCTGGAGAACAAGCACATCACCGCCGACCAGGCGAAGGAGGCGAAGGCCGCCCCGCTGGGCCTGAAGTTCAAGGACCCGCAGAACGGCTGCATCACCGCCCAGGCCGGCATGGGCTTCTTCTGCGACTACGTGCGCCACGTGGTCAAGCAGGACCCGGCCTTCGGCAAGAGCGCCGAGGAGCGCAAGAAGCTCTGGGACACCGGCGGCCTGAACATCTACACCACGCTCGACCCGGACAAGCAGGCCGCCGCGCAGAACGCCGTCACCAAGCTGGTGTACGTCACCGACCCGGTGTCCGCCGCCGCGACCATGATGGAGCCGGGCACCGGCAAGATCCTCGCGATGGCCCAGACCCGCCCCTACGGCCTGGACCAGAACAAGAACCAGACCGTGGTCAACCTCAACGTCGACGCCTCGATGGGCGGCGGCAACGGCTTCCAGCCGGGCTCGACCTTCAAGCCGATCGTGGCCGCCGCCGCGCTCGAATCCGGCATCCTGCCCACCCAGCAGTACAAGTCGGAGAACCGCATCGAGTGGCCGACGATGAAGACCTGCGAGGGCACCTGGAAGAACACGGAGAAGGGCAAGGCCCGGACCGTTCCCAACGAGAACGAGAACGAGAAGGGCCCGTACGACCTCAAGACGGCCATGGCCATGTCGGTCAACACCTACTTCGTCGAGATGGAGGCCGACATGGGCCTCTGCCCGGTGAAGCAGATGGCCAACAAGCTCGGCATCACCAGCAAGGCCAGCGGCAAGCCGCTGGAGGAGGTCCCCTCGATGGGCCTCGGCGTGCAGGAGATGTCCCCGCTGACCATGGCGAACGTCTACGCGACCTTCGCCGCGCACGGCAAGTACTGCAGCCCGATCGCGATCAACAAGATCACCACGGTCGACGGCAAGAACGTCAACGTCCCGCAGTCGACCTGCAACCAGGCCTTCTCCGAGAGCACCGCCGACGCGATGAACACCGTGCTCAGCGGCGTGACCGAGAAGGGCACCGGTAAGGACCTCGGCCTGGACGACGGCCGCCCGATCGCCGGCAAGACCGGTACCTCCGACGAGAAGCGCGCCGCCTGGTTCAGCGGCTACACCCCGCAGCTCGCCACCTCGGTCTGGCTCGGCGGCCCCGCCGGCGGCGTGCCGATGAAGAACATCAAGATCGGCCCGACCACGTTCCCCGAGGTCTTCGGCGCCACCGGCCCCGGCCCGATCTGGCGACTGGCGATGAACCAGGCGCTGAAGGGCGCCCCGGTCCAGCAGCTGCCCACCGCCAGCATCCCCGACATGCCCAAGCCCGACCCCACCCCGACCACCGCCCCGAGCGACCCGGCCCAGCAGGCCGGCGGCAACCCGCCGCCGCCGCCCGCCAACACGGGCAACGGGAACGGCGACGGCGGGATGATCGGCGGCGGCATCACCCTCCCGCCGGGCCTCGTCGGCGGCGGCGGGGGCAACGGCGGCAAGCACGGCGGCGGCAACGGCTGACGCCGACCGCCCGGCGGCCGAACGCAAGCGAAAGGGGCGCTTCCCGAGTGGACTCTCGGGAAGCGCCCCTTTCGCTTGCGTTCGCGCGGGCACGGGCGCGGGCACGGGCACCCGTACGGGCCGCCGCTGGGCCGTCCTAGGGTCGTCGTGGCGCCGCCGCCGAAGGGCCGTCGCGGGCCGTCTTACGGGCCGGGATCAGCCCGTCAGGGCGGCCTTCACCGCGGCGGCGACCCGGCCGCCCTCGGCCAGCCCGTCCACCTTCGGCTTCACCAGCTTCATCACGGCGCCCATCGCCTGCGGGCCGCTCGCCCCGCTCTCGGCCACCGCGGCGGCGACGATCGCGGTCAGCTCCTCGTCGGAGAGCTGCTTGGGCAGGTAGCCCGCCAGCACCTCACCCTCCGCGAGCTCCCGGGCGGCCTGCTCGGCCCGGCCCGCGGAGCCGAAGGCCTCGGCCGCCTCCCGGCGCTTCTTCGCCTCGCGACCGATCACCTTGAGCACGTCGGCGTCGGACAGCTCGCGCTTCGACTTGCCCGCCACCTCCTCGCTCGTGACGGCGGCCAGCGTGAGCCGGATGGTGGACGAGCGCAGCTCGTCCCGGTCCCTGATGGCAGCCGTGAGGTCCTCCTGCAGCTGCTCCTTGAGCGTGGTCATGGGCCCGAGTCTCCCACCTGCGGCGATCGGTCGCCCGGCAATATCGGGAAGGCCGGTCCGGGGCGGGGGGTCACGAACCGTCCGTAACCTCTTATCGTGGTTACATGACCGACGCGGCAGGCCTGCTCCTCACCACCCCCGCCGGCGCCAGCTTCCACTTCGACCCCGGCGCCCTCTGCCTGGAACTCCTCACCACCGGCGGCCCCGGCGACCACGCCCGCTACGAGGTGCTGCACCGGCCGTCCGACCTCGCCGACTGGCTCCCCCGGTCCCGGCTCCGGCTGCCCGCCGACGCCGTCCGGATCACCGCCGACCAGCTCGCCGCCACCCGCACCCTGCGCGACGCCCTGTGGCGGCTCGCCTCGGCCCGGACCCACGACGGCCCGGGCACCCACGGCTCCCCGGGCTCCCACGGCGACCCGGCCGACTACGCCGCGCTCAACCGGGCCGCCGAACACCCCCCGCTCGTCCCCAGGATCGCCCCGGACGGCACCGCGGCGGCCTCCCTGCCCGCCGATGGCGCGCAGCTCGCCTCCACCCTCGCCCGGGACGCCATCGCCCTGCTCACCGGCCCGTACGCCGACCGGCTGCGGGAGTGCGGGGCGCACAACTGCCGGCTGATCTTCGTCGACACCTCCCGGCCCGGACGGCGCCGCTGGTGCTCCATGGAGCGCTGCGGAAACCGGCACAAGGTCCGGGCCCTGCGCGCCCGGCGGGGCCCGGAGCCGGGGCCCTCGCCCGGCTCGCCCTCGTTCACCAGCTGATCCACCGTCTGAGAGCATGGAGCGATGCGACCGCTGTACTCCGTTCCCCTCGGTGTCGCCGCCGCCGGCGCCGCCTGCCTCGCCTACTCAGTCGGGTACGAGGTCCGATCCTTCCGACTCCGCCGGGTCGAGATCCCCGTCCTCCCCCACGGTGCCCGGCCGATCCGGATCCTGCAGGTCTCCGACATCCACATGGTGAGCGGGCAGGCCAAGAAACAGCGCTGGCTGCAGAGCCTCGCCGGCCTGCGCCCCGACCTCGTGGTCAACACCGGCGACAACCTCTCCGACCCGCTCGGCGTCCCCGCCACCCTCGACGCCCTCGGGCCCCTCATGGACTTCCCCGGCGTCTACGTCTTCGGGTCCAACGACTACTACGGCCCCGCCCCGAAGAACCCGGCCCGCTACCTCAAGGCCATGCGCAGCGGTGTCCACGGCATGAACAACCCGGACGGCAGCGCCAACCGCGGCGTCGTCGGCGCCGTCCACAACCCCTGGGAGAAGCTCCGCGACGGCTTCGACGCCGCCGGCTGGCTCGACCTCACCAACGCCCGCGGCCGGCTCACCATCGGCGGCCTCGACCTCGAATTCACCGGCCTCGACGACCCGCACATCCGGCGCGACCGCTACAGCGCGGTCTCCGGCGGCCCCTCCGCCGACGCCGACCTCTCCCTCGCCGTCGTCCACGCGCCCTACCTGCGCGTCCTCGACGCCTTCACCGCCGACCGCTACCCACTGATCCTCGCCGGCCACACCCACGGCGGCCAGCTCTGCATCCCCTTCTACGGCGCCCTCGTCACCAACTGCGACCTCGACACCGACCGGGTCAAGGGCCTCTCCACCCACACCGCCGGCGGCCGCCGCTCCTACCTCCACGTCTCCGCCGGCTGCGGCACCAACCGCTACACCCCGATCCGCTTCGCCTGCCCGCCCGAAGCCACCCTCCTCACCCTCACCCCCACCCCCCGCTGAACCGCTCCCGGACGCCCACCCGAAACCGGATTTCGTGTCTCGGCAAGCGTCCGGTAGAGTTCTACTCGTCGCGAAGGAGACGGAGCGACAAACAGAAAGACCGGGGTGTGGCGCAGCTTGGTAGCGCGCTTCGTTCGGGACGAAGAGGCCGTGGGTTCAAATCCCGCCACCCCGACCCAGTGCAGAGGGCCTGCCGGAGAAATCCGGCAGGCCCTCTGTCGTTGTGCGTCTCTGACTGAGTGACTACGCCTCAGGCCCCCGCCGCCCGGCCCCGCCACCCGCGAGCGTGTCAGATAGTTCGTGTAAGTCCGTGATCTGGGAGGCTGGCCGGGGCCCGGCTGAGGGCTCTGGCCGGCCGGAACGGACAGGACATGG